>NZ_DATIDM010000075.1:0-13023 GCF_035456225.1 Flavobacterium sp. | reverse complement strand
ATTCCTTTTCCGGATCGCTGTCCTTGGTAATTCCGCAGCCAACAAACAAATGCGCTTTTTTATCTTTTATTTTCATGCATCGTAAATTAACGAACAAATCGGTATTTTCACTCCTTCCGGCAGCAAAATCCATATTCAGCTCGCCTAAAAAGCCGGCATAATATTCTCGATCATAACCTTCATTCTGCAAAATAAAATCCTTCGCCAATAATTTCGGATAACCACAAACAGCGGGTGTCGGATGCAAAATTTTCAACACGGGTTTTAAACTGTTGGCATGATTCATTTTTGCGGAAATATCGGTTTTAATATGCAGCAAATTACCCGCATAAGCCGTGTACGGACTGGAAACCGTCTGCTCCGAAACATGTTCCTTAAGATTTTCCAATATAAAATCGGTTACCAGTTGTTGTTCGTCTTTTTCTTTCTGCTTCCAAACGACTTCTTCTTTTCCTTTATTTAACTTGGTTCCCGCCAGAGCCACGGTGTGTATTTCAAAGTCTTTTACTTTTAAAAGCTGTTCCGGAGTTGCTCCCATCCACATCCCTACTTTCGGATGAAAAAAACAATATTTAAAGGCTTGTGGATAATTGCTTAAAAGTTTCTTGAAAAAACCGACGACATCAAAGTAGTCAAGATTTACCATTTCTTCTCTTGAAAGCACTACTTTTTTAAAATACCCGGCTTGAATTTCAGCTACCGCTTTTTCCACCAGTTGCTCAAAATCATGTTTGGCTTTTTCATCCATTTCGTAAAAAACCGCAGGTAGATTCTCTGAAGTTTCACTTTTAAAAGGCTCTACGATAACATCTAAATGATTTTCAGGCAGAAGAACATAATTTTCCCCATCGAAAGGTGCAAATACAAATCCGTTCTCTTCGAACGATTCCACAAAATACAAGTGGTCATTGCGCTGAAACAACCCTACAATTTCTTTGGAATTCGGTTTGGAGTACAAAACATAAGGAAGCTGTTGCTCCTGATGCGTTTTTACTTTCAGAAATATATCAGTCATGTTTCTTTTTTCTTGGTAATACCATAGTGGTGAGTTTGCAAAGCGAGACCAGTTTTTCCTCTTCGTCAACGATTCTGATTTCCCACAAATGAATACTGGCGCCTTTGTGAATAATTTTGGCCGTGGCTGTAACCACTCCTTCCCTTTTACTTCTTAAATGATTAGCCGAAATTTCAATGCCGCGCACTTCCTGTTTTTCACCATTGACAAACATCATGGATGCAGCGCTTCCAACGCTTTCGGCCAATGCCACAGAAGCGCCTCCGTGTAAAAGTCCCATTGGCTGATGCACTCGCGGATTAACTGGCATTGTTGCGGTTAGAAAATCTTCACCGGCATCGATAAATTGAATTTCCAATGTTTCCATTAAAGTATTTTTACCATATGAATTGCAACGCTGCAGCACTTTATCTTTATCAAACGACATATTTTTTTCTTTAGAAGTGTAAATTTATGAAATGTCCCGTCAAATTAACCACATCACTGTAAACTAATTTGTTTTAAAAAACGTTCTAAAGCATAAGATAATCTGTATCAAAATTTAAAAAAAATCAATACTTTTACCAAAATAAGCTTTTTTATGCGTCATTACATTTATATACTTTTTATTGCATTTGTACTTTCTCTTACTTCCTGCCGTCAGGACTTTGACTTTGAACCCAGCACGGGAGGTCTGGAATTTTCAAAACAAACCGTTTATCTTGATACTGTTTTCAGTAATATCGGTTCGAGTACTTATACCCTTAAAGTTTACAATAACAGCGACAAAGACATTAAAATACCAACATTACAACTTGCACAGGGAGAAAATTCCAAATACCGATTAATGGTCGACGGAATTCCGGGTAAAGTATTCCGAAATGTAGAATTACTGGCAAAAGACAGTATGTTCATTTTCATCGAAACGACGATTGATTACAGTGAATATGCTAATCCGGATTCGGAATACCTGTATACTGATAAAATCGAATTCCACAATATCAGCGGTGCTCCGCAGACCGTTGATTTGGTTACTTTGGTAAGAGATGCTTACTTTTTATATCCGAAACGTTTTTCCGACGGGACATATGAAACCCTCCCTATTGGCGACAATGATTCAATTTACGGCTTTTACCTAGACCACAATGATCCTGTAAATGGCAATGAATATGTCTGGAACGAATCAAAACCTTATGTTATATACGGTTATGCTGCCGTTCCAACAGGAGAAACTTTAACGATTAGTGAAGGTGCCAAAATTCATTTTCATGCTGATTCCGGATTGATTATCGGCAATGGAGCTACTATTACTGCTACTGGGGATTATTCCCAATATGACTCAGATGGCAATGTTACTGATGATAATGAGATTGTTTTCGAAAGTGACAGACTCGAACCGGGCTTTTCAGATATCGCCGGACAATGGGGCGCAATTTGGATGACCGAAGGAAGTACCGGAAGTTTTAAAAATGTGACCATTAAAAACGCAACTGTTGGTTTATTGATTGAGCATAATTCAAGTGTGATTAACATGAGAGATGTACAGATTTATAACTGTTCCAATGTTGGTGTTTTAGCCCGAACAGGAATAATTGACGGAAAAAATGTAGTAATCA
The DNA here is from genome assembly GCF_035456225.1 of Flavobacterium sp. Classification (GTDB taxonomy): domain Bacteria; phylum Bacteroidota; class Bacteroidia; order Flavobacteriales; family Flavobacteriaceae; genus Flavobacterium. The sequence continues at coordinate 10,413 of NZ_DATIDM010000075.1, read as the reverse complement.
ACAACTGCGGCCAAGCGGGATTAGCTTGTTCCTATGGCGGTGATTACAATTTTACGCACTGTACGTTTGCAAATTATTGGCCAAGACCAAATCAGGTTCCGGTTGCAATTGACAATGGTAATGATGAACTTCAAATCAATCTTACCAATGCAAATTTTACCAATTGCATTATTTACGGGTCAAGCAGCTACGGAATTTCATTGACCCAAAAAGGTACCGCCGCCTTCAATTACATTTTCAGAAATTGTCTGATCAAATTCGTCGATTTCGGACAATTCGAAGAAGATCCTCTATATCCATTAGCAAATACTGCTAATTATCCAAACTGTATCATCGCCGAAAACTCAACAACAAATAAACCGGATTTCAAAAACCCCGATAAAAATCAGTTTATTATTGGGGATGATTCGGCAGCAAAGGAAACGGCGGATCCAGCATTTTCAACATTTAACGATATTTTAAATAATCCAAGAAACGCTCTAACAACAGACATGGGCGCTTATAATCACATTGTTTTTCCAAATTAATTATTAACCAAAACCAAAAATAATTATGACCAAAACAATTTTAACTTTAGCAATTGCATCTTTAAGCTTAGTTGCCTGCAAAAAAGACGAGAAAAAAGAAGATTCACAATCAACTGTTGATTCAACAGCAACAAAAACGGAAGAAGTTGCAACGGTAATGCCGGATTCAGCAGCTATCAGTAAAGCATTCACAGAATATGCCACTGTGGGTGAAGCACACAAAATGATGGCCATGGAAGACGGAAAGTGGACCGGAGACATGACCATGTGGATGTTCGCCAATGATCCAAAACCGATGAAAAGCACTACCACTGCCGAATACAAAATGGTTTTGGGAGGCCGCTATCAGGAGGGAGTCTACAAAGGAAATTTCATGGGAATGCCATTTGAAGGAAGAGGAACTCTGGCCTACGACAATGCATCTCAAGAATATATTTCCACTTGGATTGACAATATGGGTACGGGAGTAATGATTATGAAAGGAAAATACGATCCTGCCACAAAAATGTTGAGTTTTGAAGGCGACATTGTAGATCCGGTTACAAAAAAGACCAAAAAAATGAGAGAAACGATTACCATTGTTGATGACAATACCCGTAAAATGGAAATGTACGATACCGGTTATGACGGAAAAGAATACAAAAACATGGAAATCATTTCGACCAGAAAGAAATAATCCCTGTATGAATAATACTGTAAAAGCACAAGGTAAATCTTGTGCTTTTTTTATGAAAACAAACTTTGCTAACTGACTTTTTTAGAATAAATTTGCACTTTAAAAACAACAACACACCCGAGACGAACCGAACCCTTTGGAGCGCAGCGGAATAAAACAACTCATACAATGATTCATTTCTTCGGAAACCAAACGAACACTGTTTTTGCAGTTCAATCGCAAAACGAATTATCGACTGAAGACATCAACAAATTAAACTGGCTTTTCGGCAACGCACATAAAATAGAGAAATCCGTACTTGCGGATTTTTTTGTTGGACCCCGTGCCGCTATGGTAACACCTTGGAGTACCAATGCCGTTGAAATTACTCAAAACATGGGTATTTCCGGAATCATCCGAATCGAGGAATTTGAAAAATCAACTGCTGATTTCAAAGCTTTTGACCCGATGATTTCTCAAAAATATGCAGAATTAAACCAGGATATTTTCACCATCAACATTCAACCGGAAGCCATTCTGGATATTGAAGATATTGCTGCTTACAACAAACAGGAAGGCTTGGCTTTAAGTGATGAAGAAGTGGAATACCTGAATAATTTATCTGCCAAACTAGGAAGAAAATTAACCGATTCTGAAGTTTTTGCTTTCTCACAGGCAAATTCAGAACACTGCCGTCACAAAATCTTCAACGGAACATTCGTGGTGGATGGTGAAGAAAAACCGACTTCCCTTTTCAAGTTAATCAAGAAAACATCGGAAACAAATCCAAACGATATTGTTTCAGCTTATAAAGACAATGTTGCTTTTGTAAAAGGACCGAAAGTGACGCAATTTGCACCAAAAAGTGCTGATAAACCTGATTTTTACCAGGAAAAAGAATTTGACTCTGTTCTTTCCTTAAAAGCAGAAACACACAACTTCCCTACTACGGTTGAGCCATTCAGTGGTGCAGCAACGGGTTCAGGTGGAGAAATCCGTGACCGTTTAGCTGGTGGACAAGGTTCATTGCCATTAGCGGGAACGGCAGTTTACATGACTTCATACTCAAGATTAGAAGAAGACCGTCCTTGGGAAGACGCCATGAACGCTAGACCTTGGTTGTACCAAACACCAATGGACATCTTAATCAAAGCTTCCAACGGAGCTTCGGATTTCGGTAACAAATTCGGACAACCGTTAATCACAGGTTCTATTTTAACTTTCGAACACGAGGAAAATAACCGTAAAATCGGTTACGATAAAGTAATCATGCAGGCGGGTGGAATCGGTTACGGAAAATTAGACCAAGCCATTAAAAAGAAACCACAGGAAGGTGATAAAATCGTTATTCTTGGTGGAGAAAATTATAGAATCGGAATGGGTGGTGCTGCGGTTTCTTCTGCAGATACAGGAGCTTTCGGTTCAGGAATCGAATTGAATGCGATTCAGCGTTCCAATCCTGAAATGCAAAAACGTGCCGCCAATGCCATTCGTGGTTTGGTGGAAAGCGACAACAACCCTATCGTATCTATTCACGATCACGGTGCAGGAGGACACTTAAACTGTCTTTCTGAATTAGTGGAAGACACAGGAGGTTTAATCGATTTGGATAAATTACCAGTCGGCGACCCTACTCTTTCTGCAAAAGAAATCATCGGAAACGAATCGCAGGAAAGAATGGGATTGGTTATTGGAGAAGAAAACATCGGTATTTTACAGAAAATTGCCGACAGAGAGCGTTCGCCAATGTATCAGGTTGGTGATGTGACTTCCGATCATCGTTTTACTTTCGAATCAAAAACAACTGGTGCAAAACCAATGGATTATGCTTTGGAAGATTTCTTCGGAAGTTCGCCAAAAACAATCATGACAGACAAAACAGTTGCTGTCAATTATTCTGATTTACACTATTCAACCGAAAATATTCCAACTTACTTAAATCAGGTTTTACAATTGGAAGCGGTAGCTTGTAAAGACTGGTTAACCAACAAAGTTGACCGTTGTGTGGGCGGACGCGTTGCAAAACAACAATGCGCCGGACCTTTACAATTGCCATTGAACAACGTTGGGGTTATGGCGTTGGATTTCAAAGGAAAAGAAGGAATTGCAACAACTATTGGCCACTCGCCTATTTCCGCTTTGGTTGATCCTGTAGCGGGTTCGAGAACAGCCATTGGAGAGGCTTTATCGAATTTAGTTTGGGCGCCATTAAAAGATAATTTAAAATCAGTTTCTTTATCTGCCAACTGGATGTGGGCATGTAAAAACGAAGGTGAAGACGCAAGATTATACGAAGCTGTAAAAGGTTGTTCGGATTTTGCTATCGAATTGGGAATCAACATTCCAACCGGAAAAGATTCACTTTCCATGAAACAGAAATATCCGAATGACGAAGTAATTGCACCGGGAACGGTTATTATTTCGGCAGCCGGAAACTGTTCTAACATTACTAAAGTTGTGGAACCTGTTTTGAAAAGAAACGGCGGAAACATCTACTATATCAATTTATCACAGGACACCTTCAAATTAGGAGGTTCTTCTTTTGCGCAGGTTTTAAACAAAATCGGTTCGGAAGTTCCAACCATTACCAATGCGGAATTCTTCAAAAAAGCCTTCAATGTTTTACAGGATTTAATTAAAGACCGTAAAATTAAAGCCGGACACGACGTAGGAAGCGGTGGTTTAATCACTACTTTATTGGAAATGTGTTTCGCAGATGTAAATTTAGGAGCTTCATTCGATTTGACTTCACTTGGAGAAAAAGATACCGTTAAAGCATTGTTCAACGAAAACATTGGTTTAGTTTTCCAGGCAGATGCTGAAGTAGAAGCTGTATTCGCTCAAAATGATATCGAGATTTTCAACATTGGTTCAGTAGTAGAAGGCGACGTGGTTACATTTATCAATAATGATGATGCTTTCACTTTAAGCGTTTCTAAATTAAGAGATACCTGGTTCAAAACGTCTTTCCTTTTAGATTCGAAACAATCTAAAAACGGAATGGCGGCAGCGCGTTACGAAAACTATAAAAAACAACCGTTAACTTATACTTTCCCATCTCATTTTGACGGAAAAGCACCTGTAATCGATAATTCGAAACCAAGACCAAAAGCGGCCATCATCCGTGAAAAAGGAAGTAATTCCGAACGAGAAATGGCAAATTCAATGTATTTGGCCGGATTCGATGTAAAAGACGTTCACATGACGGATTTGATTTCGGGTCGCGAAACGTTGGAAGACATTCAGTTCATCGGAGCTGTTGGAGGTTTCTCGAATTCGGATGTATTAGGTTCAGCAAAAGGTTGGGCAGGAGCATTCTTATACAACGAAAAAGCAAAAACGGCGTTGGAGAATTTCTTCAAACGCGAGGATACTTTATCGGTAGGTATCTGTAATGGTTGTCAGTTGTTCATGGAATTGGAACTGATCAATCCGGAGCATGAAGTACACGGAAAAATGCTTCACAACAATTCACACAAACACGAAAGCGGCTTTACTTCGGTAACGGTTCAGAAAAACAACTCGGTAATGCTTTCTTCTTTGGAAGGCACTACTTTAGGAGTTTGGATTTCTCACGGAGAAGGTAAATTCAACTTACCGTATTCGGAAGACAAATACAACATCGTTGGAAAATACGGTTACGAAGGCTATCCGGCGAATCCAAACGGATCTGTTTTCAACACGGCTATGATGTGTGACAAAACAGGTCGTCATTTGGTAACCATGCCGCACATTGAGCGTTCGACTTTCCCTTGGAACTGGGCGCATTATCCGGATAACGGAGAGAAAAACGAAGTGACTCCTTGGCACGAAGCGTTTGTGAATGCCCGTAAATGGATTGAAGCAAAGAACAAATAAGATTTTCTATAATTTTTGAAAGAAAGCACTCTATTTTTAGGGTGCTTTTTGTATTATTGTAAGAAATTATTCTGTTTAAATATGCATCCCACCAATTGCTTAAACTGTGATACTTCTTTATCGGGTAAATTTTGTTCCAATTGCGGACAAAAAGCAGATACACACCGAATCACTTTCAAACATTTCATCATGCATGATGTTCTGCATGGTGTGTGGCATTTTGAAAAAGGTATGTTGTTCACGGCCAAAGAAGCCCTCACCCGTCCCGGTAAAGCTGCTTTGGATTACATAAGCGGAAAAAGGATCCGATATTACAATGTGTTTTTCCTCATATTATTACTGATCGGTTTGAATATATTTATCAGCCACTATTACGATCACTTTCGTGAAATATACACCGGAGTTAGTGAAGGCGTTAAAAACAGTAACGGTAGGAAGATAGCCGCTTTTATGAGTAAATATGCCAAATTAATCATTTTCTCTTTTGTACCTTTTTTTGCCTTCAATGGCTATTTGGCCTTCCGAAGAAAAAAACTGAATTTAAGTGAACATTTTATCGTTGCAGGAATATTGTTTCTGGGAATACTTATAATAGAAACTATCGGCAGTCTGCTTACTTTCTTTGATTTCACAAAACATTTTGGCTTTCTATCTGATATTGCCAGTATGGCCACAGCGCTAATAATATTTGTTTACATTATATACAGTTATTACAGTGCCTTTAAGGAAAATTACAGCAAAGCAGGATTTTCTATCCGAATGATCTTATTCCTTTTATTGCTGTTTGTTGAGTTAATCATTATGTTATTCTGTATTGTTGGATTTGCTACTAATTGGAAGTTTGGAGATATAACGTATCAATCATAAATCTCAAGAGGTTGGGGTTGATACTTTTTCATTCACAATAAAAACTAATGGTCTTATACAATTCATCAATATTTACGGGTTTGCTCAATACTTTTTTGATTTTTGAAGCAGAAAACAATTCTTTATTTACATCTTCCGAAATAGCCGTTAAAGCCACAATAGGTATATGCGGTTTGAACTTCGAAATATAATCCGATGCTTCGAAACCATCCATTATAGGCATCATTATATCCATCAAAATCAAGGAATAATCGGCCAGGCCCACCATATTACAGGCCTCGAATCCGTTATCAGCCACGTCACAGATATACCCTTTTTTTGTAATGATCTTTTTCGTTATGAGTTGGTTGGTCTTATTGTCTTCCACCAATAAAATCCTGATGCTGGAAGGATCCTTTTTTTCTTTAGATAACGACGTTGATTCTGCCCCTTCTGTATCGCTGAAAATTTCAAAATCCAATGAAAATGAAATTGTAGTACCTATGTTGGGTTCCGAATCAATTTTTATTGATTTACCGAAAAGATCCAATGTTTTTTTTACTAATGTCAGCCCCAACCCGCTTCCGCCATATTCGTAGTTGATTTTATCCGAACCCTGAAAAAATAAATCGTATATCTTATCCTTAATTTCTGAAGCGATTCCAATTCCGGTATCTTTTACTATGAATTGAATTCCGACCTTATCATCATTTTCAAATGCTTTTTTTGCTTCTACTACAACAGTTCCGTTTTTTGAGAATTTGAAGGCATTATCGATCAGGCTGAACAAAACCTGTCTTAATTTTGCCTCATCAAAAATCAATTTATCAGGTATTGTCGCATCAAATACTAATGAACTGCTGTTTCCGTTATTTCTGTTTTTTTTCACCGAAGCAATCATTTTTGAAAGCATCTGTTCCAACAAAACAACATCTTTTTTAGGGATATAGTCATTGTCAAAACTGTCCAACACATTAATTTCGATGATATTACCGGATAAATTATACAGGTTCTGAACAGAAGCCTCCAGCTCATCTATGTTTTTCTCATAATTGGCTGAATCCTCCTTCATTAAATGCAGAAGGCCGTTTAAAGTGTAAATTGGCGTTCGCAGTTCATGAGAAATAGTATCCAACAATTTTTTCCGGATATTTAATGCCGACTCCAATTCAGAATTCGCTTTGTGAAGCTGCTCGTTTTTTTCATTTAACAGCTGATTCGTAGCGCTCTTGAATTTCGTATTCAAATATTGAATATATAAAAGTATCAACAGACTTATAATCGTAATCAAACAGAGAATAAGCAGGTAGTTTTTGTATTTTATATTTTCAGTTTTAAGTTCATTTTGCTTGATAATCGACTGGAATTGAATGTTTTTTACCTGTAACTCTCTTTTTTGATTCAGGGACTGATTTAATTTGACAACCCTGTAAACCAGTCGTTTCTTAAAATATTCATTGGCTATTTTTAAATTGGCTGCAGCTTCCCGGAATTTATTTTGCTTTTCGTACAACTCCCCTAAAATCAAAAAGTAACGCGATTTTAATACGAAATCCTTGTCTTGGTTCTGAAAAAATTCGGAGTTTTTGACAGCATCCAAATATTCAAAAGCTTTATCTATTTGCCCTAGGTTATAGTAACTTTCCGCTATAAATAACTGTATTTCAGGCTGATCCGGACTACCTCCTGTTTCCTGATTAATCTTTAAGAATTTCATGGAATTTGATAATGTTTTATTCCAATCTTCACTTCTTAAGTACAACAGGGTAAGATTATAATACAAATCAACCTGTTTATTTTTTGGAGCATATTGCGTTAAGTACTTTTCAGATAAAAGTGTGTATTTTTCATCCAAATCCGTTTTCCCTTGAGAATTGTAAAATACTGCCAGATGCTCATAATATTCTCCCCGGATACAATTGTTATTGTGTGTTTGTAATATTTTACCAACTTTATTAAGTGATTTTTTGCTTGTTGCATAATCGTATTGCGTTAAATAGAAATAGGAAATCTCTAAATACAGATATAAGAGCTGGTCGTAATTTTTTTCGGAAATCAGCCTTTTCTCTAAATTACTTACGATGGCCGTCCCTTTTTGGTAGGCTTCATATTCGTTTTTGGAAATAAGTTCTTTAGCTTTTTCAAATTCTTTTAAAACGGAACTATCTATTGCGGTTTGTTGTGAAAAAGCTAATGCGGAGAAGAAGAAAAAAAGGAACAAGTATCCTAAACACCGGAACGAAGATTTAAAATCTTTGTTTTTTAGAAAACCACGGACCAATGCCTTTAAATGTTCCACAATTCTTACTATTAGTTAATATTGAAGTTACGATAATATTAACTTTTAATAAAATATTTCCGATTAAGATTAATACATATTGTTAAATTTAAACATTTTACGTAAAATATGTTAAAATTACAAACAATAAATAATATACTAAAGTATGCATTTTAGCAATGGACATAAAAAAAACCACTTTTGAAATCAAAAATGGTTTTTTAAAGAATATATATTTATCAATTATTTATTTTTTTCAGCTTTTTGTTTTCTGCTTTCATAACTATGAAGATAGTCTCCTTTAGGTTTACCTAAATCAAACGAACTCCATTTGGTTAAAAAACGAGTATTTTCCCTGGCCTCATCCCTGTCCATATCCTCATATTCAATACGATATAACGCCGAAAACATTTCCGCACGACCAACACCATGATAACAGTGAATCAGAACAGGATAATTTTCCGGATTGTCCATGATTTTAAAAAACATATCAAGATTATGCTGTTGCGGAACCTGATCAGAACCATTATTAAAATAATTCACTCCCGGGATTTTAGCTATAGCTTCTTTTTCCGCAGTAAGTTCAGCTGGGATTTCGGGATTGTTAACATCATCACCTGTTCCGGGAAAACGTAAATCCACAATACTTTTGATATGGTATTCCTTCACATAATCTTCAATCTCATCTGGAGGAATCACACCACTTTTATAAACTTTCCCTTCCGTTATAGTCTCAAAATTATGATTGATGTTCATATCATAAACATACTTACCAACTCCGATGACTATAATCAAAAGGACTAATAATCCTATTTTCTTTTTCATGATTTATTTTTATAATATAATTTCTGATCAATGATTCTTTCAAAATAATCCTGAAGAATAGCTTTACACGCTTCTCCATTTTCCAGCATTTCTTTATTAGGTTTAGCAATCAGATTTCGTTCTAACGCCTTATCGTTTATGTCATAATAACCTACAACTTCTTTTCCGTCGAAAGTACAAATATAATTACCACGTTGGAACTGGTAAAGGGTTCCATTAAAGTTAATTGTATAGGGTTTTATTTTTTTATCCCCGATTAAGCTTCTTCCCCAGCTTCTGAAAGGTTTATCATACCCCACCATATCCAGAATTGTAGGATAGATATCAATTTGTTGAGCCAATTCCTTGCTTTCTCCTTTCAGGCTTCCGTCCGGCTTATAAATCAGTATCGGAACTGTCGGTCTGTTTACTATTTTTTCATATTCAGCATAATACGTCTGATTTCCGTGATCAGCTGTAATAATGAAGATTGTGTTTTTAAACCAAGGTTGCTTTTTGGCTTCCTCAAAGAATTTCTTAAATGAATAATCGGTATAACCCACACACTGGTGCATTGGCACATTTCCTTTTGGAAACTTATTCTTGTATTTTTCAGGCACAATGTAAGGTTCGTGAGAAGATACCGTGAAAACCGTGCTGAAAAATGGTTTATGCTTTTTATCCAACGTCTGTTTCATGAACTGAAGAAAAGGTTCATCCCAAATTCCCCAGACACCGTCGAATTCAGCATCATTTTTAAATTCGGTTTTACCATAATAATGATCAAAACCTAAAATATTCCCAAAACCAAGGAATCCCATCGAACCGTTGGGAGCCCCGTGAAAAAACGAAGTGTCATAACCCATTTCTTTCAGACAGGAAACCAAAGATTGTATTTTCTGTTTCGGATATGGAGAAGATGTAAAAGCATCCCTGAATGAAGGAACACCAGCAATAATGGATGACATTCCGTGAATTGACTTACTTCCGTTGGCAAAACCATTTGTATAAATCATACTGTGTTGCGCCAATGAATCCAAAAACGGAGTATATCCCTCATAATTGGGAATTTTCATGTCTTTATTGAATGAACCCCAATATTCTCTTCCGAAACTTTCGGTGATAATCAATACGATATTCGGAGTAGATTTCGGATTGTTCGCGTATTGTTTTATTGGTTGGAAATTAGCCTCAACCACGCTTTTATCAACCAGGTCAATTTTCTTGAAACTTGTGACACCAAACGTCCTGATAATGGCAAACGGCGTATTCAAAACAACGTCAGCGTGTTGCGGTTTTTCCACATATCGGTTAGCGTCAATTAAGTTAATAGGTCGGGTACTCTTTTTAAAATCGCCTCTTATACCCCCAACGGTTAACAAAGCAACCAACAATACACCAATAATGGAAAAAGGAAAATATTTTACTTTACTGTGTTTGATTGG
>NZ_DATIDM010000074.1:0-6716 GCF_035456225.1 Flavobacterium sp. | reverse complement strand
CAGCCGATTATTATTTCAAAATGCAGCAATAAAGCGAAAGTACAACAACTTTTTTCAAAATAACCACAAAGCATGCTTAACCTTCGTCGTATGGGCGATGTGAACATTAAAAAGCAGCTTTGTGGTTCATTTTTTTATGGTATCGGCACGTTTGATTTTTCCGGTTTCGGTTTCTGAAAATTTTGGAACAAATACTATTTCTTTAGGTTTTTCGAATTTATCCAAACCATCAAAAGCCGAACTTCCTATCTCATAAGGACTACTTTCAATAACCAAAACCAGTTTTTCACCTAAGCTGTTATCCGGTTTACCGATTACAAAAAACCGATGAGGAATTTTCCCGCCCAACTTCTCCTCTATTCTTTCGGGGAACAGCTTCACTCCTCCACTGTTGATGACATTATCAAATCGGCCAAGCCACACAAATTTATCATCACCCACTATCTCAACAACATCATTGGTAATTATTTTGGTTTCCGATAATCTCGGTGCATCAATCACCAAGCATTTTCTGTCATCTGTAGAAACAGTAATACCCGGCAATACTGAAAAACCCGAATCCTGAATTTTTTTTGCAGCAATATGGGTAATGGTTTCAGTCATACCATACGTTTCATAGATGGCTGTAGGCAGCTGTTTTAGTTTTCTGGCTAAATCCGGACTCAATTTTGCACCTCCAATAATCACTTTCTTAACCAAACGTAATTGTTCAAACGAATTTTCAACCTGAAGCGGAACCATTGCAGTAAAATCATAGTTTGTTTTATTTCCGTCAAGCGGATGAGCGTCCGGTTTTACAAAATCCAAATCCCAACCCAACACCATGGCACGGACTAACATCATTTTCCCGGCTATATACTGCATCGGCAGACAATGCAATGCTTTACAATTGCTCTTCAAATCAAAAAAAGCAGCTGTAGCTAATGCCGAATTAACCATTGCTTCTTTCTTAAGACGAATTACCTTCGGAGTGCCTGTTGTTCCGGAAGTAGTTACTTCGACAAAATCATTTTCATCGAACCAATCCAAAACAAATTTTGACAAATGTTTTTCGAATTCTTCATCGGAATTCAAAAGCTCATTTGCAAACGAACAAAATGATTTAGAATTATAGGCCTTTCCATTAAATTTAAAGTCGGAATGCATATCCAAAAAACGATTCATTATATTTCCTTTATTTCAATGTCTGATGGCTGAACCAATTTTCCGGTTAATTTTCCTTTCCAATCGCTCCATCCGTATTTCTTTGAAAAGATATAGATCAGCATTGGAAAAATTATGAAAACCGGAATTATTATGTCGAATCCTGCAGTCGGTTCAGAAACGTCCTTCAAAATTGAATTGGTCTGAAAGGCTGTCCAATCTGCCGTAACCAAAAGGGCTCCAACTAAATTATTTGCGGCATGAAAGCCCAGCGCAAGTTCTAATCCATCATCCATTAAAGTGATGATTCCTAGGAAAAAACCTGTTCCTATGTAGTAAATCATAATGATCAAACCTAATTTTCCCACTTCCGGATTGGCGATATGCATTAATCCGAACAAAATAGAAGTCGTAAGAAACGGGATTAATCTGCTGTTTGTAATCACTCCCAAACCCTGCATCATATATCCTCGGAACAGATATTCCTCAAAACTTGTCTGTAGCGGAATCAATAGCGTTGCCAATAACAAAAAAGAAAAAAAAGGCAAAGGTTTGAAATTGAAAACAAAATTTTCGGGAGCCACGAAATAAGAAATTATGGTTAGTAATGCCGAAATGAATGCCCACAATCCGAAAGAGAATAGAATCCTTCCCCAATCGACCTTCTTTCTTGCGGTTGTTAAACTTCTGATGCTTTGTCTGTGGATGAATTTAACCCAAAACAATAATCCGAGACACATTAGCGACAAGGGAATAATTACAAAAACAAAAGTTAGGTTACTTCCCCAGCTTTCGATCATCTCATCCATAATTGCATCCGTACTCATATCCTGGGTCATTACATAATTGGCAAGCATTAAAGTTGTAAACCCAAGTAAAACAGGAAGATAAAGTATAAAATTAAAATTTTTGTTCTTAATTTGTTCAATAAACATAAGTACGTTTTTAAAAAATTGGTGTATTTGTTGCTGATTTTGTTACGCTGAAGATACTTCATTTTTTACTTTTATGAAGTACTTTTGCCGAAAATACAAAAAAACATGATTACAATCTATCATAACCCAAGATGCAGCAAATCACGAGAAGGAGTTTGTTTATTGGAAGAAAAAGGAATTAAATTCAACACCGTTAAGTATCTTGATGAAAAAATTTCGAGAGAAGAACTAACTGAAATACTTCAGAAACTGAATTGCAAACCGATTGAATTGGTAAGAACAAAAGAAACCCTTTGGAAAGAAGTATATAAAGACAAAGATCTTTCTGATGATGAACTAATTACAATCATGACTGAAAATCCGGTTTTAATAGAACGACCTATAATTATTAATGGTAATAAAGCGGTAATTGGCAGGCCTATTGAAAAAATCCTTGAGATTATTTAGAATTATTCCATTTTCGTTTTAACAAAGATTTGTGATTTCACGGATAAACCAAGAGGTATTTTTGCAGTCTTACTGACCAAATCAAACCAAATTATACATGAAAAAGATAAATGCTTTAGTAACTTTTTTAGTACTGCTAACAACACTTTTTTCATTTGCGCAACAAAGACCGCAGGGACAAAAAGTAAAAGTAACCGGAAAAGTTACTGAAAAATCTTCGGGCCAGCCTTTAGAATATGCCAGTGTTTACGTGCAAAACATCAAAAACCCTTCAATGGTTTCTGGAGGAATGACAGATGCAAAAGGAGAATTCTCCTTTGATGTCCCTGTCGGCGTTTACTACATCAAAATTGAATTCCTTGGTTTCAAAACAGTAGAGTTTAAAGACAAAGCCATCAATGCTGATACAAATCTTGGCGTAATTCCCGTAGCGGAAGATTCTAAACAATTGGATGAAGTTGTTATCGTTGCCGAAAAAGCTGCGGTTGAAATCAAATTGGATAAAAAAGTTTACAATGTCAGCAAAGACATGATGGTAAAAGGCGGAACTGCCAGCGATGTGTTGGATAACGTTCCTTCGGTTTCTGTGGATGTTGACGGAAATGTGAGCTTACGAGGCAATGAAAACGTAAAAATCCTGATTGACGGAAAACCATCAGGTATGATTGGTGTAAATGTAGCACAGGCCTTAAAGCAACTTCCGGCAGATGCTGTCGAAAAAGTGGAAGTAATTACAAATCCTTCGTCACGCTATGAAGCCGAGGGTGGAGCCGGTATAGTGAACATCGTTCTGAAAAAAGGAAAAAACCAGGGTATTAACGGAAGTGTTACCGGTACAGTGGGATATCCTGAAAATTATAACTTAACCGGTAATTTCAATTTCAGAGGCGAGAATTTTAATTTCTTTACCAACCTTGGTTACAACAACAGTACAAGCCCGGGTAATTATTTAGGTAACTCACATTATTTAGACCCTGAAATCGGAGCGCCAACATATATTGATGAAATAAGAGAAAATGACAGGGAAAGAAGAGGTAAAAACAACAATTTTGGTTTGGAATGGTTTTTAACCAAATCTTTAAGCTGGACAAACTCGGTAGGGTTTTCAAAAAATGATGGAGGAAATCCTGAAAATGTAAATTATTATAATTATGATGAAAATCATGAGTTAATTGACATCAGAAATCGTTATAACGATCAGACCAATGAAAGTGACAACCTGAATTTCTCTTCCAACATTACTAAAAACTTCAAAAAAGAAGGACATAAGTTAACTGCCGACTTTTCGGTTTCGGGAAATCATGATGATGATCTTTCCATCATTACTGAAAGTACTGTAGGAAGCACTGCAACTCCAGTAATAACAGGAACCACTAATTATCAGAAACAAAGTCGTACGCTGGCACAAACAGATTATGTTTTACCTATTGGTAAAGGACAATTTGAAGCCGGATACAAAGGTGATTTTTCCAATCTGGTAACCGATTACAGCGTTGAAGAGGGAATCGGCCCAGATCAGGGACAAGGTTCAGGTACAATCAATACCAATTTAACAAATAAACTGAATTACAAGGAAAGTATAAACGCTGTTTATTCTCAATATGGCAGCAAAATTGGAAAATTCAGTTATTTGGCCGGCCTTCGATTTGAAGATTCCGACATCGATATCAATTTGCTTACAACAAACGAATTTGACAACAAAAAATACAACAATCTTTTCCCAAGTGTGTTTTTGACATATGAGATTGGAGAAAAAAGCAGTGTTAGTGTCAATTACAGTAAAAGAATCAACCGTCCGAGAGGCCGTCTGATAAATCCTTTTTCAAATTATTCAAGTGACATCTCTTACTTTAAAGGAAATCCGGATCTTGACCCTTCCATGACGAATGCTTTTGACATTGGATACATGAAGCAATGGGACAAATTAACACTTACCACTTCGGCTTATATTAATCATACAGAAAACTCTTTTCAGTTTATCCGAAGAGAATCAGGAGAAGATGTTGACGGAATCCCGGTAATCGAAACCACTCCAATCAACCTGGCAACCGAATACCGCGGAGGTCTTGAATTTACATTAAATTACACTCCATACAAATGGTGGAAATTAAACGGAAATTTCAACTTCTTCAGAAATTAAACGCAAGGTGATTATACCTATGTAAATTATAAGGGAGAAACTATCGTACAGGATTTTGACAATATTGCTTTTACTTGGTTTACACGTGTAACTTCGAGAATTACCTTGCCTTATGCCATTGACTGGCAAACCAACGCAACGTATAATGCTCCACAGGAAAATGCTCAAGGAAAAAGTTTAGGTGTCGTTTCAGCAAATTTAGCATTCAGTAAGGATGTATTAAAAGACAAAGCGACTATTACACTTAACGTAAATGACCTTTTCAATTCAAGAAAAAGAATTTTCGACAGTAATCTTGATTCCGTAATTACACACACGGAAATGCAGGGTCGTGAAAGACAAATTAACTTATCATTTACGTATCGTTTCAACAAAAAGAAAACAGATAGAGACAAAATGCCTAAAAATGCTGGTGAAGGTGAAGATTTCATAGGAGGTTAAAACAAAAAAGTCCCGATTACTCGGGACTTTTTTATTTTTATGAAAGTCAGAAATTCTAACTATTCATCGTTTTTGCGATTTCTTTTCTCTTTATAGTTTTCCCATAATGCTCCTCCTACCCAGTAGAACACGAAGTTTACCAAGAAAAGCATTAACCAGAATCCTGTTAAAAAGATCCCTAAGAAAAGTAAAAAACCTAAATACTGACTAAATTCAAACATGTTTTCCGGAATTTTATGAATTCACGCCAAATATACGTGTAAAATTCAGGCTGGACAAAACTTTCTTAAATTTATTTTAACAACATTTATTAACCGGTTGATATTCATTAATTTTAAGGAAAAATTGACATATTATGGACTTTCGAATTGAAAAAGACACGATGGGAGAAGTAAGCGTTCCGTCAGAAAAATACTGGGGAGCACAAACTGAACGTTCCAGAAATAATTTTAAAATTGGTGAACCGGCTTCCATGCCGAAAGAAATCATTGAAGCTTTTGCTTATTTAAAAAAAGCGGCAGCTTACACCAATTGCGATTTAGCCGTTTTGCCCATTGAAAAACGTGATGCTATATCACAGGTTTGCGACGAGATTCTATCAGGAAAACTGAATGATAATTTTCCATTAGTGATTTGGCAGACTGGTTCAGGTACGCAAAGTAACATGAACGTAAACGAAGTCATTGCTAACAGAGCACAAGTTTTATCAGGAAAAAAAATTGGCGAAGAATCTTTTATAAAAGCCAATGATGATGTGAACAAATCGCAGTCTTCCAATGATACTTTCCCTACCGCAATGCATATTGCTGCCTATAAGGTTATTGTTGAAACCACTATCCCGGGAATCGAACAGCTACGAGACACACTGAAATCAAAATCGGAAGAATTTATAAATGTTGTGAAAATTGGGCGTACCCACTTAATGGATGCCACCCCCCTAACCCTTGGACAGGAACTTTCCGGTTATGTTTCGCAATTGAATCACGGGTTAAAAGCGCTGAAAAACACACTTTCCCATTTGTCCGAATTGGCTCTCGGAGGAACAGCCGTAGGAACCGGTTTAAACACTCCTAAAGACTATGATGTAAAAGTGGCAGAATACATATCAAAATTTTCAGGATTACCGCTCAAAACCGCCGAAAACAAGTTTGAAGCCCTCGCCGCTCACGACGCCATGGTAGAAACACATGGCGCTCTGAAACAATTAGCGGTTTCATTAAATAAAATAGCGAATGATATTAGAATGATGGCTTCGGGTCCGCGTTCGGGAATTGGAGAAATTTTTATTCCTGAAAACGAGCCGGGTTCTTCCATCATGCCCGGAAAAGTGAATCCGACACAATGTGAAGCTTTAACGATGGTTTGTGCTCAAGTGATGGGAAATGACGTTGCTATTACAATTGGTGCGACCCAAGGACATTATGAACTGAACGTTTTTAAACCTTTAATTGCTACCAATTTTCTTCAATCGGCTAGATTATTAGGTGATGCGTGTATGTCGTTCAATGAACATTGTGCCGTTGGAATTGAACCTAATTACACCCGAATCAAAGAATTGGTAGATAATTCACTGATGCTGGTTACCGCGTTAAATACAAAAATAGGTTATT
>NZ_DATIDM010000073.1:0-7041 GCF_035456225.1 Flavobacterium sp. | reverse complement strand
TGAAATTACTTCTTTGTTGATACCGTCCAACATTTTCTTGAACAGGTTGAATGCTTCAAATTTGTAAATCAGCAACGGATCTTTTTGTTCGTGAACGGCTAACTGAACCGATTGTTTCAACTCGTCCATTTTACGAAGGTGTTTCTTCCATGCTTCGTCAACAATCGCTAAAGTGATGTTCTTTTCGAAATCGGTTAAAAGCGTTTTACCTTCTGAAAGGTATGATTTCTCTAAATCAGTCACTACATTAAGCGTTTTGATGCCATCCGTAAATGGAACAACGATACGCTCAAACTGACCGTTGTTGTTTTCGTAAACATTTTTAATTACAGCATAAGCATCTTTAGCATTGCGATCTTGTTTTTCATCGTAATGTTTTAATGCTGCTTTGTAAACTTTACCGGCTAATTCCACATCGGAAAGTTTATTGAAATCACTTTCAGAAACCGGTGATTCGATAGCAAAGTAACGGATTAATTCGAATTCGAAATTTTTGAAATCTTTGGTAAGCTTGTTGTTTTCCACAACCAGTTCAGCCAAATCATACATCATGTTCGCCAAATCCACTTTTAAACGTTCTCCGTGCAATGCATGACGACGGCGTTTGTAAACTACTTCACGTTGTGCGTTCATTACGTCATCGTATTCCAATAGACGTTTACGCGTACCAAAGTTGTTTTCTTCTACTTTTTTCTGTGCTCTTTCGATGGATTTAGTCATCATGGAGTGCTGAATAACTTCACCTTCTTTGATTCCCATTCTGTCCATGATTTTCGCTACACGCTCTGAACCGAACAAACGCATTAAGTTGTCTTCCAAAGATACATAGAACTGCGAAGTTCCCGGATCTCCCTGACGTCCTGCACGACCACGTAACTGACGGTCTACACGACGTGAATCGTGACGTTCTGTACCAATGATTGCTAAACCTCCGGCTGCTTTTACTTCCGGTGATAATTTAATATCGGTTCCACGACCAGCCATGTTTGTTGCAATAGTTACTACTCCTGCATTACCTGCTTCAGCAACGATTTGCGCTTCTTGTTTGTGTAATTTCGCGTTCAATACATTGTGTTGTACACCGCGCATTTTCAGCATTCGGCTTAATAATTCGGAAATCTCTACCGAAGTTGTACCAATCAATACCGGTCTTCCTGATGCAGCAATTTCCTGAACGTCTTCCGCTACGGCGTTGAATTTTTCACGAACTGTACGGTAGATTAAGTCTTCTTTGTCTTTACGGGCAATTCCTCTGTTGGTTGGAATTTCCACTACGTCTAATTTGTAAATTTCCCAGAATTCGCCTGCTTCTGTAACAGCAGTACCGGTCATACCCGCCAATTTGCTGTACATACGGAAGTAGTTCTGTAATGTAATGGTTGCAAATGTTTGCGTAGCAGCCTCGATTTTTACGTTTTCTTTCGCTTCAATTGCCTGGTGTAATCCGTCAGAATAACGACGGCCATCCATGATACGACCTGTTTGCTCGTCTACGATAAGGATTTTGTTATCCATGATAACGTATTCCGTATCTTTTTCGAATAGGGTATAGGCTTTTAAAAGCTGTGTCAAGGTATGGATACGCTCACTTTTTACAGAGAAATCCTGGAATAGTTGTTCTTTAACTTCCGCTTCTGCTTCTTTCGAAAGTTTTTGTTTTTCGATGTTTGCGATTTCGGTACCGATATCCGGAAGTACGAAGAAATCATCGGAAGTGTCCTGAGAAAGGAATTTGATTCCGTTGTCTGTTAATTCTACCTGATTGTTTTTCTCTTCGATTACAAAATACAAAGCTTCATCAACAATCGGCATTTTACGGTTGTTGTCCTGCATGTATTCGTTTTCTGTTTTCTGAAGTAATTGTTTAACGCCTTCTTCAGATAAGAATTTGATCAATGCTTTATTTTTCGGTAAAGCACGGTAAGCTCTTAAGGTTTGGAAACCGGCATCTTTAGTGTTTCCTTCTTTCATCAAACGTTTTGCCTCGGTAAGGAAACCGTTGGCTAATTGACGCTGAAGGTTGTATAAGTTTTCGATTTTCGGTTTTAATTCGTTGAATTCGTGACGGTCTCCTTGAGGAACCGGTCCTGAAATGATCAACGGTGTTCGTGCGTCGTCAATCAATACGGAATCTACCTCATCGACAATCGCATAATTGTGTTTTCTCTGTACCAATTCGCCCGGCGT
The DNA here is from genome assembly GCF_035456225.1 of Flavobacterium sp. GTDB lineage: Bacteria > Bacteroidota > Bacteroidia > Flavobacteriales > Flavobacteriaceae > Flavobacterium. Next base: position 4,854 of record NZ_DATIDM010000073.1, on the reverse strand, counting down.
ATGAGCCATGTTATCTCTTAAGTAGTCGAAACCGAATTCGTTGTTGGTTCCGTAAGTGATATCCGCCTCATAAGCTTTGCGTCTTGCATCGGTGTTCGGTTGGTGGTTGTCAATACAGTCAACAGTCAATCCGTGGAATTCGAATAAAGGTGCTTTCCAGGTGCTGTCACGTTTTGCAAGGTAGTCATTCACGGTTACCAGGTGTACTCCGTTTCCGGTTAAGGCATTTAAATAAATTGGCAGGGTTGCTACCAACGTTTTACCTTCACCCGTTTGCATTTCGGAAATTTTACCTTGGTGTAGAACTGTACCACCAATTAACTGCACATCATAATGAATCATATCCCAAGTGATGGCTTTTCCGGCAGCATCCCAGGAGTTGGCCCAAACGGCGTTGTCTCCCTCGATAGTGATGTATGATTTTGCAGCCGATAATTCGCGGTCTTTTGGAGTCGCAGTAACGGTGATTTGCGTATTTTCCTTGAAACGACGCGCAGTTTCTTTAACTACAGCAAACGCTTCAGGAAGAATGTCGCTCAATACGTTTTCCGAGATTTCATAAGCTTCTTTTTCGATTGCGTCGATAGCAGCATAGATATCCTCTCTTTTGTCGATGTCTTCCGTAGTCTCAACTTCTTGTCTTAAAGCCTCTATTTTAGCATCTTTTTCAGCACGAGCGGCTTTGATCTGATCCTTAAAATAGGTTGTTTTTGCTCTTAGTTCGTCATTTGATAAGGCGGCTAAAGAGCTTTCAAATGATTTTACTTTGGCGATAATCGGTTGAATTGCCTTTACGTCTTTCTGGGATTTATCACCCACAAAAGCTTTTAATATGCTGTTTATGAAACTCATAATCTGGTTTGGTTTATATTCTAATAATAGTCTGCAAATTTACACAAAAAAAAAGCCTCGTGAGAGACTTTTTCTTTGTGCTTTATTTTTTAATATTCATCCTCGTTCCAAAGATAATCTTCGTCGGTGGGATAATCTGGCCATATCTCTTCCATTGATTCGTAGATTTCACCTTCGTCTTCTATTGACTGTAAATTTTCCACTACTTCTAGAGGAGCTCCAGTTCGGATAGCATAGTCGATAAGCTCATCTTTTGTGGCTGGCCACGGGGCATCACTTAAATAAGATGCCAATTCTAATGTCCAATACATCTTTGATTGATTTATAGTTTTATGCAAAAATAAATTTTATACTGAAAAAATCAAGTAAAATTTCTTTTATTTTAAAAAAAGTTAAGAACGTCTTTTTTAGTGTTCAGTTTTCAGTCTCCGTTGACAGTTTTTTGATACTAATACTGCGACTGTATACTGTGACTGAATTACTGCTTACGCGGAATCCATTTCACTTCGTCAGCGTTCAGGTCATTGGACAACTTCCGTGCCAATACAAAAAGATAGTCAGAAAGTCGGTTTAAATAAGTAAGAACCTGCACATCTGTCGGTTCTAATTCATTCAGATGCGTGGCTAAACGCTCGGCACGACGACATACACAGCGGGCGATATGACAATATGACACAGTTGTATGGCCACCCGGAAGTACAAAATGTGTCATTTGTGGCAAGGAAGCATCCATAGAGTCGATTTCGTTTTCAAGAAATTGTACATCTTCATCTGAAATACGGTTGATGTTCAGGCGCTGCTGTCCGTTTTTGAGGACTTCTTTTTCCGGTGGCGTGGCTAAAATGGCTCCAACGGTAAAAAGACGGTCCTGTATTTCGATTAATACATTTTTGTAAAGCGGATTGATGTCCTGATCGCGGATAAGTCCAATATAGGAATTTAATTCGTCCACAGTCCCGTAACTTTCGATGCGGATGTTGTGTTTTGGAACTCGTGTTCCCCCGAAAAGGGCTGTAGTTCCTTTATCTCCGGTTTTGGTATATACTTTCATCTCATTATGGTTTATTTGTTATTGGTATTCGATGGAACTCGCTGAAAGCTCGTTTCGTTTTTTAAGGTTCTTAGTTACTGAGTCGCTAAGTTACTGAGGTTTTTTGGGAAGTTTGTAAAAAAAGAGCCAAATACTGATAGTGATTAGGGTATTTGTTTCTGTTAGACTTTTTTAAGGTTCTGAGTCACTGAGTCGCTAAGTTGCTGAATTTCCTGAGGAGTTACCAAAAATAAAAGACGAAAACTCTATAGCCCCGACAGCAGTGGCACCGTGTAGAACGGATGGCGGGAATAGGGTTTACTGATAGATTCCAAGCCATTCGCTCCATTTTAAAAGTGTTCAGTTTACAGTCGCAGTTTACAGGTTGCAGACTGAACACTGTGACTGAACACTGCGACTGAATACTGGACTACCTGTTCGGATTATCGCTTTCAATCATTCCGTCTTTCAAACGGATGATGCGGTGGGCGTGTTTGGCAATGTCTTCTTCGTGAGTAACCAGAATTACAGTATTTCCGTTAGCGTGGATTTCATTAAAAAGATTCATGATTTCCACGGAAGTTTTACTGTCCAGGTTTCCTGTAGGTTCGTCGGCAAGGATGATAGATGGATGGTTCACTAAAGCTCTTGCCACGGCAACACGCTGGCGCTGTCCTCCCGATAGCTGGTTAGGTTTGTGATCCATACGATCGGCCAGTCCGACTTGCGTCAAAACGGTGGTGGCACGTTTGTTTCGACTTTCTTTATTATACCCGGCGTAAATCATAGGTAATGCTACGTTGTCCAGAGCCGTTGTACGTGGCATGAGGTTAAAAGTTTGAAAAACGAATCCGATTTCCTTATTGCGAATTCCGGCCAGTTCGTCATCTTCCATTTTACTCACGTCTTTCCCGTTTAAAACATACGAGCCTGCGGTAGGAGTATCCAGACAGCCCAAGATGTTCATCAATGTTGATTTTCCGGAACCTGAAGGCCCCATTAAGGCAACATATTCCCCTTTGTTGATTTGTAAATCAATACCTTTTAAAACGTAAACAGTTTCGTTTCCAAGAGGGAAATCGCGGGTAATACCTTTTATATCTATTATGGGTTTTGACATTTTAGCAGTTTTTCGGTTTTAAACTTTAAAGGGAAATTCGATAGGGTATAAGTAGTTAAATGTCTGAAATTGTTACAATGATTTAAAAAAAAACTCCCCATTGATAAGATGAGGAGTTTAAAAAAAGTATGATTGCTGTTAACCATCTGCAAATGCTTTAAACCATGTGCAGATGTTATTTAACGCATAACAAAGATATTGATTTTTAAATAGTTATGTGTTTTTTTTCAACGTTATTTGTTTGTTAAAATTCTTACTTGTTGTGTATTACGGTGTGATTCTGTAAATTTCTTTTATTCCTTCCATAATTTTAGGGAAGTCAATTTTTAAATCAATTAGTTTTCCGGTATGAATGTCGAATATCCATCCGTGTACCTTTAAACATCTTTCATCGCTTGCTTTTTGAACTTCGGCGGTTTTGATGATGTTTATGCACTGTTCCAGAACGTTTAGTTCTATTAGCCTGCGGTATCTGTTTTCTTCGTTTTCGATAGCGTTTAGTTCTTTTTTATGAATCCGATATACATCGCGAATGTTTCTTAACCAAGGGTTCAGAATTCCTAAATCAGACTGTTGCATGGCTGCTTTTACGCCTCCACAACCGTAATGGCCGCAAACGATTATGTTGTTGACTTTCAGCTGAACGACAGCATAATTGATGACCGACATCGAATTCAGATCGGTATTAGGAATCATGTTGGCAATGTTGCGGTGTACGAAAACCTGTCCGGGAGCAGCTCCCATTAGTTCTTCGGCAGTAACACGACTGTCGGAACACCCTATGTATAAGAATTCGGGAGTTTGTCCTTCGGATAATTTTTCAAAATAATGTTCGTCGTTTTCCAGTTTTTTGGCAATCCAGGAGCGGTTGTTTTCGAAAATCTGATTGATGTCCATGTGTGTTGTTTAGAACATCAAAATTACTAAAAATTAGGTTCGGATAACGAAATGTTCTTTCTCCTGTTCATAACGGAAAAACACCAATCCCCACTGAAACGTATCGATAGTAACGGTAACTTTCGGATGTTTTTTTATGGCTTCCCAGGCTTCCTCCATGTCTGCAGACCAATGAATATCGTCGAAAATCCAAACCGTATCGTTGGTGACGGTTGGAAGTAAAAGCTCGAAATACTCCAGCGTGGCTTTTTTGGAATGGTTACCGTCGAAGTAGATGAGTTCCCAGTGACAGTTTTCAGTCGCAGTTTGTGATAAATAGTCACTAAACTCGGTTACAACGGTTTCTATATTATTGAAGTTGAACTTTTGAAATTGTTTTTGTGCAACTCCCGAAGTTTCGGGGCAGCCTTCTAACGTGGTGATTTTTGCTTTCGGATTAGCTCCGCTCCGCTCGTCTGCGACTCGGGTTCCTAAAGAAAGTGCTGAAGTGGCCAATCCTAAAGAAGTCCCGATTTCCAAAATCGATTCCGGTTGGAAATAATTTACGATTCGTAATAATAATTCGGCTCGTTTTTTAGTAATTCCGGCTGTTTTGGCAATTTTTGATATTTGGCGGACATTCGATTTGAAAACCCGTGAGCCGGCTCCGAAATCGGTTACTTCAATCGTGTTTTTGTTTTGAAGCAAGTCGTTTCGGTATTGTTTCAGGAGTTTGTATTCCGCTTTCGGTTTTTTATCGTAAAAACATTTGGTCACCAATGAAAACACAAATGGAGAATGAACCCCGTGTTGGTTTTTGGAGTTCCAGAGGAATTTAAAATAAGCCTTGATAAGGAATAACATCGTGAGTAAGTTTCAAAAAGAAGCGACGAAGATACGAGCCAATTTACAAACATTCAATTTTTTTTGAAGTATTCATAAGCAGGATATTAAAAACTATATTTGCAGCCTTGGT
>NZ_DATIDM010000072.1:0-34122 GCF_035456225.1 Flavobacterium sp. | reverse complement strand
CAACAAAAAACCTAACAATTATCATATTTTATTGCTTCGGAAGCCCATAGCTTTGTACGAAACAATTTTTTATGATTACTTGGAAAAAACTTCCCCAAACCGAACAGCAATTACGTATTGAAAAAGCGTTAAAAGAAAATGTGGATTTTACACACGACATTTCTTTAGGGTATCCGGGTTCCAGACTCGACGGAGAAGTATTTCGCAATGATGTGCCGTTTTTGAAAGACGCACCACTTTTGCAAACCTACGTTTCCAATCCCAATCATATCGGCTGTCATACTTTTGGCGCTTCCGAGAGTGCTTTTAGCGGCACACAGGAAATGGAACGCGAAGTGCTGAAAATCATTGCCGTAGATATTTTTAAAGCGGAAACTAACGGTTATGACGGCTATATAGCACCGGGCGGAACGGAAGCCAACATTCAGGCCATATGGATGTACCGCAACCATTTCATAAACGACTGCGAGGCAAAACTGGACGAAATAGCCATTATCGCTTCCGAAGACACCCATTATTCCATTCCGAAGGCAGCCAACCTGCTGATGCTCGACTGGCATGCAGTTCCCGTGGATTTCGAAACACGCGCTATAGATAAAGCACAATTGGACAACATTGTAGCTTCGGCGAAAGCCAACGGAAAAAAATTCTTCATTGCCGTTTCCAATATGGGGACGACTATGTTCGGCTCCATAGATAATCCGGTAGATTATATCACCGTTCTGGAAAAACATCAGCTTACCTATAAACTCCACATTGATGCTGCTTATGGCGGATTTGTATATCCTTTCACCAATAGTGCATCCGCAATATCGTTTCAAAATCCCAAAATCAGCTCCATTACCATTGATGCCCATAAAATGCTTCAGGCACCTTATGGCACGGGAATTTTTATCTGCCGAAAAGGACTTATCGAAAACGTGCTAACCAAGGAAGCCGAATATGTGGAAGGGATGGACCTTACGCTCTGTGGAAGCCGAAGCGGCACCAATGCCGTAGCCGTTTGGATGATATTATTTACCTATGGGGCTTTTGGCTGGTGTGAAAAGGTTCGGATATTGCAAATGCGCACCGATTGGCTTTGCAATGCGCTTGACGCTTTAAACATCCGTTATTTCAGGGATCCGTTTATGAATATCGTGACCATTCACGCGCGCTACATCCCAAAGGAAATGGAAAAGAAATACGATTTGGTTCCTCAAAAACACGACAAAACCAACCAATGGTATAAAATTGTTATCATGAATCATGTGGAAGTAGATCATTTGAGTACTTTTATAGCCGATTTAAAAAGTACCCGCTATGCTGAAAAAAGAGCTGCGACAGAAGTATAAAACCCTGCGAAAAGAACTGACTTTTGAAGAAATTCAGGACATGAGCCTGTCTATTGCCAACAGTTGCCTTTCCTTGCCGGTTTGGAATAAAACTTATTTTCATTTGTTTTTACCCATTGAGGATCAAAAAGAGATAAATACCGAATTCCTTTTACAGATTCTTTCCGGACGCGATAAGGAAATCATCATATCCAGTACGGATTTTGAGACCAGAAAAATGACCCATTTCCTGCTCACGGAGAACACCCGAATAAAAAACAACTCTTACGGTATTCCGGAACCGGTTGAGGGAATTGAAGTCCCGTCTGAAAAAATCGAAGTTGTTTTTGTTCCGCTTTTAGCCTATGACAAGCAAGGGCATCGTGTGGGTTACGGAAAAGGATTTTATGACCGATTTTTATCCGAATGTAAAACCAACACCCTAAAAATAGGACTTTCTTTCTTCGATCCGGAGGAAACAATTGCGGATACTTTTGAAAATGATATTAAACTGGATTTTTGCGTAACCCCTTTTGGTATTTTTAAATTCCAATAAATTAAGTATATTCGCAAAAACCAAATAGCATTTCCATGAAAAAAGTAACCCCAAAAAAAATCATTTGCAGCTTGCTACTGGCTATTATGAGCTTTAGCGTGACTAACTGTACCGTGTCACACCACCATCATCATCATAAGGCAAAAAAGCTGCCTCCGGGCCAAGCAAAAAAAATAACCGGTGACAAGAGCGCAAAACGACATGCTCCGGGACACAATAAATAAAAAAAGGATGCTAAAAAGCATCCTTTTTTTATTATATCTAATTACAGTAAGATTCTTTAAATGAATTACTTTGAAAATGCCCTTTTATTGAATACGATTAAAATCCCGACTCCCACAGAAATCGCCACATCTGCAACGTTAAAAATAGCATTAAAGAACGTAAAATGATTTCCGCCCCAAATAGGTAACCATGAAGGCAGATTTCCTTCCCAAATAGGAAAATAAAACATATCCACCACTTTCCCGTGGAACCATTTTCCATACGGCTGATGGCTGAACAAGGTAGCAACCTGTCCGTAACTATCGTTAAACAATCTTCCGTAAAACACTGAATCGAGTATATTTCCCACTGCTCCTGCCAATATCAATGCAACGGCTACAATAAGAAAATTGGACGATTGTTTTCTGACAGCATCATACAACCAATAACCGATACCACCCACAGCTATAATTCTGAAGATGGTTAGCATTAATTTTCCAAAAGCCCCGGGTATTTCAGCACCCCAAGCCATCCCGGAATTTTCAATAAAATGGATTCGGAACCAATCAAAAACATAAACTTCTTCGTCAAGTCGGAAACTGGTTTTAATGTATATTTTAGAAATCTGGTCGATTATCAGAACAAGAATTACCAGTAAATAGGCTTTTTTTAATGACATTTTACTAAATTAAGTAACAAAAATACTATTTTAAACCATATAAAAAACGCCCCATAAGGAGCGTTTAGTAAAATTTTTGAAAAGATTAACGTTGCATGTTCTTTGCTTCGATGCTCATGGTTGCATGAGGAACCAGTTTCAATCTTTCTTTATTTATCAACTTTCCAGTTACTTTACAAATTCCGTACGTTTTGTTTTCAATTCGAATTAACGCATTTTTCAGATCACGAATGAATTTTTCCTGACGAATGGCAAGTTGTGAATTGGCTTCTTTACTCATTGTTTCGCTACCTTCCTCGAAAGCTTTAAACGTTGGTGATGTATCATCAGTTCCGTTGTTTAAGTCGTTTAGGTAAGCGCTTTTTATCAAATCCAAATCGTTTTTCGCTTTTTCCAATTTCTTCTGAATCAATTCTCTGAATTCCGCTAAATCTGCGTCGGAATACCTTATTTGCTCGTCCACCATAATTTCCCTATTTTGAAATTAATATTCTTGTTTTTAGTTCATCAAACTCAATTTCCGTACCATTTTCGATACGATCCTCAAATATAAGTTCTTCTGTTAACGTTTCGGATTTAATGTATGCTTCGTTATCTTTTACGGCTTCCTGAATGATGCCGTCCTTTTGCATGGTCACTTTAATCTTATCCGTAACTTCAAAACCGGAGTCTTTTCTTATATTTTGGATTCGGTTAACCAATTCCCGGGCAATACCTTCCTTACGTAATTCGTCTGAAATTGTTATGTCCAAGGCCACGGTAATTCCACCCGAATTGGCAACCAGCCATCCTTCAATATCCTGTGAAGAAATCTCCACATCTTCAGATGTTAAGTTAACACTATTTCCTGAAATGACAATGCTTATTGCGCCTTCTCTTTCCAGTTTAGCGATACTTCCCTGGTCTAAATTTTGTATTTCTTTGGAAATCAGACCCATATCTTTTCCAAAACGAGGCCCTAATGCTTTGAAATTCGGCTTGATTTGCTTCACCAGAATACCGGAAGCATCATCCAACAGCTCAACTTCTTTCACATTAACTTCCGCTTTTATAAGGTCGGAAACCGCTTCTATTTCGGCACGCTGATTCGCGTCAAGCACAGGAATCATAACCTTTTGCAGCGGCTGACGCACCTTGATCATCTCTTTTTTACGCAGTGATAAAACCAGTGATGAAACCGTCTGCGCTTTCAGCATTTTGCTCTCTAACGATTTATCAACAAAGTTTTCAACGTATTTTGGAAACTCTGCCAAATGTACGCTTTCAAATTTTTCTCCTTGTGTTGCCTTCGTTAAATCTCCGTAAAGCCTGTCCATGAAAAATGGCGCGATAGGCGCTCCAAGCTTGGCAACAGTAACCAAACAGGTATAAAGTGTCTGATACGCTGCAATCTTATCCTGCGCATAATCCCCTTTCCAGAAACGACGACGGCACAAACGCACATACCAGTTACTCAAGTTCTCCTGAACAAAATCGGAGATAGCACGGGCTGCTTTTGTTGGCTCATAATCGGCGTAAAAACTATCTACGTCTTTAATTAAAGTATTTAGTTCCGAGAGAATCCAACGGTCAATTTCCGGTCTTTCATTTAATGGAATTTCAGCTTCCGCATACTTAAAGCCGTCTATATTAGCATACAACGCAAAAAACGAATACGTGTTATATAAAGTTCCGAAGAATTTCCTTCTAACTTCCGCCACCCCTTCGATGTCAAATTTCAAGTTGTCCCACGGGTTTGCATTGGCAATCATGTACCAACGTGTTGCATCCGGACCGTATTCTGCCAAGGTAGTAAACGGATCTACAGCATTTCCAAGGCGTTTGGACATTTTTTGTCCGTTTTTATCCAGAACCAATCCGTTGGAAACTACGTTTTTGTAGGCCACTTTATCAAAAACCAACGTTCCGATGGCATGCAACGTATAGAACCAACCACGCGTCTGGTCTACACCTTCCGCGATGAAATCGGCAGGGAAAGATTTGTTCTCATCGATCAGCTCTTTGTTTTCAAAAGGATAGTGCCATTGCGCGTAAGGCATCGCACCCGAATCGAACCAAACGTCGATAAGGTCGCTTTCACGCTTCATCGGTTTACCCGATGCTGAAACCAAAACGATAGTATCTACAACATTTTTATGCAAATCAACCAAATCGTAATTTGATTCGTCCATGTTTCCGACAACAAATCCTTTGAATGGATTTTCGGTCATGAAACCGGCCGCAATCGCCTTTTCAATTTCGTTGTAAAGTTCCTCTACAGAACCGATACAAACCGTTTCCGTGCCTTCATCCGTTCTCCATAACGGCAACGGAATTCCCCAATATCTTGAACGGGACAAGTTCCAGTCGTTGGCATTTTTCAGCCAGTTTCCGAAACGTCCTTCACCTGTGGCTTTTGGCTTCCAGTTGATGGTCTCGTTCAAATCGAACATACGGTCTTTCACGTCTGTTACCTTGATAAACCAGGAATCCAACGGATAATACAGAATCGGTTTGTCTGTTCTCCAGCAATGCGGGTAGGTGTGAACGTATTTTTCAACCTTAAAGGCTTTATTTTCTTCTTTCAAACGAATGGCGATTTCAACATCAACCGATTTTTCAGGAGCTTCACCTTCGTTATAGTATTCATTTTTAACATATTTCCCGGCCAATTCACCCATCTGACGCACAAAACGTCCTTGCAAATCAACCAAAGGCACCGGGTTTCCGTTTTCGTCCAACACCAACATTGGCGGCACTTCCGGAGAGGCTTCTTTAGCGACTTTCGCGTCATCCGCACCAAAAGTAGGCGCCGTGTGTACGATACCAGTACCGTCTTCCGTGGTAACGAAATCACCTGAAATTACTCTAAAAGCATTTTCCGGATTTTGGTAAGGTAACGTGTATGGCAATAATTGCTCGTATTGGATTCCAACAAGATCTGCTCCTTTACATTCTGCCAGTATTTCGAAGGGGATTTTTTTATCGCCTTCCTTGAAATTGTCAAAATCGGAATCTTCACTGGTTTCAAAATAATTTTTAGACAACTGCTTTCCAACCAAATTTTTAGCCAAAATTATATTGATTGGGCGGAAAGTATACTGATTGAAGGTTCTCACCAGCACATAATCGATTTTCGGTCCAACAGTCAAAGCCGTATTACTTGGCAAGGTCCATGGTGTAGTCGTCCAGGCCAGGAAGTGAATTTCATCCAGCTCCAACGCTTCAAATTTGTACTGCTTTAAATTGTTGGACGTGATGTAATCGTAAAATTTAGCGAAAGTCAGTTTTCGTTGATTATCCAAAACCCTGAACTGCGCCACAATGGTTGTATCCGTCACATCGCGGTACGAACCCGGCTGGTTTACTTCATGGGAAGACAATCCAGTTCCCGCTTTAGGCGAGTACGGCTGGATAGTGTAACCTTTGTATAATAAATCTTTGTCGTAAATCTGCTTCAATAACCACCAAACCGTTTCCATGTATTTGGATTTGTAAGTCACATACGGATCTTCCATATCTACCCAGTAACCCATTTTTTCGGTCAGGTCGTTCCATACGTCGGTATAACGCATTACGGTTTTTTTACATGCTTCGTTGTATTCGGCAATGGTAATGGTTTTCCCGATATCTTCCTTGGTGATTCCTAATTCTTTTTCGGTACCCAATTCCACCGGTAAACCGTGCGTATCCCAACCTGCCTTACGCTTAACCTGGAATCCTTTCTGAGTTTTATAGCGACAGAAAATATCTTTAATCGCACGCGCCATCACGTGGTGAATACCCGGCAATCCGTTAGCTGAAGGCGGCCCTTCAAAAAACACATACGGGGTTGCTCCTTCACGTGAAGTTACACTTTGTTCAAAGATGTTTTGCTTTTTCCAGAAATCAAGTACTTCAGAGGCCACGGTTGGCAAATCAAGTCCTTTGTATTCAGTGAATTTCGTGCTCATTTTGTCGTTTTCTAAAATCAATGCGCGAAAGTACGGAATTTTAAAGAAAATAGAGAAAAGATGCAAGAAAAAAGACGATTAAACACAACAGTTTTAAGAGTTTGCCAAAACAATTATCTAATGTGCTATGAAAAAACCTCTTTAAGCACCTCTAAAGATTTCGGTTTTTTAAATCCGTGAAGGTGAACGGAATAGTAATCTAATAAGATTTTCAGCAGTAACTGACGCTCTGTCCCGGCGAAGATTTTCTGATCGGAATCCAGTTTCAAACCAATCAGTTTTTTAAAGAGAAACGTCTCATGATCGGAGAGGCAACTGATGCCATGAAAGGAAGAAAATACCCCTTCATTAAGTTCAAAAAAAGGCAGATTGACTTCGGAAGTATCGGGATAAAACCCAAGAAATTTAGTCATTTCAAGCAACAGAATGAGGTGAAAATTAGCCGTTTCCTCGTGCGTATCCAGCCAAAGCAAAGCCGTTTCAAGAAAAGAAAACAAGGTCACGTTTTTTTCTTCTTCACAAATGCTGTGATGCAACATTTCGGATAAAAAAATCACGATTGTGCTTTTAAAAATATCGGTATTTATGGAATGATAAGGCGTCGCTAATTTAATCTCCTTGAAGTGTTCCAGCGAACCTTTATTTTTGTGGCTGGCTTCAATTTCGAGAATGGTCAACGGCTGAAAATACGCTATTTTCTGATTCGATTTCTTACCCGAAAAAGCACTGGGAACAAAATAGGATTTCAATCCGTCCGATTGGGTAAAGCATTTTACAATCAGGCTTTTTCCCTGATATTTTATAGCGCTTAAAACGATTGCTTTGGTTTTAACCAGCATAGATTCAATTACGAATTTAAAATTACGAATTACAACTATTCAAATCCGCAAAAAATCAAAACCATCATTTACCTTATTATCATCACTTTTTTGACCTTGGTTTCCGTTCCGTCTCCGGAAGCAATGAAAATCATATATACCCCGGAGGCCACTTTGTGTTTGCCAAACGCTTTGGTATCCCATTCAACTGTTCCTCCTTCAGAAGTGGTTTCATACACCAAATTCCCTCCAATGTCCGTGATTTTCACATTGGCATCATCAATCAGACCGCTAATCTTAACCGTACCGTTATATTCCGGACGTACCGGATTGGGATAGACATAAACCTGACTTAAGTCTTCAGCTGCTGCCGTGGCAATACCTTTAAACGAAACCAGTCCGTTTTCAGTCGCAAAAAAAACTTCTCCTGTTGCGCCGTCAATATCTATATCCAGAACATTATTACTTGGAAGCGGCGAATTGAGCTTTGTAAAATGATATAAAGTTTCCTGGCCATTGGAAGAAACCAAGAATGCTCCGGCACCTTCAACGGACACCCATTTGTTATTCGATCCGTCGACAACAATATCCATGATGTTTTGTTGGTAAAACAGTTCCTGCGCCAAATTATCGTCGAGAATAATGATTGGATTAGTATCCAAACTGGTATCATGCAAAAAACGGTCAACGCTCGGCAAAATACGCAAACCTGAAAAAGTGCCGATCCATAATTGGTTGCGGTTATCCACTGCAACACACCTTACATCGTTATCGGGAAGGTTTCCTTCATCAGAACCTGATTTTATCAGTATGAATTTATTGTTATAGTTTTCGTTGAAACCGATAACCCCGTTACGGTACGAGGCAATCCATTTGGTTCCGTTTTTATCGATCGCTATTCCGGCATAACTGTCATTTAATGTGTTTATCGTTACATTCTCAAGATTATAGGATTGCCATTGCCCGTCCTTTTTCATCACTTTAATAGCCCTTTCGACAAGACTGTTGGTCATCCATAAATTCCCGTTCTTATCGAATGCAGGACCGTTAACCCTGACATCAGTACTAGATGGTGACAAAGATTCCAACCCATTCGGACCGGTATTTGTTTGATCAAACAAGGTGATCTCATTCCCGTTCTCGATTTTGAGCAATCCGGAAAGATAAGAGCTTACAAAAAGCTGATTCGGATTATTTGGATTTGCGGTGATGCCGGATAGGGCTTTGGCGCCTAAAAGTTCCGAATAAGGTATGTCATTCCACCCAGTCTGATCGCTGAACTGACTGATTTCATAAGTACTTGGGTTAAATCCACAACAATAAATGTAGGGATCATAAGCTTTTGAATACCCACCATATACAGCCCAAAGAAAGTTCCCGGCTTTTTTTATTTTAAACACCTTATTGCGTGCCAGTCCATTTGGCGTACAGTTTTCAAACGAAACCGAATTGTTTAATGTGGTCTGATGCAAGCCTTTGTCTAAAGTCCCAATAAACACCTTGTCGCCAATTACCGTAGCACAGGTGAAATCTGTCACAATATCAGGGATTTGCGTTATATGTGCCACTTGGACCAGCAGGTTATCATAGACATAAACATGATCGGCAGCAGTAACCATCAAATGATTGTTATAAGCGCGAAAATCAACTATGTTCTGGCCGACATTAACCAGTTCCTGAAAAGTCACTCCGGTATGTTTGTAAACCCTGTTATTTGTATTGGAAGCGATCAATTGATTCTGAAACGTAACAACACCATTCCAATAACCGGGATCAAATGTGGTCCATTGACTGAAGTCGACCAGATTCGGACTGGAATAATCAGCCCTGCGAATTCCGTTTGCCTGCGTTACGGCATAAATAAATCCGTTAAAAACCGTCGTCTGAAAAACCTGAACCTCCTCTCCGGCCGGTCCAATAAAATAGGTATCCCCAAATTGTGAAGTGGCCAGATCAAAAACACAAATACCAAAATCACAGGACAGATAAACCTTTCCTTCATACTCGTAGATATGATTTATTTTTTTTCTGTTTGGCGGAATAGACGGTTTGTTAATAATATCAATTACATTTAAAACCGTCCCGTCATTTTCATTTATCACTAAAAGCAATCCATTTTGGTTTCCTACCAGTATTTTATGGAATGCTTCACTGTAATGCACCGCAGAGATCACATCCGCCTTCAGTCCGTCAACAGAATTTATGGTCTTCAGTTCATTGGTCAGCGTATTTTTGGAAAAAACAGCATTTTCAGATCCGGCATAAACCTGATCCGCAGATTGGGAAAGGTCTTTGACTTCATTATAGGAAAAAAAACCTCTCCACAACTGATTTTGCTGTGAAAAACAATTAATGCTAATAAAAACAATCAGGAAAAAAAAGTCTAATTTTTTCATCAATATCGGTTTGTCGTACAAATATAGTCTAAAACGACACTTTCCCGTTTTTTTATATGTTTAAGTTTAAAAAATTGCTTTTCCTTAAAAAAGAAATATTTCACAGATTAGAAGAGAAAATTTACATTTTTTCAAAAGTCTTTTTACTTTTGTTTTGAAGTGAAGTTTGTTTTTATATATTTGTCAGATATTGACCTAAACTTAAGAGTAAAATGCCCAAAAAGATTTTATTTATCCTGCTAATCGCTTTAGGAAGCAGTAGTGCTGTTAGAGCTCAATTTGGTTTTTCCCATGAAATCGGAGCAATTGCTGGTCCTGTGATGTTCATGTCGGATTACGGTGAAAGATATGACTGGGAAACAAATTCCGGAAACAACGGATATGGAATCGGTATCGTGCACTATTTAAATTTCTCTTACAAAGCAGAATGTAACTGTTACACACCTGAAACTTATTTTAACGATCACTTCAAGCTGAGAACGGAGATTTCTTATAACAGATCTGAACTTCAACACTATGGAGAATGGGTTGATTCGAAGAGAACTTCTATCACGGCACAGCAATTAAGAGCTATGCGAGGAGTTGCTTCCAATACAGACATCGGTATGCAATTGGAATATTTCCCTTTGAGCATCCGAGATTTCACGGTAACTGATGGTGCCTTTGGACCTTTCGTAAGTTTAGGTGCGCATTACACTTACTTTAGCCCTGAAGCAAGCTCAACAAGAGGACGTTTGGACCAACCAGGTGTATTGCCAACAAAATATGTTGGAGGTGTTTCCAATGACGACGGGAGTACGTGGTCTGTCGTAGCAAGTGTTGGAACTCGATATAAGCTAAATGAATTATCTGATTTAATGATTGATTTACGTTGGCAGTATTATTTCTCCAACTGGGTGGATGGTGTAAATCCTGACCCGAATCTTTACCCAGAAAACAAAGCCAACGAATGGTTAGTTTGGTTGAATTTCGGATACATCTACTATATTCAATAAAAAATAAAAACCACGCTTTAAGCGTGGTTTTTTTATTATGCTAAAGCTTGTTTTAAGTCTTCAATTAAATCGGCAGCATCCTCTACACCTACACTCAAACGAACCAAATCATCTGTAATTCCTACTTCTTTTCGCTTGTCCTCCGGTATTGAAGCATGCGTCATCAAAGCCGGATGATTCGCCAACGATTCCACGCCTCCTAAAGATTCAGCCAAAGTAAACACTTTAAGTTTTTCCAGGAAACTGATAGCGTCTGCTTTTGCCCCCGACTTGAACGTAAAGGTTACCATCCCACCAAAACCGCCAATCATTTGCTTTTTTGCGATTTCATGAAATGGGTGATTTTCCAATCCCGGGTAATACACGCGCTCCACTTTTAGGTGGTTCATTAAAAACTCCGCTACTTTCACACCGTTTTCACAATGTCTTTGCACACGTAAATGCAACGTTTTGATTCCTCTTAAAACCAGGAAACTGTCCATCGGCCCTAACGTTCCACCCGTAGCAAATTGCTTAAAGTGTAACTCATCACCTAATGCTTTGTCTTTGATCACCAATGCTCCGGCAATTACATCACTGTGGCCGCCTAAATATTTGGTTGCGGAGTGCATTACGATATCGGCGCCCAAATCCAATGGTTTTTGAAGGTATGGCGTCGCAAAAGTATTATCAACCGCGAATAGAATATTATGTTTTTTAGTGATTTTGGCAATTTCTGCAATATCAGCCAATTTCATTAGTGGGTTCGTTGGTGTTTCTACCCAAACCAACTTCGTATTTTCATTGATCAGCTTTTCGAATCCTTCCAAATCGTTCATATCCACAAAATGGAATTTGATTCCGCTGTCTTTGTACAAACGGGTGAACAAGCGATAAGTTCCTCCGTATAAATCATCCATTGCGATGATTTCATCACCTGCTTTGAACAAACGCAACAAACAATCGGTCGCAGCCAATCCGGAAGCGAATGCTAACCCACGGGCACCGTTTTCGATGGAAGCCAAAGCATCTTCTAAAGCCTGACGCGTTGGATTTGCCGCACGGCTATACTCATACTCCCCAACAGGCTGTCCTGGAGACACCTGTGCAAAAGTAGAAGTCTGAAACACCGGAGGCATTACCGCACCGGTCACTTTTTCATGATGTTGCCCACCATGTATTACTTTCGTATTGAATTTCATATCAGTATTCTGTTTAAATTTCAAATAAAACACAAATTTATCGTTTAATTTTGTGAAATGAATCATGAACAAACAATTTCTGCCATGAGAAACGTATTCCTGTTAGTCTTTGCTGCCCTATCCTTATTTAGTTGTAAAAAAGAGGAACTGAATTTCAAAACAAAGAAATTCCACAAAGAATTCGCTCAAAAGAGCGACACTACAATAATTGAAATTGAAGTCGATGTCGCGCAAAACAAATCGGAGGCAGCAGATAGTATCAATACACTTTTCCTTAAAGAAATCAATTTCTTATTTTCATTCGACTCGACAAAAACAACTGAAAATTATCCTGAAATTTGTGCACAGTTCATTAAAGAGTATGTCGACTTTCGAAAAGAAATGCCTGAATATGCTACTCCTTGGGACGCCAATGCTATGGGAAAAATAGCTTACCAGTCGGAAAAATTGCTTAATCTGACCATCGATTATTATTCCTTCACTGGGGGCGCGCACGGGAATGGTGGGTCACGTTCTTTTTTTGCAGATCCCGAAACAGGAAAACGCATCAAGAAGGAAGATTTATTTTCGGATTTTAAAGGGTTCGTAAAGCTCGCGGAACAAAAATTCCGAAAACAACAAAAAATACCTGCCCGTTTAAACATAAACGAAACGGGGTACTGGTTCGAAAAAGATGCCTTTCATTTACCGGAAAATATTTTCTACACCGACAAAGGAATACTTTTGTTGTACAACCAATATGAAATCGCTTCTTACGCCGAAGGCCCTATTGAACTGATCATTCCTTACAGTGAAGCCGACAAATTCTTGAAAATCAAATAAGTTTGCGAATACGCATCATAATTCCGGTATGCACACCTTCATGATAATTATTGAATTCCATAGCTTCCTGTGCAGTTCTGATATTAAAACCGGACATGGTGGTAAATTCTTTATACTCTTTAAAAATACCGTTGGAAAAATCTGTTTTCGTCTGATTTAAAGTTTCAAAAAGCAATGTTTTGAGTTGCTCCACTTCTTCCTGTGAGACTGGATTTTCGGGCTTTGTCCCTCTTTTGTATTTGTCTACCATTTCCGTCGAAACAAGCATTGGCAAACCGGACAAATTGTACACTAACATTTGTTGCACAACAACAATATGGCCAATATTCCAAATCAGGTTGTTGCTGAAACCCTCCGGAATTTTATTCAATTGCTCTAAAGAATTCTCTTCAAGAAATTTATAAAGAATGTTTCTGCTGGACCGCGTAATATCAAAAGTTGATTGCATAGTTGTATAATTTAAAGTGAAATAAAGTCGTCGGTTCTTGGAAAAGTGCCCATTACCTCACTCACAATGGCAGGCGTTGGCACAGCTAATTTTCGCAATTTGGTATTGATCCAGGCACCGTCCAGCGTTATCTTGGCACAAAGTTCATCCTTGTCATTTTTCAACTCGTGAACGATAGTCCAACGGGAAGCATCTGCTTTCATCTTTCCCATTTTGGTGCTGATGAAAATCTTATCGCCCAAGTGCATTTCTTTTCGGAAGACACATTCCTCCCTGAAAATAATCGGTCCAAAATGCTGTTCCTGCATCACTTTCATCGTCAGTCCTTCCCGCTCCAGAATTTCGATACGGTGCTGGGCTCCATAATCGTAATAAGCACTGTGGCGCACATGAAAATTCGGGTCTAAATCTGCCCAACGAATGGAAATTTCTCTTGTAAAATCATTCATCTTTTGTAAAATTTACTCAAAAATAGTGAGAAAAACCCGCTTCCTTACTTTGCTTCCACTTAAATTAAATCTTTTTTAACGAAAAGCCTATTTTTGCAAAAAAGAATTCCATGAGAAAAATATATTACCTTGCTTCTTGCGACACCTGTCGGAAAATTATCAAATCATTACCCAACACCAATAGTTTGGTATTCCAGGATATTCGCCAGGACCCCATTACTCCCGAACAATTAGAAGAAATGTATCAACTTTCGGGCAGTTATGAAGCGCTTTTCAGCAAAAAAGCACAGTTGTACAAGTCGATGGATCTTAAAAATAAAAACCTGAACGAAGCGGATTTCAAGAAATACATCCTGGAACACTACACTTTTTTAAGTCGCCCGGTTTTCATTATTGACGGAAAGATTTACATCGGCAACAGCCAGAAAAACATCCTCGAAGTAACCAAAGCATTAAGCTGATGAAGGCACGTACCTATGCACTGATTGCCGCATGGATGGTGGCCATCATATATGGAGTTACTTTTACGATTGCCAAAGACGTCATGCCCAAATACATCGATGCCTTCGGATTTATTTTCCTTCGTGTAGGCGGTTCCACCATTTTGTTTTGGATTGCCTCTTTTTTTGTGAAAACCGAAAAAATAGACCGAAAGGATTTCCCCCGCATCTTGGCAGCTGCTTTTTTTGGCGTGGCTTTCAACATGCTGACTTTCTTTAAAGGATTGAGCTATACTTCCCCAATCATGGGAGCCGTTTTGATGGTAACCACCCCGATGATTGTATTGGTTCTGTCAGCTATCATTATGAAGGAGCGGATGCAAAAAAACAAGGTAATCGGAATACTTTTGGGACTGACAGGAACCGTCACGCTGATTTTATACGGAAAATCGATGGTAAATGCGCCCAATGCGACTTTGGGAAATTTTCTGGTATTCGTTAACGCGGTTTCCTATGGTTTCTATCTGATTCTGGTAAAAAAACTGATGGACAAATACAACGCCTTTTCGTTTGTGAAATGGATCTACCTTTTCGGATTCTTAATGGTAATTCCTTTCGGATGGAGCGAATTTCAGGCCGTTGACTGGGTTTTGGTTCCGATGAACATCTACAGGAAAATAGGATTCGTGGTAGTAGTTTCCACTTTTCTGACTTATTTACTGAACCTGCTCTCTATGAAGGAACTGAAACCGACAACAGTAGCCGTATTCATCTATCTACAGCCCTTTTTTGCTACCGTTTTCGCTATCGGATTGGGTAAGGACGAATTGAGCTGGGTTAAAATAGGGTCCGCAGCTTTAATTTTCACCGGGGTGTATCTGGTAATCAAGAAAAAACCGAAAACCTTCAGCGAAACAATGGCAGCTACCGATCCAAGCCAACACTAAATACCAAACACTGAATACTTTTATTTATCTTTGAAGTCTATTTAGAAAAACATGATACAATCGATGACCGGATTTGGAAAGGCTACACTACAATTGCCTACCAAAAAAATCACAGTGGAAGTAAAATCGTTAAACAGCAAAGGGATGGACCTAAATGTCCGAATGCCTTCGGTGTACCGCGAAATGGAATTGAGTCTGCGCAACCAGATTTCCCAACACCTGGAACGCGGTAAAGTCGATTTTGCCCTTTATATTGAAGTCACCGGAGAAGAAACTTCCACCAAAGTGAATGCCCCGATTGTAAAGGCTTACATGTCACAGATGCGTGAGATTTTAGGTAATACCGACGAAACAGAGCTGTTGAAAATGGCGGTTCGTATGCCCGATGCCTTAAAAACGGAACGTGATGAGCTTGACGAAAACGAATGGAAACAAATTCTGACCGTTATTAACGAGGCACTTGCCAACATCAATAATTTCAGAGCCGATGAAGGTTTATCCTTGGAAAAAGAATTCCAATTACGCATCGCCAATATACGTTCGTATATGGAACAGGCTTTGGAACTGGATCCGGAACGCGTGCAGAACATCAAAAACAAACTGCAGACCGCTATTGATGAACTGAAAGTGACCGTGGATGAAAATCGCTTCGAACAGGAATTGATTTATTATTTGGAAAAATTAGACATCACGGAAGAAAAAGTACGTCTTACCAACCACTTGGACTATTTCATCGAAACACTGAACGGAAACGAAGCCAACGGTAGAAAATTAGGCTTTATCACGCAGGAAATGGGGCGTGAAATCAATACGATGGGTTCCAAATCCAACCACGCAGGTATGCAAAAATTGGTCGTTCAGATGAAAGACGAATTGGAAAAAATCAAAGAACAGGTATTGAACGTTTTATAAAACATTCACCTGTCAGAATAGACAAACACACAACTAAATTAAGGACGGGATTGCTTCGTTCCTCGCAATGACAAAATAATGAGTAAAGGAAAATTAATCGTATTCTCGGCCCCATCCGGATCGGGAAAAACAACTATAGTACGTCATTTATTAGGACAAGATGATTTAAATCTTGAATTTTCCATTTCAGCGGCAACCCGTGACCCGCGTGGGGAAGAAGTAAGCGGTAAAGATTATTATTTCATGTCGACCGAAGAATTCAAAAAGCACATCAAAAACGAAGATTTCGTAGAATGGGAAGAAGTGTACCGCGATAATTTCTATGGAACACTCAAAAGTGAGGTAGAACGCATCTGGTCTTTAGGCAAGAATGTGATTTTCGATATCGATGTGGCGGGTGGCTTGCGTATCAAATCAAAATTCCCGGAAGAGACATTAGCCGTTTTCGTAAAACCGCCGAGTGTAGACGAACTGAAACGCCGCTTGAAAGAGCGCTCCACCGAAAGTGAAGACAAAATCAACATGCGCATCGCCAAAGCTCACGTGGAATTGGCTACGGCACCGCAATTCGACACTATCATCAAAAATTATGATTTGGATGTGGCAAAGCAGGAAGCCTACGAATTGGTGAAGGCGTTTGTAAATAAGTAACTGTTCCACAGAGACACTCAAAGAAGACACAGAGGAACACAAAATTTTTGAAAAACTTCTTGGAAATCTATGCCAAACTCTTTAAAATATTTATTAAAAATAACTGTTCCGCAAAGACACGAAAAATCTTAGTGAAACTTTGTGGAAATCTTTGTGAAACTCTGTTAAATAACCATGAAAATCGGACTCTACTTCGGAACTTTCAATCCCATACACATCGGGCACCTGATTATCGCCAACCACATGGCGGAACATTCCGATTTGGATCAGATTTGGATGGTGGTAACGCCGCACAATCCGCATAAACAGAAGACATCCTTATTGGACGATTATCACCGTTTACATATGGTGCATCTGACAACGGAAGACTATCCGAAAATAAAACCGTCCGATATCGAATTTAAACTGCCACAACCCAATTATACGGTAAACACCCTGGCACATTTACAGGAAAAATATCCTACCCTTGAATTTAGCCTTATTATGGGTGAAGACAACCTGAACTCGTTGCATAAATGGAAAAACTACGAAGTGATCCTGCAAAATCACGATATTTATGTTTATCCGAGAGCGGCTTCCGGAGAAATCGATCCAAAATTCATCAATCATCCTAAAATCCATACGGTTGATGCGCCTATTATCGAGTTATCGTCAACTTTCATCCGCGAAAGCATTAAAAAAGGGAAAGATATCCGACCAATGCTGCCTAACAAAGTCTGGGAATATATCGATCACAATCTGTTTTACAAACGATAATTTCACAAATGGAACAAAGGCCCAAAATCAGCATAAAACTTCAGACAGCTGATAAAATTATCGAACTGTCAGCCTTGGTCTTTTTTCTATTCATATGGTTTGTAGTCCTTTCGGAATACTCGCAACTCCCTGAAATAATACCGACGCATTTCAACGGTTCCGGAAAAGCGGATGCCTTTGGTGACAAAACAACCATTCTTGCACTACCAATCGTTGCTTCCGTAATAGTTTTGGTGCTGACTGTGCTTAATTTTTATCCGCATGTTTTCAACTACCCTGTTGAGATAACCAAGGAAAATGCGGAAAAACAATACCGTATAGCAACCCGCATGCTCCGTTGTCTTAAACTTGTTATCCTTATCACCTTTATTTTTCTCGCTTACATGACCCTACAAACCATAAACGGAAACGCAAATGGTTTGGGTGTATGGGCTTTACCTTGTGTTTTTGGGCTTATCGCTCTTCCGCTTTTCTTCTTTCTGATACAGATGTTCAAAAACAGTTAACACTATTTTATATTTTTCCTTAGTAACAATCAGTACCTTTAAACTTTCAAATTTTTGAACCTTTAAAGTAGTACTTATGTTAAACTTCGAATTATACAATCCCACCAACTATGTTTTTGGGAAAGATCAAATAGCCAAACTAACCGATTTAGTACCGAAAAACACCAAAATCTTACTGGCCTACGGGGGCGGAAGTATCTTTAAAAACGGCGTTTATAATCAGGTAAAGGCTGCCCTTCCCGGTTTTGATATTGTCGAATTTGGCGGCATCGAACCTAATCCGCGTTACGAAACCCTGATGAAAGCCGTGGCAATCATCCGGGAGCAAAACATCGGTTTCATTTTGGCTGTAGGTGGCGGAAGCGTGATTGACGGCGTGAAATTCATCTCGGCCGCCGTAAAATTTGACGGCAATCCGATGGATATCCTTAAAAAAAGACTGTTGATAAAAGACGTTTCACAGGTTATCCCGTTCGGAACCGTCTTAACCTTACCGGCAACCGGAAGTGAAATGAATTCGGGCTCGGTGATCACCATCGATGAAACACAGGAGAAACTGGCATTCGGCGGAAGCGCTTTGTTTCCGAAATTCTCCATTTGCGATCCTACGGTGATTGAATCGTTACCAAAAAGACAAATTCAAAATGGCGTCGTGGATGCCTTCACCCATGTGATGGAACAATATTTAACCTATACGCATGATGCTTTGCTGCAGGACAGAATCGCCGAAAGCATTTTGCAGACATTGGTAGAAATCGGACCAAGTGTGGTGGAAAACCCAACCGATCACAAACTGGCGTCGAATTATATGTGGTGTGCGACGATGGCCTTGAACGGGTTACTGAATAAAGGCGTCCCAACCGATTGGGCAACACACATGATAGGACACGAACTGACGGCTTTGTATGAAATCGATCACGCCAGAACGTTGGCTATCATTGGTCCGAATTTATACCGAGTGATGTTTGACACCAAAAAAGGAAAGCTGGCTCAATACGGTGAACGTGTTTTTGGAGTTCAGGGAAATTCCGTAGAAGAGAAAGCCGAAAAAGCAATTGAAAAAACGGTTGATTTTTTACATAAGATGGGAATGCTCACCAAACTTTCCGAAAATACGGCCAATTATGAAAACACCGCTGATTTTATTGTTGCCCGATTTGAAGAACGTGGTTGGAGAGGTTTAGGGGAACAACAGAACGTCACTCCTGAAAAAGTCAGGGAAATAGTGGAAATGAGTTATTAATGTGCAAAAAACGCTCCGATTGGAGCGTTTTTTTATTGCTATTTCTTAACAATTCGAACTTCTTTTATTCCTGAAGCAGTTTCTATCTTCAAAAGGTAAACTCCTTTTGGAAAGGACTTAAAATCCAACGGTCTGAAAACATCTTCTTTACCAAAGATTTTAATTTTCTGTCCAAGCAAATCAAAAACAGAAATCGAAGTAATGAATTCTTTGCTGGAAACATAAAGATTATCTACCACCGGATTCGGATAGATGTTTATCGTGTCCAAACCAAAATCTTCTGCGCTTAAGGTTCCCACTTCTATACTTACCACAAAAGAACTGCTCCCAAAACTGTTAGTTGCCGTAATGGTATAATCGGAGATTGGTGAAGTTACCGTTGGTGTTCCGCTGATCACGCCAGTAACCGGGTTTAAATTCAAACCATTGGGCAAATCAGGCGAAATGCTGTATCCGAATGTATTTATTTTTCTAATTAAATGATTTAAATAATCCGCAACATATACCGTTCCCTGATTATCAACGCAAACTCCAGTAGGACCGCGAAAAGTAGCGGAACTTGCGACTGCATCATTGGCTCCCGCCACCCCTGTACCTGCAAATGTAGTCACATCCCCGGCCGGGCTGATCTTTCGGATCTTATTATTGCCCTCATCGGTTACAAAAAGGTTGTTTTGCGAATCGACTGCAACAATGGCCGGATGGTAAAAAGAAGCAGAAGCCCCGGAACCATTGGCATTCCCGGCACTTCCAGCACCAGCAACGGTGGTAACCTCTCCTGAAACCGAAATTTTTCGGATTTTATGATTGCCATAATCGGCAACAAAAACGTTTCCGGAAGCATCTGTTCCGACTCCTGTCGGGCCGTTAAATTTTGCTACATCAATAGTCCCATCGGTAATACCGGCCAAACCCAAACCTGCATAAGTCGTTACCACGCCGCCCGGAGTAATTTTACGAATGCTGTGATTGCTATAATCAGCCACATAAATATTATCATTACCATCGATGGCCATTCCGGCAGGATAATAAAATCTTGCGGCAGTTCCTGTTCCATCCAATAAACCGGCAACTCCGGAACCGGCAAAAGTAGAAACCGCGCCGTCAGTCTGTATTTTTCGGATGGTATGATTGCTCTGGTCGGAAATGAAAATATCACCCTGGGAATTCACTACAGCTCCATCCGGATAGCGGAAAGTTGCGGAAGTACCTATCCCGTCTAAAGCGCCAATAGCACCTGTTCCGGCAATTGTGGTAACGGTCCCGTCCGGAGAAATCTTTCGGATTTTATGATTACTGCGATCCACCACAATGATATTCCCTAAATGATCCGCGGTCACCACCGTTGGGTAATTAAAACTGGCGGCTGTGCCAACTGCATCGGTGGCTCCGATAATTCCGCTGCCGGCGAAAGTAGTCACTATCGGCTCATCCGGAATAATCCCGCCTGAATTATTGGAAATTAGAGAAACTATCGATTGATTGACTGAAAAGGTGCTTGGAGTGGCATATGAAATTACGGGTGCCTGTCCGCAAACCGGAAACACAACACAAAAGCAAAAATAAATCGCAAATAAAACCCGCACTTTTAATAAATTAATCTACCAAAAATAAAACAAAAAACGAAAGGCGCCCCGAAATAAATTTCTAGAGCGCCTCCCTCACCAAAAACAAAAATATTAACTATTTCTAACTTTACCGAAAATGCAAATTCACATTATCGTTCTTAACCGTGATAATAACGAATATCGAGTTGTTTCATTGCTTCGGAAAATCATAATCTAATGTTAAATTTTTTTTGACCGATTCAGAATTGTTCCTGCAGGTCTGATGTGTAGTGGCCGGAATGAATAGTCTCTCCCTTTTGCTACAAAGCAAAGTTTTTCTCTTTCGTCAATTTTAAGTACTTTTGAAGCTACAAATCTGAAAAAGAAAATGACTGATACACCGAAATTTGCGGTAATTGGTGGCGGAAGCTGGGCAACGGCAATCGCAAAGATGCTATGCGTTAATCTTCCTGAAATCGCCTGGTATATGCGAAACACTTACGCTATCGAACATATAAAACTCAACAAACACAATCCGAATTATTTAAGTTCGGTGGAGTTTGACACCAATAAACTGAAACTTACTAGCGATATCAACGAAGCAGTAGCCTATGCTGATTACGTTATTTTCGCGATTCCCTCCGCATTCTTAAAAGGGGAATTGGAAAAACTGACCGTAAGTTTGAAAGACAAGGTGATTTTTTCGGCCATCAAAGGTATTGTCCCTGAAACCAGTTTAATCGTTGGCGAACATATTCATAAGATTTACGACATCCCTTATGATAACATAGGTGTTATAACCGGTCCATGTCATGCGGAAGAGGTTGCCCTAGAGCGACTTTCATACTTAACAATTGCCTGTGGAGACGATGAGAAGGCAAAGATCATGGCTAAAAACCTTAACAGCCATTACATCAAAACCAAAACTTCGGATGACATCATCGGTACCGAATATGCTGCCATGCTGAAGAATATCTATTCCATTGCAGCCGGTATTGCCCATGGATTGGGCTATGGCGATAATTTTCAGGCTTTACTGATGAGCAATGCCATCCGTGAGATGAAGAAATACATCAAGAAAGTCCACAAAATGAAGCGTAACATAAACGATTCTGCTTATTTAGGGGATTTACTGGTAACCGGTTATTCTATTTTCTCGCGTAACCGAATGTTTGGAAACATGATTGGAAAAGGCTATACCGTTAAATCAGCACAAATGGAAATGAGTATGGTTGCCGAAGGCTACTACGCTACCAAAAGCGCCCACAAGCTAAACGAAGAATACAAGGCGAAAACTCCTATTATTGATGCCGTTTATGACATTTTGTATGAAGGAAAGGAACCTAAAAAAGTCTTCAAAAAATTAACCGAAAAACTGGATTAATTTTTCAAAAATTCAAAGAAATAACACACTGTTTTCACAGAACTTTATTTTACTCCTGATGCTGAACAATACACATAAAATAGACAATTTAATCGATCACCCCGTAATTCTGACTGTATTTGCTGTGGTAGTGATAGCAATGCTATTGTTGGATTTGGGTGTTTTCAAAAAAGAAGGGCATCATGCCATCAGCAATCGGGAAGCGCTGCTTTGGTCCACCCTTTGGATTTCTCTTGCCATGGGTTTCAGCGGGGTAATTTATCATTACATGGGGGTGGAAAAATTTGCCCAATTCCAATCGGCCTATTGGATTGAGAAAGCACTTTCTGTGGATAACCTCTTCGTTTTCATTATGGTTTTCGGATTCTTCAATGTGGAAAGGGAACTCCATCACAAAGTACTTTTTTGGGGAATTATCGGGGCCCTGGTTTTCCGCGCTATTTTTATTTTTACCGGGGTAGAGCTGATTAACATGACCTATCTGCCGAAAATGCATCTTTTTGGACAGTTGGTAAAGATCAACGTTATCCTCTCCGTTTTTGGTTTCTTCCTTATTTTTGCCGGGTTTAAATCCTGGTTTTCAGAGTCTGATGAAGGTGATAAAGATTTTACTAAAAGTCCGGGAGCCCGTTTGGTGCACCGTTTTTTCAAAGTAAGTGAGAATTATGACGGAGGCAATTTTTTTACCATAGAAAACGGAGTAAAAATGGCTACCCCTCTATTGGTAGTTGTGGCCGTAATAGAGTTTACCGATTTGATTTTTGCGGTAGACAGTATTCCAGCAATTTTTGCTATTGCTCCCAATGACCCTTTCATTTTATACACCTCGAACATTTTCGCGATTTTAGGACTTAGGGCGCTTTATTTTCTTTTAGCCAACTTCATGCATATGTTTAGCCGTTTAAAATACGGATTGGCCGTTATTTTGGCTTTCATCGGAGTAAAAATGCTTATCGCTCCATTCCTTCACATATCGTCTCCGGTTTCCCTTATGGTTGTCGGTACCGTATTAGCAGTTTCGGTAATCACCTCACTTTTATTCCCTGTTAAAGACTAATCACCCATTAAAATATAAAAAAGAGGCTGTCTCGCTTTTGAGACAGCCTCTTTTTTATGACCTATTTCACAGTTATTTCATCAACAAAAATATAAGCGTCGCCTCCTGCTCCCTGATGCCATTCGGGTAATTTACCATAATTATATGCTTTTACTTTAACGTATCTTGCTTTAGTGTCCTTTAAATTTAAAGCAAAACCTTTAATCTGTTCCGTATAATCATCCGCCGCAACAGTATTGGAAACGGAACCGACTAATTCAAAATTCGCATTGTCATTTGAAATGTAATATTCCACTTTGGTTGGCATTACAATCCAAGCTCGGGTGTCCTGCAAAAAGCGGCCTGACAGCTCATGGACATTCATTGTTTTTCTCAAATCAATAACCGCCTCAAAATTCTGCCCCTGATAACCTTGCCAATCGCCTTTACGCCAATTTTCGGTACCCAATACACCATCCAACAATCCTTGTGGACCTCCGGCATGGTATTGTGCTGAATACTTCGATTTGATGTCGATAGCAAAATCGTTTGGTTTTTTGAAGAAAGTGGCCGAAATCACATTGCTTTTGTTTCCGTTGCTACTGACATTGTAGGCAAAAACTGTTGTGGTTTCACTTATTTCGAAAGGCTGCAGGTATTCTTTAAAATCAGTGGCATTCGTAAAAGAATAACACATCTTATTTCCTGAATTCGACTCTATACCAACTTTCAGTTTATCCTTAAATGCTTTACTTTCCGATTGGATTACAGGGACCGGAGTAATGAAATCATAACGATAATTCTTTGTGGATCCCTGACTTTTATCTGCATTTGATTTTTTATTGACAACCTCTTTGACATGATCCGTTGACGTTCCATCTTCAAAATTCACTTTCATCTTTTCAAAAAACGGTGTAGTTTCATTCCAGATTCCGCTTCCAGGCGTTACAGTGTAAATTCCTAACGAACTCAACACATACCAGGCGCTCATCTGGCCACAATCTTCATTCCCGATCAATCCATCCGGTGTGTTTTTATAGAATTCGTTTAAGATATAGTGAATTTTCTCTTTGGTTTTTTCCGGTTTCCCGACGTAATTGTACAGATAGGCCATATGATGACTCGGTTCGTTCCCGTGTGCATACTGTCCAATCAAACCCGTAATATCAGCCTGTTCACGGCCAGTCGTTGCTGAAGGAGCCGAAAACAATTCGTCCAGTTTCGCTTCAAATTTTGCTTTTCCGCCATAGGCTTCAATCATGCCTGAAATATCTTGTGGCACAAAAAAAGAATACTGCCATGAATTGCCTTCCGTAAAATTATTATTAACCTCACGCGGTTCAAATGGTTTGTCCCAACCACCGTTTTTCTTCGGACGCATGAAACCGGTTTCTTTGTCGAAAAGGTTTTTCCAGTTTTGTGAACGCTTCATAAAATAGTTATAATCATCAGGTTTGTTCAGCATTTGAGCCATTTGGGCGATGCACCAGTCATCATAAGCATATTCCAGTGTTTTGGAAACGCTTTCGTGCTCGTCGTCAATGGAAATGAATCCGTTTTTCTTGTAAGCTTCCAATCCAAGATGATCGAGCATAGCCGAATGTTTCGCCGCTTCAAATGCTTTTTCGTAATCGAATCCCTTGATCCCTTTTACCATCGCATCCGCCATTACCGAAACGGAATGGTAGCCAATCATACAATCGGTTTCATTGGAAGCCAGTTCCCAAACCGGAAGCCTTCCGCCCTGTTCATATTGTTTGATAAACGTATTGATGTAATCGGAAGTGCGTTTTTTATCAATCAACGTATACAACGGATGCGCGCCCCGGAAGGTATCCCAAAGCGAGAAAACCGTGTAATAATCGAAGTTATCCGCCACATGAATTTTATTGTCACGCCCGCGGTATTTTCCGTCGATATCCTCCGCGATGTTTGGTTGCATCATCGTGTGATACAAAGCAGTGTAGAAAATGGCAAGTTTATCTTTATTGTCGGAAGTCACTTCAATTTTAGAAAGTTCCTTATTCCAAAGTGCTTCGGCATCTTTCCTGGCTTTTTCAAAATCCCAGTGCTTTATTTCGGACATATTCAGCTTCGCTCCTTCATAACCTGTGGGCGATAAGGCAACTTTCACTAAAATCTTTTCGCCTTTTTTTACGTGTTTTGAAAAACTTAATGCCAAATATTTAACAGCCTCATTATCCGAAGAAATCTTACTGTTTTTTGAATTGGTCACCTTCATCGGAACATTGAACTCGATTCGGGCAAAAACGTACTGGTCGCGCGCCCAGGCCTCACTTCTTCGGAGAATTTCGATGGTTTTGTTATCGATAATTTTCACTTCGCCCTGCAACAGTTTGTCACGGTGATTCAAATCGAGAATTATATTTGCCTGGCCGTCCTTGTTGAAAGTGTATTCGTGAAAACCAACTCTTGTGGAAGCCGTCAGCCTCACGTCGATATTATGCTTGTCCAATTTCACAGCATAAAAACCGGCTTGGGCTTTTTCATTAACATGTGAAAAAGAGGAAGAATAGACTTTATTATCAAACGAAGGTTCGCCCATCGTTGGCATCAGCATGATATCGCCGAAATCAGAAACACCAACACCATTGAGGTGCGTATGTGAAAATCCGTAAATGATATTGTCCGAATAATGATATCCGCCGCATCCATCCCAGCTACCGTCAATCCTAGTATCAGGTGATAATTGCACCATTCCGAAAGGTACAGTGGCTCCCGGAAATGTGTGTCCGTGACCTCCGGTTCCTACAAACGGATTTACATATTGTGCGAAATTATTTTTTTGCGAAAAAGCGCTTACGGATAGTAATGACGCAATAAATAGAAAAGCTGTTTTTCTCATTTGGGTTTTGCTGAAAAATTTCCCTAAAGTAAAAAATAATCCAACACCCTTTCAATCCTGTTTACAAATTTATATTCCCGAAAAAATATGTCCCAGGTAGATAAAAACACCAATGAAAACTACCGAAGAAAATGAACCCGTTTTGAGTTAATCCAGGCGTATTATTTAACCAAAACGCCGCGTTTGTACATCACCGGAATGTCGGTCATCGCACGATCGTTTATCGTATTGGCCCTGAAAACATAGCTTCTGTCGTAAAGTTTGTCACCAATAAAAAAAGTCACCAAAAATTCGTTGTTCAGTTGAAGTACATTGTTTTCCAATAATTCGATTTTTACGGCAGAATTGGGCTCCACTTCCTTGAAAGCATGACGGAAAGTTCCCGTTTTGCGTTCTTCGCCATTGATTTGTCCGTAAGCTTTGGAAACGACAATGGCCATTTCTAATTTCTCATCGCTATCATTAACCAAATAGGCATACCAGGAATTTTCCATAAAATCGTCGTTCCATTCCTGAACGGCAGCCACATAAACATTCTCCACTTTTGGTATAATAATATCCTTTTGCATAGCGTTTCAAATTAAAAGTCTGCAAATTTACTATAAATATTCGGTATTTTTATGATGATATGAATTCCGAAACCTTAGTCCAATCTTTTAAATCATGCAATTATGAAACAGACGTTCTTAGTTTTTTCATTGATGACGTTAACAATCATCGGATGTAAAAAAGAAGTAAAAACCGAAATGCAAACCCCTGTAGAAAAAGCCGACACCACAACTGTAGTTCCGGACATGCATACTTCGGAAATTTCGTTGGATTGGGACGGAACCTATAAAGGCGTTATTCCATGCGCGGATTGCCCGGGAATTGAAACCGAATTGACGCTAAACAAGGACAAAACCTATGAATTATCAGTTCTATATCGGGACAGAGAACAAAAACCGACTGTTACAAAAGGAACTTTTACCTGGAATGATGCCGGAAGTATTATCAAACTGGACAAAGCCGGAACGGAAACACAGTACAAGGTCGGAGAAGGCCGATTGACAATGTTGGATCACAGCGGAAAAGAGATTGAAAGCGCTTTAAAATCCAATTACATATTACATAAGGCCGCAAAATAAAACTGTCCCACTCTGAAGTAACTTCTTTTCAGAGTGAGACAGCCGTTATTTTTGAAAATTCAGAATTAATAGTTCGTGTATTGTACCGAATCAAACAACGCATAATTTTGACTTTGCGGAATATGATCTCCAATAAACGTTAGGTTTTCCATACTGCAAAAGATATTGAATTTAGTCTTCGTTCCGTAATTTAATTGCTTTGAAGCTACGGTTATTCCATCAATTTTCCATTTCGCAAAATATCTATTGTTTGAGGACAGCGTCAATTCGATTGTCAAAGTGTACCACTGATTTCGTTTGATTGTTGTTTGTACAAATTGTGAAGGATTCGCCTGTGAGCTCATGTACGCAATCAGATCATCGGCCTGTGCGTTTAAATTTTGTCTCGTACTCTCACTTCCGTATCCGATTTCGAAATCCAGTTCATGGGTATCGTCTTTGTAAAGGAATGCCCCGATGCTGGACATATCTCCAACACCCATTTCCGGAACATACACTCTCCAAGTATACGTGCCGGTACCATACGTGGACGTCGTTTTTACTTTAGTGCGTTCCCATGTATTTGGATTGGTAAACATCTTTAAATTGCCATTCTCTAAAAAGTAGTTTGCTGCTCCGACCATAGTAGCGTCCTGCCACCCTGTCAAATCATTAAATTCCCAGTTTTTAGTTATAGGGGCGGTAGAGGGTCTTTCAAAAATTGAATTTTCAGTATTCTCATTAGTGTTTTGTTCTTCCGGAGAACAGGAGAATAGAATTAGGCCCATAAATAAGACGCCGATTTTTGTAAATTTTTTCATTCTTAAGCTTTGATTGTTAGTTTTTTTTGGTTCTCAAATATAAAAATTGCCAACTAATATCAAAACCATTTTTATAGTGCAATCGACAAAATTGCCCTATTTATGGATTAAAACCTGATTTTCAAAACAAATAAATTAAAAAGCCACTAATCCTTAACTTTTTAACATTATTAAAGAATAAAACAAAAAAAGGCTGTCTTCCGACAGCCTTACTCTTTTTATATACTTGACTTGAATTGTTCAAGGAAACGCACATCGTTTTC
The DNA here is from genome assembly GCF_035456225.1 of Flavobacterium sp. Lineage (GTDB taxonomy): Bacteria > Bacteroidota > Bacteroidia > Flavobacteriales > Flavobacteriaceae > Flavobacterium. The sequence continues at coordinate 5,851 of NZ_DATIDM010000072.1, read as the reverse complement.
GTAGAACATTCGGATATCTCCAATTTGATACAGTAACATCGCAATACGTTCGATTCCCATACCGAAAGCGAAACCATTATACTTGTCCGCATCGATACCACAGTTTTTCAAAACGTTAGGATCCACCATTCCGCAACCCATGATTTCCAACCAACCGGTTCCTTTTGTGATGCGGTAATCCGTTTCAGTTTTTAATCCCCAGTAAATATCCACCTCGGCACTTGGCTCGGTGAACGGGAAGTAACTCGGACGCAGACGAATTTTCGATTTTCCGAACATTTCCTTGGTGAAATACAACAAGGTTTGTTTCAAATCGGCAAACGAAACATTCTGGTCGATGTACAAACCTTCCACCTGATGGAAAATACAGTGTGAACGGGACGAAACCGCTTCATTACGGAACACGCGTCCCGGTGAAATCGTACGGATTGGTGGTTTGTTGCCTTCCATGTATCGTACCTGAACCGATGAGGTATGCGTGCGCAACAACACATCCGGATTGCTCTGAATGAAGAAGGTATCCTGCATGTCTCTTGCCGGATGGTATTCCGGAAGATTCAACGCGGTGAAATTATGCCAGTCGTCTTCGATTTCCGGACCTTCGGAAACGTTGAATCCGATGTTGGAAAAAATATCGACGATTTGATTTTTTACGATGGAAATAGGATGACGTGAACCGATAACCAAAGGCTCGCCCGGACGTGTCAAATCTCCATAAACACCACCGGCTACTTCCTTGCTTTCCAAGGCTTCCTGGATGGTTTTTACTTTATCTTCAGCGGTAACCTTAAGCAAATTGATTACCTGACCGAATTCTTTTTTCTGATCGTTCGGTACGTTTTTAAACTCGGCGAAAAGGTCTTTCAACAAGCCCTTACTTCCCAAAAATTTGATTCGGAAAGCCTCTAAAGTTTCTTTATTATCGGTGGTAAAAGACTGTGCTTCACCAATGTATTCTTTAATCTTGTCTGTCATCGTCATTCTGTAATTGGATGCAAATTTAGGAAAAAGTTAGGAGTTAAAAGTCAGAAGTCAGAAGTTTTAAGCCTGAAATCTGTTCTCATTTATAGGATTGTTACTCAATAATCTGTTTTTCCAGAAAATAATTCACAATCGCTTCCTTCATCAGTACGGATTGCTCCCCTGCTTTCAAAGGCGGAAGTTGTTCCTTAACCTTATAATGCGGCCATCCGTCGTTGTCGAAAAATTCGAATTCATAGTAACCGTAAGGCTCTAGCAATCGGCAAATAGCGATATGCATCAGGTTTACCTTTTCGTCTTTTTTGAACGCCTTGTTGAATTGACCTAATTCCTGAACGCCGATCAGATAAATTATAGCATCCAGATCCAGTATATCGCCATCGGCAAATTGATTGGAAAGTATGGTGACCACTGTTTCCCAGCGGGATTTTAATTGTTCGTCTCTTGACATTTTTTGAAATTATGAGTTATTGAGTTATGAGTTATGAGCTCATCCTTCATAAAATTATCCTGCAAAGATAGTGAGTTGTGCAACGAGAATTGTACTTTTAACGACGAGTCTTTCCCCTTTTTACTTATCCCTTATCCCTTTTTACTTTTAACTCTCACCTCTTTTCCCACTGTTCTTTTATCTTTGCTCTTTTTTCTATTCTCTCACTATGGGTTTTATTGATATTATACTCGCCGCATTTTTGGTTTTCGGTTTGATTAAAGGCATCCGCAACGGACTTTTCGTTGAATTAGCTTCCCTGATTTCCTTGTTTTTAGGAATTTATGTCGCGATTAAATTCTCTTATCTGGTTCGCTCAACGGTAGGCAGCGTGGTATCCTGGTCGCCCAAAACCATTCAGGTTACGGCTTTCATCCTAACACTTATAGTCGTTGTTGTCGCCATTCATTTGTTGGCAAAAGCCTTAACCGGAATTGCTGGTTTTGCAACAATGGGTTGGCTGAACACAGTAGGAGGCGGATTATTTGCTACCATAAAAACCGTATTGCTTTTAGGCGTCGTTTTGTGTCTGTTCCAAAAGGTTAACTTCAACAATATGGTCGTTTCCCAAGAAACCCAGAACAAATCACTGCTCTTTAATCCAATAGTAAAAACCTCGGAAGTTTTATTACCCGTTTTGACGGATTGGTTTTCTGATTTGAAAGAAAGTTTATAAACACTGTTAACAGATTACTGACCACTAATCATTGCCTTTCAACTCCTTAATAGCGTCTTTTTCAATCCAGCCTTCGGTTTCATCCGTAAGTTGAATTTTTCGCCATTTATCCTGATTCTCTAGAACAAAGACTTTAGTTCCTTCATGTAACACAAACGCTTCAGGTGCCGAGGCTTTGGGTTCACTTTTCACGGAAATCACTTCGGCAAACACTATGGCCGGTCGCTCCATATTGTAATTATTCCGTTCCGTTATGGCCGAGGCAATGCTTATCAGCATAACCACCAATGACAACACCATGGCGCCAAAAAACAACCGTTTCACTGCAGATGTCCCTCCAAAATAATAACCGATAAAAAACAGAAGAAACAACGCCGAAAAACCGGTAGCTATTCCCGCCCAGGTATCGTAATGAAACACGTCCAGCAAATCACTTAACATTTTGGAAAAACCAACTTTCGGAACCACTTTTATTTCGTCTATGCCCATTTTTTGCGCGAACTTTAGATTGGTCTGAATTTCAGTATCTGCAGGATTCAGCAATAGTGCCTTTTCATAATTATATACCGCCGGAGCCACTTTATGCAGCTTGTAATAGGAATTCCCTAAATTGAAATACAATTCTGCCGACTGTTCGCCGGATTTCAAGATGCCTTCATACAAAACCACAGCTTCCTCGTACTGCTCTTTTCGGTACAGTTCATTCGCCTTCTCAAAAGCTGTTTGAGCAAAAATCGCTTGAGAAACCAATAAAACCAGATAGAATAACTTTTTCATCGTTTTCAAAATTAAATTTGTTTGCTCAAGTCGGATAGCACGCTTACCGCTTTATCGTAATCCTGTTGCATGGCCACAGTGGTTGACGGTGCATAACGGGCGAATTCACAGTTGTCCATCAACTTCATAAAATCATTGATTGTTTCCGACGCTGCTTTTTTAGATTCCAGTAATTCCTGAATATTTTCTTTACTCATTTCAGAAGTTTCAATGCGCAGTTTTGCCTTAAGGAAGTTATGCATTGCGCGCTCCATAGCATCATAGAACGGCTCTTTGTTACCTAATTGTTTACTTGCTTCCGAAAGGAATTTTTTGGCCAGTTTGTTTGACTGACGGATTTTGTTTCCTGCCACATCACCGTCGATTGCTTCTTTTTTCTTCTTCACCAATACAATCACCGGAATGATTAAGAAAGGAGCAAATAACAGCGTGTAGAATAACGTCGAACCAAGAAAATCATCACTTTGGATTGGTGATAATTCCGTTTTGGATTTCACAAAGGCAAACTGGTCGCTTTTAAGAACTTGTTGTTTGTCTGCCGAGGCCGTCTGATCACCTGAAACAGGCATCTGTCCGTCCATTACATTGATTCGGATTTCATCGGAAGTTATAGTTTTATAAGTCTTCGAACTCAAATCAAAGTAACTGAACACCAATGGCTTTATCGTATATACCCCTTTGTACTGTGGCACGATCGTATAAGTATCGGAAATAGTCCCTTGAGAGCCGGACAAAGGTGTTGTCACATCCTCCCTGTGTTCCGGATCATACATTTCCAAAGCACTTGGGACAACCGGTTTAGGAAGGGTAAACAACTTCATGTTCCCTTTTCCGGAAGTACTTACGGTCAATTGTAGTGCTTCACCAGATTTCAGATTGGTTTTGGAAGGTTTCACCTTAAAGTCAAAAGCCCCTACTGCCCCGGTAAAACTATCTGGTTTTCCGTTTTCCGGTAAGACTTTCACAAAAATAGATTTAGCTCCCGCCGATACAGTTTTGGTTCCGTTTGTAATTTCCATTCGGCCAAAAATATCCCTTCTACCCGTCGGAGCCTGCATCGTTATATCCAACGTTAGGGGCTCAATGAGCAATCTGCCGGTTTTTTGCGGATACAATACGGTTTTCCTCAACACTACATAACGATAGTCTTCCCCATTGTATTTACCCATCTGAACCGACATATTTTTAATATCAATGGCCTGGCTCCAGAAATTATTGTATTTCGGACTTGACGTCTCACGGAAATCACTCACACTCACATATGGGCTCACGTACAATTTATAAACAGCCGTAATCGGTTCATTCAAATATGGATTGGAATTGGATATTTCGGCTACCAAATGAATGCCGTCGCCTTCTTTTAATGCGGGAGGTAATTGTTGTTGCTGTTGCTGCTGTCTTCTACGCTGATTTCCGAAGATGATTGCAAAAGGATCTTCTTCTTCCTCCGGTTCAGGTTGCACCACGGCATTTCCGACAGTTACTTTTACCGGATTGGTTTTATATATTTTACCCGCTATTTCTATGGAAGCAGGTTTGATAACAAATGTTCCTTTTTTAGTGGGCAACAAAAAGAAAGAGTAGGATTTGCTGAATGATTTTCTACCATTTACCCAAGAATAGCTGACAGACTGATTGGGCCCGCCAAAAACCCTGAATCCTTCAAAAGATGGCGCTTCAAAATTATCCCCGTCATCATTCATGGTAAAATCGATTCGCAATCGTTCGTTGATTCCGATACTGTTCTTACTCACCGTGGCTTTAAATTCCACTTGAGCGAAAACCGACTGAACGGCCAAAAGCAAAAACAGAATAAAACCCTTATTTCCCATCAATTTAATTTCTTTTTTAAACTCCACACGCATTATTATCAAACCGATTGATTACCAATCTTTTTCATTCTGGGTTGGTCTGCCTTTTACTTCCCTTCCCTTCATTTTTTCCTGTATTTTCTTTTCTTCGTTATTCACTGCCTCAAGCAAATTTTCCATTCGCTGTTTGGAAGCTCCGCTAGGCTGTGGTTTTTGAGGCTGTTTGTCTTCATCGCCTTTACTGTCTTTCTTGTCAGGACTATTAGGATCGTCTTTTTTGTCCTGATTTTTATCCTGCTGATCCTTTTTCTGATCCTTGTTATCTTTTGGCTGTTGCTGATCTTTATTTTGATCCTTGTCTTTATCCTTATCCTTCTTGTTATCGTCTTTTTTAGGCGGATTCTCTTTTAGTTTTTGTTTTGCCAAAGCATAATTATAACGGGTTTCCTCATCGTTCGGATTATTGCGTAAAGCATTTTTATAAGCCTCTACAGCGCCCTGATAATTTTTTTCCGTCATCAGTACATTACCTAAATTGTGATAGGCCTTGTGTTTCTGTTTCTTTCCTTTAGCATTTTCAATGGCTTCAAGATAAGAATGTTTCGCCTCACTCGGTTGTTTCTGACGGTAAATAGCATTTCCTAAATTATAAGATGCCGTTGCTCGCCGAGGATTTTGAAATTGCGAAATACGATAATCGGCTTCCGCTTCTGCGAACTCCTTTTCGTTAAATTTTTCATTTCCCTGCGGCAGATTTTTATCTTTCTTCTTTTGAGCAGAAAGACATACGGAAAACAACAAAAAAGTATATAAAATCAAATGCTTCATCGTTTCTTATCTTTTCTCCTCGTTAAATAAATTCAGTTTTCTGACCCATTTTGTTCTGCGTTCCAAAAAGAAAACATCCGCCAGCAACAGAACGAAAGCGATGCCTAAAAACCATTGGAATTGCGATTCGAAGTCGGCTATCTGCTGGCTTTCGAAATCCGTTTTCTCTAAATTGTCCAATCCGTTTTTCACGTAATCAAGGACATTTTTGGTATTCCCTCCGAAAACATACCCTCCACTGGCATTTTTGGCGATTGTTTTCAATGTTTCAGGATATAACTTCGTAAT
>NZ_DATIDM010000071.1:0-8288 GCF_035456225.1 Flavobacterium sp. | reverse complement strand
CATTAGCAACAGTTGATGCATTCTACAACGAACCAAATCAAGTGGAAGTAAAACTTAATCGTTTGTTAGAGAATCAAAAACAAATTGGTGCTGCCATTGTACCGTTCTACGGGAAAGCTGCGGGAGATCAGTTGGCGAAACTGTTAAAAGAACATATAGAAGGTGCGATTCCGGTATTGAAAGCGGCTAAGGCAAATGACAAACCGGCTTTAGACAAAGCACTTGCAGCCTGGTATAAAAATGCTAAAGAAATTGCCGATTTCCTTTCTGCGGCCAACCCTAAAAACTGGCCTGAATCAGTTACCGAACCAGCGTTGAAAAGCCATATCACTCATACGACGGAATATTCAGTCAATATACTTAAGGGTGATTATAAATCTTCCGTCGATGGTTTTGAAGGAGCACTGCAACATATGCTGATGCTTGCTGATGTATTGTCGGAAGGAATAGCTAAACAGTTTCCCGATAAATTTTAAAACTAAATAGTTTCATTTAAGCTAAGTAAGACATTAACATTAAATAAAATGGAAAATAACAGATCACAAGAGCTTGTGTTAGTACAGACCTACAATCTGTTAAAATACACATTCGTAATTGTGCCCATCGTAGCAGGGGCGGACAAGTTCACAAACCTGCTTACAGATTGGGATCAGTACCTCAATCCCACAATTGCCGGTATGCTGCCTTTTTCGTCAGATACCTTTATGATGATCGTGGGAGTTATTGAAATTGTTGCTGGAATCATTGTACTGAAAAAAACCGAAATTGGAGGATATATTGTTGCCGCATGGTTAACATCCATTGCATTGACATTATTACTCAGTTTACACTATTTGGATGTGGCAGTAAGAGATCTTGTAATGGCAATAGCTGCTTTTTCAATGGCGCGAATTCATAAAATTGTAAAATAAAATGCAACAGTCAGATAAACTTTCCGAAACCGAAATAATTGACCGGGTTTTAAAAGGCGAAAAACTGCTTTATGAACTCATCGTAAGGCGGTTTAACTCCTATTTGTACAAAATTGGAAGGTCTTATAATTACAACCATGAAGATACACAGGACCTGATGCAGGACACTTATATTGATGCCTATAAAAGTTTGAGCCAATTTAAGAATCATTCAAATTTTAAAACGTGGCTTATCCGTATCATGCTGAACAATTGTTTCAGGAAAAAAGAAAAATTCAGTTTCAAAAACGAGTTTGCAAAAGCAGATCTAAACGAAAATGTAACACCGATGTTTACCAATTCAAATAACGATGCTAATAAAAACATTCACAACCGTGAATTAGGCCGTGTCATAGAAGAATCACTTTCTAAAATACCCGAAGAGTATAGAATGGTTTTCTCACTAAGGGAAATCAGCGGATTAAATGTGTCGGAAACTGCCGATTTGCTTAATATCAGCCAGGCAAATGTAAAAGTGCGGCTTAACAGGGCGAAAGTAATGTTAAGGGAACAGTTGGAAAAATCCTATTCGACCAGTGAACTCTTTGAATTTAATCTGATCTATTGTGATGCATTAACGGCAAACGTGATGCAGAAAATAAACGAACTTTAAGTAAAAGAGAAAAGCCACCCTACCGAAGTAGGATGGCTTTCAAACCAAGTAGTAAACCGCTGTTGTGTGACGGGTCCTATATTTGTTTTTTTAAATCCATCATTCCATGTAAAATTCTAATAATTTCAATTTCGTTTTTTGAAATCTCGTGATAGAATATAATGTGTTCACCGCATTTGTAGCCTAGAACATTTTCTAAAATGATTTCGTAAGGTTTTCCGAATTTTGGATTATTAGCCAAATCTGCACAAGAAGCCATTAATAAGTTATAGTATTTCTCGGCTTGATTTTCAGACCATACTTCAACAGTATAATCCCAAATATCTATTAGATCATCTAGAGCTTTATTGGTGAAATGATATTTGGTCATTTATTTTTTTCTTGCCTTTAGTGTTTCTAAAAATTCTTTACGATCAAAATCTTTCGCGATACCGCTCTCAATTCCTTCTTGTAGAGCTTTTTTTAATGCAATAATTTTGTTTTCTTCATCTTCAAGTAGACGTAATCCTGCTCGTACAACTTCGCTTGCGTTGTTAAAGCGTCCAGTATTGATGCTACTTTCAATAAAACTCTCAAAATGATTTCCTAAAGATATTGAAGTGTTTTTTCCCATGACTTAAAAAGTTTTTATGCAAGTTACCAAAAAGTGGTAACAGGTGCAATTTCTACACTAATTTTTTTCGGAATCTCACACAACTAACTAATTTATTCCCATCCGCCACCTAGCGCTCTATAAATGTTAACCATTGCATTTAATTGCTGCATTTTGGTTTCCACTAAATCAAATTTAGATTCTAAAGCATCACGTTGCGTTAGTAATACCTCCATATAGTCTGCCCGTGCAGAACGGAATAATTCGTTCGATATTGAAACTGAAGATGTAAGCGCTTCTACCTGCTTCGATCTTAAATTGTAGCTTTTTTCAAGGTTACTGATTTTCGAAACCTGATTAGCCACTTCCACATAACCCTTCAAAATGGTCTGTTCGTAGTTAATAACCGCCTGAATCTGTTTAGCATTGGCCGTATTGTAACTCGCTTTAATTGCATTTCGATTGATTAGCGGAGCCATTAAATCACCCGCTAAAGAATACAATAACGATTCCGGATTAAACAGATAACCAGGATTAAATGCCTGATAACCAATTCCGGCAGTAATTCCGATGGTAGGATAGAAACGGGCTCTGGCTGATTTTACATCCAGTTTTGAAGCTGCCAGTTCGAATTCCGCCTGACGGATATCCGGTCTGTTCTTTAAAAGTTGTGAAGGAATACCGGCGTGAACCACATTTGGCAACAAATCGTTAAACGCGGTGGTGTTTCTTTCTACATGTTGCGGAAAACGGCCAACCAAGAAGTTGATTTTGTTTTCGGTCTCCACGACTTTTTGCTCGATTTCAAACTGAAGGCTTTTGGTTTTTAAAACTTCGGCTTCAAATTTTTTCACCGCCAATTCAGTAACTCTGGCTGCCTCTTTTTGCAGTTTTACGACTTCTAAAGCGTTGCTCTGAATTTCAATGTTCTGATTTACGATTTGCAATTGGCTGTCTAACGCCAGCAGCTCATAGTAAGAATTTGAAATTTCGGCAATCAGATTGGTAACCATGAAATTCTTGCCTTCCACAGAAGACAGGTAACGGTTTACCGCAGCCTTTTTAGCATTGCGGAGTTTCTTCCAGATATCAATTTCCCAATTTGCGTAAAGACCGATACCATAATCCTGTAATGGTTCCGGCATTTCCTTTCCGGGTTTGATTTCTGTATTCGCTTCCATAGCACCGATGTTAGTGTAACGGGCAACTTTATCGACAGCAGCACCGGCTTTTACCCCAACAAAAGGAAGGTACTCTCCTTTACGGGCACTGATTTCGTTTTTAGAAATCTCGATTTCCTGCATGGTGATATTTAACTCCTGATTGTTCTTCAGTGCAGTTTCAATTAATGATTGCAAATAGCTGTCCTTGAAATACTCTTTCCAGGAAATTTTACCGGAGTTAACAGTGTCCTGAACAGCGGTATACTGTTCAGGCACTTTAGTGTTAGCTGTCTTTTCTGCCAATCCCGACATTTTACAACTTGCAACGCTCAACAAAACGATGGCAATTGCAACGGATTGGAATATATATTTCTTATTTATTCTCATTGTGATTTTCTTCTGAATGATTGTCTATTTTAAAATCATCTATCGTATGGACAAAACTCTCGGTTAATGAGCTTTCCTCTTCATCTTTGATTAATTTCTTACCGTCAGCCAAACTTCCGAAGATGAAATACAATCCGGGAACAATAAGTACCCCGAAAATGGTTCCGAAAAGCATACCTCCCAAGGCCGCAGCACCAATGGTACGGTTACCGATAGCGCCGGCTCCATGAGCAATAATCAACGGAATCAATCCGGCGATGAAAGCGAACGAAGTCATCAAAATTGGTCGGAAACGTACTTTAGCTCCTTCAATGGCAGCATCGAGTATCGTAAATCCTTCACTTCTCTTCTGGAGGGCAAACTCCACGATAAGTACGGCATTTTTACCGAGTAATCCGACGAGCATGATAAGTCCGATCTGTGCATAAATATTATTCTCAAGTCCCATCAGCTGGAGAAGCATGAACGAACCGAAAATACCCACCGGAAGCGATAAGATAACTGATAATGGGATGATAAAGCTCTCGTATTGTGCCGCCAACACGAAATAAACGAACAACAATACAATAGCGAAAATGTAAATCGATTCATTTCCTTTGCTGGCTTCGTCAAAAGACAACCCTTCCCATGCAATATCATAGCCTTTCGGTAATGACACTTCGGCTACTTCGCGAATAGCTTTAATAGCTTCGGCAGTGGTATAACCTTTTGCAGGAAGTCCTTGAATTGCTGACGAATTGTACATGTTATAACGTGTAATCTCGTTAGGGCCCTGACCTTTTTTAAGTGTCATAAATGCCGAATACGGAACCATCTCGCCTTTATCATTTCTAACAAAAAGGTTCAAAATGTCTGATGGTAATCTTCTGTATTTAGGATCAGACTGAACATAAACTTTGAAGAAACGTCCGTATTTGATGAAACCTTGTTCGTAGGTACTACCAATCAAAATGTTGAGGTTTTCCATTGCTTTTCCGATGGAAACTCCTTTTTGCATTGCTAATTCGTTATTGATTTCCAACTCATATTGCGGATAATTGGCTGCGAAGAAGGTAAACAATCCGGTTAATTCTTTGCGTTTGCCAAGGTCTTCCATGAATTTTTTATTGATTCTGTCGAAGTCCTGGTAATCGGTTGTGGTATTTTTATCCAACAAACGCATTGAGAAACCTCCCGAAGATCCAAATCCCGGAATGGCCGGCGGTTCGAAGTATTCCACGACAGCTCCAAGATTTTTGGATTTTTCTTCCAATTCTTCCATGATTTCTTTTACCGTGTGCTTACGATCTGACCATTTTTTAAGGTTGATCAAACAAGTACCGGCATTGGAACCACGTCCTTCGGTCATAATCTCATAACCTGCCAATGATGAAACCGATTCTACTCCGTCTACCGTTTTACAAATTTTTTGAAGTTTTTGTGAAACCTTATTGGTAGTTTCCAGTGTAGAACCCGGAGGCGTTTGAATAATAGCGTAAATTGTACCCTGATCTTCAATAGGGATGAAACCTGAAGGCAGGATTTGATTTTCCACGAAAATACCCGCACAGAATGCTGCTAATATTCCGAATGTCAGCCATCTTCTGCTTACAATGGATTTCAGTATGGCAACATATTTTCCGGTAAGCTTGTCAAATCCGGCATTAAAACGGTCTAACGCTTTGGTAAACAGATTGCCTTTCTTTTCATGTCCGTGATGGTTTTTCAGCATCATCGCACATAAAACCGGTGTAAGGGTAAGCGCGATAAGAGCCGAAATAACAATCGAACTTGCCATGGTAATGGAGAACTGGCGGTAGAATGTACCAACAGGTCCGGACATAAAGGAAATAGGTAAGAACACGGAAACCATTACTGCTGTAATCGCGATTACCGCACCAGTGATTTCTCCCAATACTTTTTTAACTGCTTGATATGGTGTAATATCCGGGAATTCTTCAAACTTGGCGTGGACGGCCTCGACGACGACTATGGCGTCATCCACCACAATACCAATAGCTAATACAAGGGCAAAAAGAGTTACCAGGTTAATGGAAAGTCCAAAAAACTGAATTACAAAGAAAGCACCGATTAAAGATACCGGAACCGCTAAAATTGGGATTAAAGTTGAGCGCCAGTCGCCTAAGAAGACAAATACCACAAGAGCTACCAAGATGAAAGCATCTCTCAAGGTATCAATTACCTGCTCAATCGAAGCATCAAGGAACTGGGAAACGTCGTAACTGATTTTATAATCCATTCCTGGTGGGAACGATTCTTTCATTTCTTCCAGTTTTCCTTTGATTTCTTCAATAACTTCACTTGCGTTACTTCCGTAATTTTGTTTCAATACGATAGCCGCAGAAGGATGCCCATCTAAATTGGAGTAGATGTCAAAGAATTCACTTCCTAATTCTACTTTACCAATATCTTTTAAATGGATGCTTTCACCGCTTGAATTGGCACGGATGATAATATTTTCGTACTCTTTCGGTTCGCTGTATCTTCCTTTGTAGGTTAAAACGTACTCTAATGATTGTGCGGCGATACCCGAACTTTGCCCGATTCGTCCAGGACGTCCGATGATACTTTGCTCACCCATGGCTTCCATTACTTCTTCAACAGAAATGTTGTAAGCTCTCATGCGCTCCGGGTTCAGCCAAACACGCATCGCATAGGTTCTGCTTCCTAATATTTGGGAACGGGCAACACCTTTAAGTCGGTTGATTTCCGGGAGCATCTTTACGCTGGCATAATTGTACAGGAATTTTTCGTCCATGCTTTTATCCTTCGAATAAAGATTCACGTACATCAGCATACTCGGCTGGATCGGTGTAATTACCACACCTTCACGCTGAACAAGTTCAGGCAAAAGAGGCATTACCTGATCGACCCTGGTTTTAACGCGAACAACCGCCTGATTGGGATCGGTGCCGGGTTCGAAAATAATTCTCAAGGTAGCTTCTCCGGCACTGGTAGCATCCGTTGCGATATAACGCATTCCTTCAACACCATTAATCGAATTTTCAAGGGTAATTAGGGTGGATTTCACCAATACGTCTGCACTGGCTCCTGGGTAGGCGATAAAAATATTTACCGTTGTTGGGGCAATCTGCGGGAATTGTGAAATTGGCATCTGTTTGATGGCCAATGATCCCACAAATAGTATCATGATTGAAATGACAATCGCAAATACCGGTCTGTGTATGAATTTGCTAAACATTTTTCTTTCTTTACGATTTTAAATTATTCAGCATATAATTCTAAATGAGACAAAACATACGCAGGATCCTCTACTTTAGATTCAATTTTTTCGTTTTCTTTCACCATACGTAATCCTTCAAGAAGAATTCTGTCGCCTTCGGATAAACCGCTGCTTACGGCATAGATATGTGGTAATTCGGCTGCAATTGTAATCGCTCTTGATCTTACCTTATTTTCTTTATCAACCACGTAAACATATTTTTTTTCAAGCACTTCGAAAGTGGCTTTTTGCGGAATCAATAAGGCGTTTTTCAAAGGAAGGATGGTCTGGATACTTCCGGTTTCTCCGTGTCGTAATAATCCTTTTGGATTAGGGAAAGTGGCTCTGAACGAAATGTTTCCGGTTTCGTTGTTAAAATCAGCTTCAATGGTTTCAACCACACCAACATGATTGAAGTACTCATTATTAGCCATCAACAGGTTAACTTTCGTTTTGGAATTTTCGTTTACTTTAGATTTATAGTCCAAATATTCCGCTTCAGGAACATTATAATAAACCCACATTTTGCTGTTATCGGATAACTCGGTCAGCAAATCGCCTTCCTCCAATAAACTTCCTAAACGAACGTGAAATTTGTCGATGATGCCATCAAACGGCGCTCTGATTTCCGTAAACTGAAGGTGAACTTTGCTTAATGCCAATTCAGCTTTGGCTTTGTCCAATTTTGCTTTAGCCATTGCTAATTCGTTAGGAGAAACTACATTTTTCTCTGCTAATTTTTTGGTGTTCTGGTATTCAATCTGAACGAAATCAGCCTCTGATTGCGCTTTTTGCACTTCTGCCTGATACAGATTAGGCATGATTTGAAACAGCAATTGTCCTTTTCTAACGAACTGTCCTTCATCCACAAAAATCTTTTGTAGGTAGCCTCTTTCTTGGGCTCTCAATTCGATGTGATTTATTGCATGTATCTGACACACATAGTTTTTGGTGGTAATGGTGTCTCTTAAAATTGGGTTAGTAACAGCAAATTTTGTTTTTTCTTCTTTTTTTTCTTTTTCGGAGTTGCAACTTGTGTTCAATAAAAGACCACACAAGCTAAAAAGCAACAAAAGTCTTTTAGCCATAATATATAAAATGGGATGATGTATAAGTAAATAGTAATATAATGGCACCGCCTTCCTTTTAGAGAAAAGGAGGTTTTGCTTAAATTAGTAAGGTTCTAGTGCCGGTAAAAAAGACTTATAGAATCATATCCTGTAAACACAGAGGATAATGCGAAGGGATCGCATCGTTTCTAAATATAAAATATGCTTGCAGGGCGCTAAGCCATTTTGTATTTGAGTGCTGAAATTTCCTGATGAACGAGGGTAAAAGTAATTTTCAAAGAAGTTGAAAT
>NZ_DATIDM010000070.1:0-13628 GCF_035456225.1 Flavobacterium sp. | reverse complement strand
CGATGGTTGCAACAGTGTTCGCATAACTGAAAAACATTTTGTCAGGATGCTTTTCACGATTCAAACGTTCCTCAATTAAGCGGGTTTCGTGTGAAAGCATTTTACGCAGACGGCTTTCGGTAACATAACGGCCGTCATCTTCTACACCATAAATGGCATCACTGAAATCTTTATCGTAAGCGGACATTGCTTTTGCAATAGTACCCGAAGAGCCTCCCGTACGGAAAAAGTGTCTTACCGTTTCTTGTCCGGCCCCAATTTCAGCAAAGGTACCATAGATGTTTTTGTTGAGATTTATTCGAAGCGCTTTGTCTGCAATAGCGGGTATAACTTCAATTTCGCGATCTCCTTTTAATTTAATTTCGCCGCTTAAATTCATAATGATTCCTTGTTATATCGACAAAGTTAGTGAAATAGCTATTTTTATAAAAGAGAAATAATCCTATTTTTGTAAAAAACACTACAATTTTGAAAGTATATTTTTTAGGAACCGGAACTTCACAAGGTATTCCCGTAATCGGCAGTCATCATTCGGTCTGTTTGAGCGAAGACATAAAAGATAAGCGATTGCGCGTATCGGTGTGGATTCATTGGAAAGATTACTCATATGTGATTGATTGCGGACCTGATTTCCGACAGCAGATGCTGGCTTCAAAATGTCAATCATTGGATGGGATATTGTTTACCCATGAACATGCTGATCATACGGCGGGCTTAGATGATATCCGGCCGTTTAACTTCCGCAAGGGACCTTTACCAATTTTTGCTCAGGACAGGGTAGTTGAAAGTCTGAAAAGACGTTTTGATTATATTTTTGAGACCGAAAATCGTTATCCGGGAGCACCATCAGTGACTGTAAATGAGATTGAAAACAATAAAACTTTTTTAATTGGAGACAAAACCGTCGTTCCGATTTCAGTCTGGCACGGGAGTTTACAGGTTTTTGGTTTCAGAATTGATGATTTTGCCTATTTAACCGATGTAAAAACCATCGATGAACCCGAAATTGAAAAACTTAAAGGGGTTAAGGTTTTGGTAATCAACGCGTTGCGGGAAGAACTGCATGCTACACATTTTAATTTGCAGGAAGCTTTGGATTTTATAGATTTGATACAGCCGGAACGTGCTTATTTAACACACATAAGTCACCTGCTGGGTTTCCATGAGGAAGTAGAGAAAAAATTGCCGGAAAACGTATTTTTGGCTTACGATAATTTAGAAATAACCATTTAATAATGAAAAGAGCAGTTTTATATTTATTTATTTTATCCTTGTTGTTTAATGTGTTTCAGTACATGAATTCAACAAAAATCCTTAAAACGCAAAGCAAGGAAATTGAAAGTGCGAAAGCAAAAACAAAAATGGTAAGAGATTCTTCCGATATTGTTTACAATCAGATGTTGGATGCTAATTATTTCTCTCTTGAAATGGATGATGAATCGATTAACTATTTTGAAAATTACAGCATTCCGGAACTGTCGGAAAAAATAAAAAACGAGTTATTGGCATTAAACGATAAACCGAACGGAAATCCACTTGTACCGTATGATCCGATTGATGGAAATAAATTTATTATCAATAAAATTAAAATATTAAATCATCGTTGGATTATTGCCGATGTGTATAGCGGACAGATTCGTGGCGAAATTTTAATCAAATATTTTGTAAACGAAAATAAGCCAACAGATTTTGAGACTATAGAAACGATTTTACACGCCCAAAATGCTCCTGTGCAATAAATTTGTAGTAAATTAGTCCTTATTTATAGTATTTAAATGTTTAATGACATGAAATCAGTTTTATCAATAATCCTGACAGCCATACTGTTTACTTCCTGTGATTTCATCCTAAAGGATCATTCCAAAGATGAGATTTTAATGGACCCAAAACCTGTTGTGCTTGGTACTGATAAAGATGAAAAAGGTTGTGTTACTTCAGCCGGGTATGTGTGGTCGGAAACCAAAAACGGCTGTATCCGTATTTTCGAAGAAGGCTTCCGATTAACGCCATATCATTCTCCTGCTGACACAATAGATGTAGACGGGGAACAGGCAACTTTAAACGCCTATGTTATTTTCAATGAAGAAAAATCTATAGCCGAATTGTTTTTACCGGATAGTAAAAAATCCATTTTGTTAAAACAGGATAACGACGAATCCCTGTATGTAAAAGATGATTGGAAGTTAGAAGCCAAGAAAGGTTATGTTCTTAAAAAAGGCAGTCAGATTGAATATGTTTCGGCTGTTGCCATAGAGAAGAAAATAACCGGTAGTGATACCGGTGAATAAAAAAAAGCTCCATTAGGAGCTTTTTTTTATTCGGGTAAATTTGTAATTGAATTGTTAAAATCAATCCCAGGATATTTTGTTTTTAGTTTAGCGTCAAAATCTATTTTATCGTCAGTAAATTTAACTAAACCTGTATTAAAGTGCCAAGTGCCCAGATAATTAAGGCTGTTTGGTTCTATTTTAAAGGTAAACATTATTAAATCTTCTTCTTTGATCTCTCCTTTTTTTACTTTCTCTTTGAATTCATCGGTTGATGTGTCAATTCCTTTGATTATTGGTTCAGTAAAAATTTCAGCTCCGTACATTTTACTTTTATACCATATATAATTCACTATTGCATAATGTCCAGGCTTTATGTAATAACAAAATTTGTTTTCTTTTGAGGTTTTCATTGCCGGTTTTACAATAAAAACGTACGATTCATTGGTTTCTAAATTTACAATTGAAATACTTTGTGGGAATCCGCCACTGCTAAAACCTAAACGTTGAATGAAATTTCCATAAATGATAGATTTATCAGATGATAATTTCCCGTTTATACCAACAAAATCAAGTTCAGAAGGCGTTTGACTTCTACTAGCAAACGAAATGAAAAAGCAGATAAAAAGAAGATGGAATTTCATTATTGTTGTAACCAATTTTTAAAGTCAAAGAAATTCTGTGGTGCCACACCGTGTCCAACCGGATATTCTTTGTATACAACATCCAATCCGAGATCTTTTAAAGCCCCGGGAGCTTTTCGTGCCCAATCTACCGGAATTACCTGATCTACAGTTCCGTGGGAAATAAAGAATTTCAGTTTGCTGATATCGTTGTTCTGGAAATTTTCTTTAAGGATGTCAAAGTTCAGATAACCGCTCAAAGCCACAACACGCTGAACTTTTTCAGGATAGGAAAGGGCAACGGCATAACTCAAAATAGTGCCCTGACTGAATCCAACCAAGGTAACGTCTTTTGGGTCTATAGGATAATTTGCAACCAATTCATCGATGAATGTCGCAATTAAATCGCGTGATTCCCTGGCTTCGTCATTATCAGAGAATTTATTTTCATCGGCATCAAAATGAATCGCGTACCAGGCATTTCCATAAGGCGGAAGCGGGTAGGGTGCACGCGCCGAAATCACAAAATATTCTTCCGGTAATTCCTGTGCGAAGGAGAATAAATCTTCTTCATTACTGCCGTAACCGTGTAATAACAACAGTAGCGGATTTTTCTCTTTTTTTATTTTGGGTTCTCTAACGAGATGGTACAGAGATGTGTTCATTTATGTAATGCTTTTAAACCATTTTTGAAAAAAAACTCCTAATAGCGGAATTGGTTTTGTCTCTCCTTTTACTGCTGAAATAATTCCAAATGCCCAAAGTACTGAAATTCCAATCCACATTGGAAATGTGACCATAAGTTGTTCGAATGGAGTTATAATTAAACCGATTCCAATAAAAGTAATGGTCAAACCTAATGCCTGACGAATATGGAAAGACGCAAAACTATTTTTACTTTCAGAATTCATTGACATTGCAATTAGAACTCCAACGCCCAAAATATAGCTTGTAATTGCTGTAGTTTTACCTTCTTCTACCGTGTTGTTTTCCATGACCGGTTAGTTTAAAATCAATTGGTTGTTATTGTAGATCCCGTAAGCACGTCCTTTCATAGGTTGACCTAAAAATGCCGAGTTTTTCGATTTTGAAAGAATGTTTTCTTTGCCGAACTCCCAATTCCCGTTTGGAGTAAATAATGATATATTCGCTTTGTTTCCTTCTTTGATAACGTGTTTTTCAATCCCGAAAATGTTTTTCCCGTTGGTTAATTTTTCAACGATGATTTCCAAAGGCAACACAGTTTGCAAGGCTCCGAAAGCACTTTCTAACCCAATGGTACCGTTTTTAGCATTATCGAATTCCATTTTCTTGTGTTCGATATCCAACGGATTATGATCAGAAGTAATCATATCAATAGTTCCGTCCAAAACACCTGCAATTAATGCTTTTCTGTGGTTTTCATCGCGTAATGGCGGAGTTACTTTATATCTTGTGTCAAATCCGGTTAAAACATCGTCAGTCAGAACTAAATTGTGAACTGCAACACTGCAGCTTACTCTCAATCCCTTGGCTTTTGCTGTTTTAATCAATTCTAATGATTTTGCAGAAGAAATCGTCGGAATATGCATTTTTCCACCGGTATATTCCAATAAAAACAGGTTTCTCGCGATTTCAAGTTCTTCAGCTAATGCCGGAATTCCTTTTAATCCCATGCGGGTGCTTACCAAGCCTTCGTGAACCACACCGTTTCCTTTGATCGTTTTGTCCTGGCAGTAAGCAAGTACCAATCCGTCGAAATCCTGAACATATTGCAATCCGATTTTCAAAATATTAGCATTGTCAGAATTCTTGTTATAGTCACCAAAAGCAATGGCTCCGGCGTTTTTCATATCAAACATTTCGGCTAAATCATTGCCTTCACTGTTTTTGGTAAAAGCTCCGATTGGGTGTAGTTGCGTAGCAAAACCGTTGGCTTTATTCATCACAAAACTTACCTGCGACTGATTGTCGATTACCGGAAGGGAATTTGGTTGCAAAGCTACATTGGTAAATCCGCTTTTTGCTGCGGTTGAAAGTCCGTTTGCAATAGTTTCGCGGTCTTCAAATCCGGGTTCACCGAAGGAAACCGAAGTGTCAAACCAACCTTGGGAAACGTGAAGGTCTTCTAATTCAACCACGTTAAGGTTTTCATCATTGGAAAGGTTTTGTCCTATTTTGGTTATGATTCCGTCGATAATTTTAATGTCGGCTTTTTGATTGTGATAAGCACTTTCGTTATCGATAATAGTTGTGTTTTTTAAAATTACGTTCATTTTACGAATTTTTGGATCAGTAGTTCGAGTACTAGAAATAGTAGTGTTGCCAGTATAAAATAGTTCCATATTTCATTGCCAGTTCGGGCTGAATGGATGTCATTGAAAACAGCCTCTACAGAAGTTACGGATGTAAAATTATCAAATATATTGTCGTTGATCAAGCTTAAATCACTCTCTGTTCTGGGGTGATTGAAACTGATTTTTTTCAACACCTCTTTTCCCTTTATCACCGAGAAATTACCTGCCTGCTCTGGGTAATCCCCAAATGTCAATTTGATTTTATTGTTCAGGATTTGCTGCATCGGAATGAAATCCGAATTGTCATTAGCTATGGTAACAACTTCATCTTTAGATAGTAAGGTGTCTAAAATTAAATTTTGGTTTTCACCGATAGTAAAGGCCGAAATTCCTGTCTTCTGATTGTTCTGTGCCATATTAAAAAACGTAGGAACAATTAAAGGTGAGTTTTGGAAATTGCTGTTGGTCTTGTTTATCGGAGCAGAGAAAACATAAAGATGCCCAATTTTGTTGGTTGTCGAACTTAAGAAAAACGACTGATCAGCATAACTTAAAACCGGAGATCCGCTGCTATTGGTACTAAATGCCACGTTTACTTTAGGGTACTGGAAATTATCGGTTTTTCTTTCGAATACGGTTTTGTATAACGGATGACTGAAAGCTATTTTCGTAATCTGTTTTTCCTGATTTTGCAGTGATCCAAATTGAATAGCACTGAAATTACTCAAAAAAACATTGATGTTTTGAGTGTTACTTTCAGCAGACGGGATTAAAACCACATTGCCGCCTTTTTCATAAAAGGATTTCAGTGTTGTACTTAAGGCTTGGGGAATGTCTTTGATTTCATTCAGTACAATTGCATCCTGTCTTTCAATTGCGTTGTAATCCAAACCGCTGAGTTCCGTTGAGGTAAAAATGAACTCATCCGGCGTATAAATACGGGAAAGAAAATTGTTTTTAAGGCTTTCGCCGATGGCAATAACATTCGATTTTTCAGGTTTTGAGATGCTGAAATAATAGGTGTTGTCATAACTCAAACTATTGTCTTCAATGGAAACATAACCGTGAAAGTCTTTTTTCGGTAAATTGAACTGAACCGATTTTTTGTTTTCTTCGAGTTTTGCCACAGTTTTGGCAACAAGATTTTTTCCGTTGTAAACAGACATGGGGATGTCATTCTCCAGGTGGCCAAATCCTTTTACATCGACTTTTATTTCATAAAATGTTTCCGATTGACCGCTAATGGAAACCCCTTCAATACTCACATTATTTTTGTTTTCTGCCGATGGGATCCAATAGTAAACCGGAGAATTTTCATTAAGCTTTTCAAGATTCTTTGATTGCACGTTAACGGCATCGGTAATGATAAAAATATCTTTAGGGATGTTGTGTTTTTTGGTCTCAATTTTGGTCAACAGAAAATCCAACTGAAAAGGAGTAGCGCTGTATTTCAGGTTTTGAAGATCTTTCTGAATCGATTTAATATCGGTATCCCAAAAAGTTTCAGTATTGGTAATCAGTGAAAAACGATAATTTCCGGGAGTGTCCTCCAATAGTTCCTGAACAGATCGTTTTAATAATTCACCACGACTGCCTTTGGCCTGCATTGAAAATGAATTATCGAGTATGATAACCATTTCGTTTCCGGAATGCTGACTATCTTTCGCTTTAAAAAAAGGCTGTGCAAAGGCAATAATCAAACAGGCTAATAAAAGCAAACGCGTTGCCAATAACAACCATTTTTTGATTTTGGAACTCTTTCGGGTTTGAATACTGAGTTCTTTCAGGAAGCGAACATTGGTAAAATATTCGGTTTTAAAGCGTCGTAATTGAAATAAATGCACCAAAATTGGTATCACCAATAAGAAAAGGAAATACAGAATTTCGGGATGTTTGAATTGCATTTATTTTTTAAGATTTTTCAAAGATAACTATTTTTTAGTATTCAGCCACAGTCGCAGTATTCAGTTTTTGTAATCTGGTTTTAGTATTCTGTCACAGTCACAGTATTCAGTTTTTGCAATTTGCTAACTGCGACTGTCAACTGCAACTATTTCTTCTTCCTCTTCTGCGCTCGTTTTTTCTCTACCGCTCTGTTTCTTGGCGCCGTTTTTCTCGGTTTTGTCTTTCCGGGACCTCCAAGATTTACTTTTTTGTTTTTATCCGATTTTTCATGAAAAGCAGCACCACCATCCAGTTTTACCTTTTTCATTAGGAATTTGACTTTCTTCTTGTCTTTTTCAAATTCCAATCGTTTTTCTTCGATGGTTATTTCTTCCGGAATCGGTAGTATTTCCAATTCCTTCTCCATTAAAAGTTCGGCTTCAATCAGGAACTCTTCCTCGGAAGGAGAAATCATACTGATGGCAATACCATCTTTGTCAGCACGACCGGTACGTCCAATACGGTGAATGTATTGCTCCGGAACTTCTGAAAATTGCATATTGATTACGTGTGTAATGTCGGAAATATCCAAACCACGTGCCATGATATCCGTAGTTACGATTCCGCGGATTTCGCCTGCCTGGAAACTCGCCATGGTATTCAAACGGTAATTCTGTGATTTATTGGAGTGAATAACGCCGAATTGCCCCGAAAAATCCTCTTCCAGCAGGTCCATTAAAATATCCGCTACTTTTTTATTGTTGACAAACACCAAAAGGCGTTCCATGCTCTCATCTTCTGCAAGTAAATGTTTCAGTAAATTGACTTTAGTTAGGAAGTTAGGCACATGGTAAGCCAATTGCTGGATTTTCTCCAAAGGCGTTCCTGATTGTGCCAAAGACACTTCTTCCGGAAAATCGAAATATTCATCCAAAAGTTCATCAACTTCATCGGTCATGGTTGCCGAAAACAGAATGTTCTGACGTTTAGGGCGCATCATCGAAAGGATGGAAGTAATCTGGAATCGGAAACCTAAATTCAGGATTTCATCAAACTCGTCAATTACTAGTTTCTGCATTTCGTCAAAGCGGACAACGTTGTCTAAAGCCAAATCCATCATACGGCCCGGCGTTCCGACTAAAACGTCAACGCCTTGATATAAGGATGTTTTTTGTGTGTTGATGTTTACACCCCCATAAACTCCTAAAACACGAACCGACATATATCTGGTCAGTTTTTCCACTTCTTCGGCAACCTGAACTACTAATTCGCGGGTTGGAACGATAATCACTACTTTAGGAGTGTGAGTAGGAGTGAATTTCCATTGTTTTAAGATGGGAAGCAGATAGGCATAGGTCTTACCGGTACCGGTTTGGGCAATTCCCATCACGTCGCGTCCCGACATAATCACCGGAAAGGATTTCACCTGAATTGGTGTCGGGGTAGTTAAGCCCAACTCATCAATGGCTTTCTGTAAGGATTTTGGAAGATTGAATTGCTCAAAAGTACTCATAAAACGTATATTTTGTGCAAAGATACGATTTCTGAGCAAGTTATTGTCAATTGGTTGTTAATGTCGTGAATTGGGGAATTATCCACGGCAAATAATATAGTATTGAGGTGAAGTTGTTACGCTTCTTTGTGAATCAGTGTGTTGACCTTTTCTATCAGTTCTTTAGGGTCAAAAGGTTTGGCAATAAATTCATCAACGCTTAGATTGGCTGCATCGATAACCGTTTGGTCTTCTTTACCCAAAGCCGAAATCATGATTATTGGTGTTTCCGGATAATTAGTTTTTGCAAACAATGCTATCTCATGGCCTGATTTAAAGGGCATCATGATGTCTGAAATGATCAGATCCGGAGTAACCGCGTTGATTTTTTCGATACCTTCAATACCGTCTTTAGCAACATGGGTTTCAAAACCTTCTTTCTTCAGAAGAAAATCCAATATGTTGATGATAATTTTATCATCTTCAATAATCACTATTTTTTTCATGCGCAATCGAATTTTGGTTTAAAATTTATACTGTATAGAAAAAAACAAATCAAATTCATTTTGGTAATTATCCGGGGTGTATTCCTGATGGTTTAGAACTCCCTGTAACCCTAAACAATAGTGTTCCCATAAAAGTTTGTAATAACCGGCTCCGATTCGGAATGAATTTAAGGAAACCCTTTGTTGTATCTGCCCCAGAGTTACTCTTTCGTCCGGCGATGTTCCGTAACCTGCAATCACGGTTACATAATCGAATTTTGTATCAAAATAATACCTGGCTGTTGCTGTAAAAGCCGGGTACATTTTGTCCTTTTCCCATTGCCAGTAGGATTTCAGATTGAACCAATAAGGTCCGGTATATTTTCCGATTCCTACCACTGCTGCATACAAATCAGCATCGGCGGTATTTATGTAACGGGCTCCTAAATCACCTTCCCAACCTTTACCGAGGTTTCTGTAATAAGAATAGGAGAGACGCAGTTTTGGAAATATTATTTCATCACTGATGGCTACATTGGCAAAGGAGTAGCTTTTTTTTCCGGTTGTGAAATAGGTTTCAAATTCATATTGGAAACCGGAGTTGACACTACTGCCATTATAACGTCGGTCAGCATAATTGATACGTCCTATCAGGGTTAGTTTTTTTCGTTCACGAACATATTGCAATCCGACCAAATGCCAAGGACCAACTTCGTCACGGCTAAATGTAGTATAGTTATAACCCAAACCAATACGGTCTGAAACCGATTTCAGTTTTAATTCGGTCAACTGATTTTGCAATTGCTTATCATCAGGATATTTTTCGGTTAATGACGTTAAATAGGCAATCGTTTTTTCATCATCTTTTTCTAAAGCGATGGCATCCGATTTCAGCAGATAAAATTCTTTTTCCTCCGGATAAAAAGAGATAGCCTTATCTAAAACGATAATGGCATTATTACTGTTTTTCTCTTCAATCTCTAACTTGGAAAGGTAACTGAAAGCCTCTTTGTATTTTGGATTTTGAGCGATCACGTGATTAAAATAATAACGTGCACTGTCCTTTTGTTGGGTAAGCCAATGCGCTCTTCCTAAAAGAAGGTGGAAATCAAGATAATTGGGAGCATTTTTGATTCCAAGATGCGATAACTCTTTAGCTTTTGCGTAGTTTTTAGTTGTATTTAACTCAAACGCCGCTTTTGTCAAAAGACTGTCAGTATCAATTTTTTGTGCTTGTAAAGTAAGAACACAAATCAGATTCAAAATGATTGTAAGTACTATGTTTTTCACTGTAACTGCGTTGAATTTTTAAAACCTTTTCGAGACATGACTCCCCATTTTTGTTTCTTTCTTATCATATAATTCCAATAGCCTTTTAGTGAGGCATACACATTCAAAGGATGATAAATGAAAGGTTCCAAAAATGCTAATACTATTAATCTGAAAATTTCCTTAATATTTGAATAATGCTGGTAAATCAGCTGATCTAAAAGAACCGACAATAAAGTTACGGTAGTGTAGAACAGATAGATAAAAGCACTGACAATCAGTAGGAAATTGTAGTTGATGTCAAAATAAAGAAAGTCTAACAATAAGACAGCTAACCCTATGACTTCCAATACCGGAACAACAAATTCAAAGAATACAAAATACGGGAAAGCAAGCATTCCGGTTTTACCGTATTTCGGATTCAGAAATACTTTTCGGTGTAAAAATAAAGTCTGAATTAAACCTCGTGACCATCTTGTGCGTTGTTTCATGAACAAATCCATAGTGCTTGGAACTTCAGTCCAGCAAAGGGTTTCGGGAATATATTTTATCAGGAAATCTTCCTTTTTATCGTGCATGTACTTTCGTATGCGCGTAATCAGCTCAAAATCCTCACCTAATGATTTATGCCAATAACCACCTACTTTAATAACCGTTTCTTTGTCGAACATTCCTAATCCCCCGGAAACTAAAAGCAGGCTGTTCATTTTACTCCAGGCCATTCTTCCGAAAATAAAGGCACGGATGTACTCCAATTCCTGAAATCCTGCGAAGAAATTTTTCGGATAATGTGATTTGTAAAGTTCACCGTCTTTGAATTCACAAGAGTTAGACGTACGAATCGTTGCTCCGGTTGCAATTACTTTTTCGGTGTTTTCAATGAAAGGCTTGGCTAAAATAGCTACAGCGTCTTTTCGTAAAATACAATCCACATCGGTACAAAGGAAAAGCGAATATTTAGCCGAATTAATTCCGGCGTTAGTTGCATCCGCCTTACCGTTACCGTTAACTTTATCAATGACCAATAATTTAGAATAGATCGGATTGGTCGATTTGTAATGCGCTTTTACAGGTTTCGTAACTATTTTCTCCTGATAGAAAAAATCGACTTTCACCAAACTGAATTCGGATATAAGTAATTCAAGTGAATTGTCTGTACTTCCGTCGTTTATGATAATTACTTCAAATTTCGGATATTCTTGAGAAAGCAATGATTTAACGTTGTAAACGATGGTAGCCGATTCGTTATAAGCCGGTGCTATTATGGAAACACCAACGGTATGGTTTGACTTAACCAATACGTCTTTGTGTAAATAGTACTTTGAGTTGTAATATTTTTTAATGGCCAAATAAGACATCAGCGCCAATAAAAGGTATAATATCACATAGCTTATGGAATAATAAGCTGCGAAATTTTCGTAATGTTTTATGAAGAATTCTAACGTTTTCAATTCAGATAAGGATTAGTTGCGTGTAATACAATTTTACCGACGATACCGTCTTCTGTTTTATCACCTGTAGTGAAATTTTTAAAGTAGGTTGGGTCAATTTTATTGATACAGCTTACTATTTCAAACTTGATTTCCAAATCATTTTCCTGAGTTAAAATTCCCGATGCAAATTCGATGGTCTTTTGATTTCCGATAATCCCTAACGTTTTTAGGCAGGAAATTTTATTTCGCTTATTTGTTTCTGTCGGATAATGGTTGATGAGGATTTGATTGGCTTCAGCTATTTTTAATTCACGTATTGCCAATAAGGTTTCTTTCCGCACTAAAACATCTTCATTTACTAATAGATGCTTTATTTGCGGGATATCTAATTCTTTTTTATAGCGAATCATTAATTTCAGCGCCAGAATCACAATGGAATTATTGCTGTGGGAAATCCATTTTACTATGTTTTTAGGAAGTTTGGATTTTTTCTGGTAGATAATATCCAGGATTTTCAGCTCATCTGCTCTTGAAATTTTTTCTGTATAATTGTCCAAAACTCCAAATTTTTCATCAGACAGGGCTATGGTTGCAATCAGGGCGTTTGAACGAAGGTATTTGTTTTTAGCTTCTAAAAGTGTGGTAAGCTGCCCTTTTTTAATTTTATAGTCCAAAACCTGGAAATGGTAAATACCCAATGATTTGAAATACCATCTTCGGTCGTTAAACAGTTTTCTGCTGTAACTCTGCAGTCCGAAATATTTGTAGATTGATAAAATCCTGTTTTGATCTAACCCATGAATATTTTGTTTGAAGTGAATCAGTTTGTTAAGAATCAGATACCTGCACCATTTTTCCTTGTACGGAATTATGGTTTTGAAATCGGCAATCTTTTTCTTCAGTTCTTTGGAATTGTAAGTTGAAAAAATAATTTCTGTCAAAAAATCATTTACCAAAGCATCAATCTCTTTTTTCTTGGAGGTTAATTTTTCTGATTTATATCGATTGATAATTAGAGAAAAAGTCAATGTGATTACTAGCAGAATAAAAATAGGAATTAAGACAAATTTTAAAAGCAGGAAAATACATTCAATTGAATTGCAGTCAGTTAAATCCATAGGATTAAGACTGTTAAAGAAATCTGTTACTGGTTTTAAATTTAATTCCCCTATTTTAGCGGCTATGCCTAGACGTTTGTCTTTAAGTAAAAAAAAAGTAATATTAAACATACAAAATAATCACAAAATCAATGTTATTATAGGATTTACATAACAGATTTGGGGGCTGTGATTGAAAAATCATCAAAATTTCAGGCAAATATAAAGATAAAATTAATTGAATGACAATTAAAAGTTGATTTTTGTTAAAATTCTTCAAAAATTCCCAATCCAAAAAGAGCGAAGTCATATTTCACGGGGTCAGCCGGGTCAAGCAGTCTCAAATTTGTGTCTAATTCCAAAAGAGCTTTGGCATCATTTTGTTTTCGTGTAAGTAAATTCAGTTTTCTGGCTACGTTTCCTGAATGCACATCTAAAGGACAAGAGAGTTTAGAAGGAGTGATGCTTTTCCAAATCCCAAAATCAACACCTTTATTGTCTTTTCGGCACATCCAGCGCAGGTACATATTGATTCTTTTTGCTGCCGAGCCGTTCAAGGGATCCGGTAAATGCTTTTCAGTTCGGGGTAAGTGATTGATTTCGAAGAATATTTTTTTGAATTCGGATATGCTTTTCTGCATGGAGTTTTCTTCCTGGTGCAATGCAAAAACAGTTTCCAATCCGCCGTGATTTTTGTAAATGTTCTGAAGGCTTTTGATAAATCCGATAAAATCCTGGCCGTTGAACGTTCGATGTACAAAATTCTCAAGTCGTTCCAGGTCTTTTTCGGTGTGACTCATTA
>NZ_DATIDM010000069.1:0-3180 GCF_035456225.1 Flavobacterium sp. | reverse complement strand
GTAAATCAGTTCAATCCGGATGATCAGTATGCTATTTTTAGATGTGTACACGCGGTAGCTCGAAAGAGGGAACTTTTATTGTAGGTGATTATGCTTTCGCCTTAATCGGGATCCAGATTTCTTCTTCAGAATTCGAATTGCCGTTTTTGTATTTCTCTCCTAAAACTTCAAAATGAGGCCGGTTGTCTAAATGGTATTCCGAATTTGGGAGCCAATCATTGAAGATAAATTCGAAGATTCGCGTGTCGGTATTTGAGCCCTTATAGAAGAAAACAGCATAGAGTCCGCATTGCAGTACAAAAGTTTCCATTTCATTAGGAACAAGTTCGAAATTACTTACTTCTATCGTTGCCCATTTTTCGAATTCGGTATTCGGACTGAAATTTTCGAAGTAGCCGGAAGGATAAACCTGCACAGAATAGCGATCAGTTCCAATTCTGTTTTGAATTTCTTTTTCTGAAATCATGAAACTTCGCCATAATTCGAAAGTCGTGTTATTGATTAACGACATGCTCTTTCGTTTCCCGATTAGTTTTTTTTCGGATAACAATTCAATTCTCGGGTTCATTTGCATTGATTTTTCAGGATCAAAAATACCAAATAAAACTTACGATTCATTAGTTTAAAATTTATAGCTTTACTTAAACGTAATTACTCATGGCCTTTCTAAAGAAAATAAACGCGCGGGCAAAAGCGGATGTCAATACCGGTTTTGGTTCAAATTCCTCCAATTACGGGGGTAGGTTCATAAATAAAAACGGAGATGCGAATGTAAAGAAAGAAGGGATTGGTTTTGTAGAAAGTATCAGTTGGTATCATACAATGTTGGTGCTTCCGAAATGGAAATTTATGTTGGTTATTTTTGCCTTTTATTTAATGGTAAATCTTTTTTTTGCCAGTGTTTATTGTGTTATCGGGGTGGATCATCTCAAAGGTATTACAGCAGATAATGCTATTGATAAATTCGGTCAGGCTTTTTTCTTCAGCGCCCAGACTTTTACCACTGTGGGTTATGGGCATATTAGTCCGACGGGTTTTTGGACCAGCTTCGTTGCTTCTGTGGAAGCTTTGTTTGGGTTGTTGAGTTTTGCAATTGCTACGGGTTTGTTCTATGGAAGGTTCAGTAAGCCTAAAGCTTTTATTCGTTTTTCGGATATTGCCGTTATCGGACCATATAAGGATATGAAGGCATTAATGATTCGAATGACTCCATACAAGAATACCAATCTTACTGAAGCTGAAGCACGATTAACTTTAGGGATGACATTAGAAGAAGACGGAAAAACGACCAACAAGTTTTATCCGTTGGATTTAGAGTTGCATCGTATTAATGCATTGACGCTTAGTTGGACGGTTGTGCATCCAATCACAGAAGAAAGTCCGTTGTACAATCTGACAAAAGAAGATTTTGAAAACAATCAAGGGGAGTTGGTTGTTTATGTGAAGGTTTTTGATGATATGTTCAGTTCTTCTGTAGTGAAACGTACTTCATATACCTTTGATGAATTTGTATATGGGGCTAAATTTATTCCGATGTTTTCCAAAAGCGAAGACAATTCTCATACACGCCTTTATATTGATAAGTTGAGTGCTTTTGAAGAGGTGGAGCTTTAAAAAAAAGCCCTTCAAATAAATGAAAGGCTCGGTAAAATCCATAACTAACACAAATTATTTGAGAACACAGTCGACATCGATGTTTACTGTTTTTGAAACTTTCTTGCTTACGACGCTTGGAATTTCAATATCGAAATCATCTGAATTTACAGAGAAAGCTGTGGTAAGAGAGATGGCATCACCTGATTTTTTGATTTTTGCGGGGACTGATATTTTCTTTGA
The DNA here is from genome assembly GCF_035456225.1 of Flavobacterium sp. Taxonomy (GTDB): domain Bacteria; phylum Bacteroidota; class Bacteroidia; order Flavobacteriales; family Flavobacteriaceae; genus Flavobacterium. The sequence goes on along the minus strand of NZ_DATIDM010000069.1, from coordinate 1,344 downwards.
TTTTCCGTGTAATTCCAATGTGCCTTTAATGGTGAATTCCTTTTCGGTTTCTGAAAGTTTGGACATATCAAAGTCAACTACTTTGCCTTTAAAAGTGGCTTTTGGGAACTTATCGCTTTCAATGTAATTTTCGTTGAAGTGTTCTTCCATCAGGGCTATTTTAAATCGAAATCCTTTCATCAGTGCTAAAGCAGCGATATCGCCGTTGTCAGTATTTAAGACTACGGTGGTTGTTTTGTTTTCGGCTTTAACTTCTTCAAAAGAAGGTACAGAGGCTTCAAATTTTACCTCTCCGGTTTTTGTCATTTTTTTGGATTGAGTAAATCCTAAAAATGTAATTGAAAGAAGGGCTGCTAAAAATAATTTTGTTTTCATGATGTTTTCATTCAGGGAAATTTGCGTTTCTCCATTCTGTTATAAGATTGATTTGCGATTGCGGTAATCGCGATCTTCCGTACGGCATTAAAAATGCTGGGTCAAAGCTCGAAATTCGGTCAATCAAACCCCTGTGCAGAACAGCATCCTTTACTTGGTCATAGGTAAGCAACGGCATTGGCGCTGCGTTTTGTGGAGGTTGAGAGTGACACTCAATACAATTTTCAGTAATTATTGGTTTTATTGTTTCGTTATAGGTTATGTCTTCCGGAGTATCTCCTATTAAATCTGATTCGGAGTCATTTGTGCAACTCCAAAGAAGCATCGCAGACAAGCCTAAAAAGATGTTTCTCATTAAAATCATATTGTGATTAAATTAATTATGATTAAAGTTATGATTTTTATTGTTGAATTAAAAAGAAAATTAGTTAAATTTGTAAGAAATAATCAGGTAAATATGAAAAGAAATAAAATTTTAGTAATTTTAGCTTTAATCTTACTGGCACTCGTAGGTTATTTTGTTTATTCTTATGTGTATCATTCCCATCGTGACATCGCTTCGGAAAAAGGTAGTTTTACTGTTACTGCAAAAGATGTCTATAACGAATTTAAGGCAGATGAAAAAAAAGCAAATGAAAAATACCTTAATAAAACCATCGAAGTAATCGGAACCGTTTCTGGTTTGGATGTGGCCGGAAATGCTGTAGTTATTGATGAGAAAATGTTTGCTGTCTTTGATAAAATGCCTCAAGATATCAAAGAGCAGTCTAAAGTGAAAATCAAAGGACGTTTTATAGGGTATGATGATTTGCTGGAAGAAATGAAAATGGATCAATGCTTACTTGAATCAGAATAGCTATGAAAAAAGTAATTGTGACTTGTGTGTTTTTTCTTTTTTTTCAGTCGGTGTTTTCTCAAGCGGATCTGTTTGATGTGGCCCGAAAAGGAACTGTTCAGGAAATGAAAAAC
>NZ_DATIDM010000068.1:0-16512 GCF_035456225.1 Flavobacterium sp. | reverse complement strand
AAACTGATTTTCGAAAGCAAAATAAACAAAGAAAACCTGCGTATCGTAAAATATGGCGAAGCCAATCTGGCAATGCTTAACGAACAATTCACCTATCGCGCCATTGAAAACGGTGTAGAACAAAGACCTATTTTAGTTGGTTCCGCCAATCCGAATTACACGCCGCTGGATCAGATGTCGCCTTACCTGGAAAAAGCCGTTTTGACCAACGAGGATCCTTCATTCCGCCGTCACCACGGATTTATCAACGAAGCCTTCAAACAATCGATTGCAAAAAATATCCGTACCAAGAAATTTTCACGTGGCGCAAGTACCATCAGTATGCAGTTGGTGAAAAACGTATTCCTGACTAGAGAAAAAACGCTTTCCCGTAAACTGGAAGAAATCCTCTTGGTGTATATTTTGGAGAACAACCGAATCGCTTCTAAATCACGAATGCTGGAAGTATATTTCAACGTGATCGAATGGGGCCCGAATGTCTATGGCATAGCCGAGGCGGCACAATTCTATTTCCAGAAAAGACCTAGTGACTTAACGCTGAACGAGTGTTTGTACCTGGCTTCCATCGTGCCAAAACCAAAGAAATTCATGTGGCAGTTTGATGATGAAGGCAATCAGAAATCCTACGCACAGAAAAACCAGAACTACATTAAAAACCTGATGCTGCGCCGTGCGTTGATTACTTCGGAAGATACTATCGGGCAATCGATGCCTATCTACATTTCCGGTCCTGCCCGCTCATTTTTAAAGATAAAAGCGGTTCAGGATTCTATTCCGGCCGAGCCTACTTTGGCAGATGAGTTTGATTTTTAAGGGAAGGGTACTTAAGTATTGAGAGGTTAAGGTTTTAAAAACACCATATTAATCATAAATCCGGGACAATCAGTAAAATCCGTATCATCCGCGTGCCATAACATCATCAGTCCTATTTAAAATTCCTCAGAAACTCATCTTTATATGTGGGCGATATTTCAATTTCGGCTCCGTCATTCAGCATGATGTAACCGCCTTTGTTGTATGATTTCACAAAGTTGATGTTAATGATGTGCGATTTGTGTACCCGCAGAAACGGAAACGGCAGGATCTCCGAAAAATGTTTCAGGAAACGGCAGACCATTTTTTTGCTTCCGTCGGCCAAATGCAAATCCGTAAAATTACCGTTGCCCCGTAAACGAACGATGTCTTCCATTTTCACCACTTCAAAACCTTCCAAAGTCGGCAGAATGACCTGCTTTTTCTCTGGCTGCGTTTCCCGGAAATTCTCCACGATGATTTTGTTCCGATTAAAAAGTTCGTTGTTCAAAATATGCTGTTGCACTTTGTTGACCGCAACAATCAATTCTTCAATGCTGATGGGTTTCAGCAGATAATACGCCGCACTTTGATTAAGGGCTTTCAGGGAATATTCCGAAAAGGCGGTTACGAAAATCGTTTCAAATTGCAAATCTTTACAGGCTTCCAACACGTCAAAGGCATTTCCGAAAGGCATTTCCACATCCAAAAACACCAGCTGCGGAGTCACTTCGTGCAACAATGGTACCGCTTCTTTGATGTTTTGTGCTTCGCCAATCACTTCCACCTGCGGACAATACTTGTTCAGGTAGTTTTTGAGCACTTCACGCGCTGCGGATTCGTCTTCAACAATTACGGCTCTTATTTTGGAAATTGTCATCATACTTTATACTTTATCAAGCAAAGGAAAGGTCAGCGTTACCAAAGTTCCGGTTGTACCGCTGTTTTTTTCGATAATGGAAAAATCGATATTCGTTTTATACAATTCGTTCAACAGACTGATGCGCTCTTTGGTATTGGTCATACCTCGCGATTGATGCACTTTCTGGTTGCGGGTTTTCAGCGCGGCACTTTCGGACAGGCCAATACCGTTATCATCCACTATTACCGAAACTTTTCCGCGGTTCAATTCGAATTTCAACAGTAGTAACCCTTTGGTTTCCCGATAGCGCAAGCCGTGCCAAATGGCGTTTTCCAAATGGGGTTGAATGAGCATGTTGGGCACCAAAGTCGTTTCGGTATCCAAAGCATCGTCCACCACAATCTGATACTCGAATTTATCCTGAAAACGCAGGTGTTCCAAATCCAGATATTTTTTCAATTGTTCTATTTCGTTGCCCAAACCGATAAAATCCTTGTTGGAATTCTCCATCATATTGCGCATCAGATGGGAATACGAAGTCAGGTACTTGTTGGCTTCCAATTCTTTGTTCTGCGAAATGAACTGGTTCACACTGTTCAGGCTGTTGAAGATAAAATGCGGATTCATTTCCCGACGCAACGACTGCAAGGCAATTTCCTTATTCTTGGTTTTGATGGAAAACAACGCTTTCACAATCAATCCTACCAACAACAACAACAGTAACACCGAACCCATTAATACATAGTTGAAGGTATTTTTCTTGGAGATCAGTTCATCTTTCAAAGCTTTTTCTTTCTCAAGCTGACGGATTTTCTCCTCGGTCACCTGAAAGGTTTTTTCATCAATCAGGGAACTGTCGTTTTGGATGAGCTGGTCGAAATGCTGAAGGAAATCTTCGTACAACAAGATACTTTCTTTGTCCTTCCCATTCGCTTTATAATAGTGCAGCAGCTGAAGCAAACTCGTTTTTACCTCATCCGTTTTTCCTTGTTGTATAGCAAGCTGATAGGCCTGTTTCAAAGAAAGAATAGCTTTTTCCGGTTCACTTTTCTTAAAATAGATTGTTGCCAGCTCCTGCAGTTGTCTGATTTGCGTATCAAAATCATTTTTAGCCAAAGCTTCCTTCAGTAATTTCTCGTTGATGGCAATGGCTTTGTCAAACTGGTTGTCCGAGGCATATACTTTGGCAATCTCGTTTTTCAGTTTTACGACTTCTTCCGGTTTGTCTTTAGAATAAGAAATCGCCTTTTCATAGCTTTCGATGGCCACTTCCCTGTTTTTTTGCTGCAGACTTGCCTCTGCTTGCTGCACATAAGCATCGACCACCTCCTCTTTTTTGTCACCCTTTTCCAAAAGTACCGCGTTAGATTTGGAGTAGTTCATTTGAGCCGCCGGATTATTCGCATTGCGTAATCGGTTCGCATCATTCATGTTAACCTGTTCGTAACTCTTATTCGGTGCCGCTGCTCCTGCTGCTTCATAACTTTGAATCGCCGAACTGATTTTATTTTGGGATTCCTGCACCTTGGCCAAGTTTCGGGCTACACGGGTTTTATCGCTTTTGCGGTCGAGTTTGGTATAAGTGGACAATGCTTTTTTTAAGTATTCCTCGGCTTTGGCATTGTCGCCTTTTTCTATGAATCCGTCAGCAAGTTTCTCATAATTTTTGGCAATATTAACTTCATCATTGGCATCCAACGACTCTTTCAGATCATCCGCTGCCCTACTGATTTTATAAGAAGCCGCTTTTTTAGTTTTTGCCGCCGGAGGCTGAATAGTGTCCTGCGCGGAAGCCTCATAAGTGAAGTTCAGCAATAAAAAAAGCAATGTAAAAAAGGCCGGTTTCCGTAACATAATTATGGCTTTCTATGTAAATGTAAAGTAAATATTTTAAAAACGCTTCCGCAAGGCATTTCACCAAGTCAAAAACCGATTTCACCCATTCTGCAAAAAACGAGCGCTTTCTCGGGATAATTTTGGGATAGAATCATAAACCAAAAATCATGAAAACGGAAAATTTAATCGCAGTCTTGAGTGCTTCAGTTTTGATTACCGGAGCGGCTCTCAGTTCCAAACTTGCCATCGAAGAACAACCAGAGGTACGATATGAATCGCCAATCAAAACAAAAAAACCGGTTATCGAAGAAAAACCCTGTGTGTTCATGTCGGTGATGGGCGAACAATCCGTAACCGATTATGCGAAGTTCAAAAATGATTCCAAAACAAGTTCCACCATCGATAGAGGCGAAAAATGGTTAACCGATGCTCAAAACAAAGACGGAGGTTGGGGCGCCGGTTCGCACAGCAATCAGGGTGAGATGAATCCGCACGCCGTAAGTTCCGATCCGGCTACGACGGCTATGGCCTCCATGGCATTGTACCGAATAGGGTATTCGATTGAAAAAGGAAAATACAAACAACAGCTGAAAGATGCTCTTGAGTTTTTATTGTCCGAAGTGGAGAAAAACAAAAATAACGAATACATTACCCAAGTTCGCGGCACGCAAATCCAAACCAAACTCGGACAAAACATTGACGCGGCTTTAACCCTACAATTCTTAAATCAGGTTGTTCCGACTTTAACCGATGGCCATCTGAAAAAAAGAGTCGAAAACGCGATTCAGATTTGCGTGGACAAAGTCGAAAAATCGTATGATGCAAGCGGAAAAGTTTCCGGAGCGGGATGGGCAGGCGTATTGCAATCGTCCTTTGCCAATGCCGGGCTGGAACAAGCTTCAAAAAACAAGAACATCAAAGTAAATAAAGATAAAATCGAAGCCGCCCGAAACTATCAGAAAGGTAATTACGATGCGGACAACAACACTGCAAAAACGGAAGACGGTGCCGGTGTCATGTTGTATGCAGTGAGCAGTTCGGTACGAGGCAGTGCTTCGGAAGCCAAAGAAGCCGAAGAAGTTTTCGAAAAAGCCAAAGCCGATGGAAAAATCAGTCAGCGTGCCGAAATGAACCGGGATAACCTGGAAAAAATCGGCGTGACAAGAGAAAAAGCTGCTTCCTATGATGTGGCCACTAAAGTATACAAAGCCGCTAAAGTGCAGGCTATGGACAACAACGTGATGAACGGCTTCGGCAACAACGGCGGAGAGGAATTCATGAGTTTCCTGCAAACCGGTGAATCGTTAGTGGTTAAGAAAGACAACGACTGGAAACACTGGTACGATAACGTGAGCGGAAAAATCATCAAAATCCAGAACGAAAACGGCAGCTGGAACGGACATCACTGCATCACCAGCCCGGTATTCTGCACCGCCACCTGTCTGCTGATCCTTACCATCGAAAACGATATCAAAACATTACAACAATAACCGAAAAAACACAAATACCATGAGAGCAAGATTTATAACTTCCGCCCTTTTTGCAACCGCCTTATCTTTTGCAAATTGCACCAACGCCAACAGCTACACTAAAAAAGAAGACGCTAAAATATCATACAGTATAGAAAAACCTGTCAAAAAGGAAAATACCAAAATTCAGGTTGCCATTTTACTGGATACATCGAATAGCATGGATGGGCTTATTGAACAGGCAAAATCACGTTTGTGGAATATCGTCAATACATTAACCACTTTGAAATACCACGGCAAGACTCCGGATATTGAAATCGGATTGTACGAATACGGGAATGACGGACTATCTCCCCAATCGAATTACATCCGTCAGGTGGCACCACTAACCACTGATCTGGACCTGATTTCGGAAAAACTGTTCTCCCTTCGCACCAACGGAGGCTCGGAATACTGTGGTGCCGTGATTACCGATGCGACCAAACAATTAAATTGGGGCAAGGACAAATCCGATATGAAATTGATATACATTGCCGGAAACGAAGCGTTCAACCAAGGTGGTGTTAATTACAGGGAAGCTATCAGCGATGCGTTGCACAGCGACATTTATGTGAATACGATTTTCTGCGGAAATCAGGAAGAAGGCATTCGTACTTTCTGGAAAGACGGAGCCGATGCCGGAAAAGGTAAATACTTCAACATCGATTCCAATCGCGCCGTTTTGTATATCGCCACGCCTTATGATGTGAGAATTTCCGAATGCAATGCCAAAATCAACGAAACCTACATCAGCTACGGATCCAAAGGCGCTGAAAAGAAACGAAATCAGGAAATGCAGGACAGTAATGCAAAAGGAGTTTCCTCTGCTAACTACGCAGAGCGTGCCGTAAGTAAATCGAAAGCCGCCTATAAAAACCACAGTTGGGATTTGGTGGACAAAGTAAAAGACGATGAAAAGGCGATTGACAAACTCAAAAAAGAAGAATTGCCGAAGGAATTACAAAACAAATCGGCGGCAGAAATTAAAGTTTATGTCGATAAAAAAGCAAAAGAGCGTGAAGTTATTCAAAAAGAAATCGGCGAATTGGCAGAAAAACGTCAGGCTTACATTGATGCTGAAATGAAGAAAAGTAATGCCCAAGACGATTTAGGCGGAGCTATTAACAGTTCGGTGATTGCTTTTGCCAAAACCAAAGGTTATTCGGTAGAAAAATAAGCGCTAATTTTCTTAATAAAAAATCCCGGTCATATATCGGGATTTTTTTATAAATTTATGGAAATCAAACTATTAAAATATGAGAGCAGTATTCCTATTAATTGCAGTAGTCTTTATCCAATGCACACAGCATTCCCAAACTCCTCCCGCTGTTATAGGCCTACAAAGTTTTGCGACAGGATTTTCCTCTCCTGTGGAAATTGCACATTGCAGCGACAGCAGGCTCTTTATAGTGGAGCAGGACGGTCTTATCAAAATCCTAAATGCTAACGGAACAACCAATCCGACTCCATTTTTAAACCTTTCCTCCCTGACAAATGCCAGTGGTGAACAGGGTCTACTCGGATTAGCATTTCATCCCAATTACGCTTCCAATGGTTATTTTTATGTGAATTACACCAGAGTCAGTGACGGAGCAACAGTTATAGCCAGATATTCGGTAAGTTCCGGCAATCCCAATGTTGCCAATCCTACGGGAACGATTCTATTAACCATTCCTCAACCCTATGCCAATCACAACGGCGGTACGTTAAAATTTGGTCCCGACGGTTTCTTATACATTGGCATGGGAGACGGTGGCAGCGGAGGAGATCCTGGAAACCGGGCACAAAACATTAATGAACTGCTGGGAAAAATGCTCCGAATCGATGTCAATTCCGGTTCACCTTATGGAATCCCTTCTGGTAATCCGTATATGGGTGTGGCCGGAGCTGATGAAATCTGGGCCATCGGATTGCGGAATCCTTGGAAATTCAGCTTCGACAGGCAAAACGGTGATTTATGGATTGCCGATGTGGGTCAGAATCAATACGAAGAAATCAACCGCGCAGGAAGTACGCAAGCTGGCCTTAATTATGGCTGGCGTTGTTACGAAGCCAATACCGCTTACAATACGTCCGGCTGTCCCCCACAAAGTTCCATGAAAACACCTTTGGCCGTAACAACTCATTCTTCAGGTGCGTGTTCCATAACCGGAGGCTATGTCTACAGAGGAGCTGCCTACCCAAATTTTCAGGGCAAGTATTTCTTTTCCGATTATTGTCTGGCCAAAATAGGCATGGTAGACAGTGCAGGCAATGTGTCCTTCTCCCAAACCTTCAGTGGTAACAGTTTTGTGACTTTTGGAGAAGATATGAATGGTGAAATGTATGTTGCCTCCATTAATAACGGCGTCATCTACAAATTAATCGACAGTTCTTTGGGCGTTGTCAAATCAGCCAAAAAAAAAATTAAAATTTACCCAAACCCTGCAAAATCAGAATTCTTCATCCAAACTGATGATGAAGGCGTTTTCGCCACGGGCATAACCCTATTTGACAGCACGGGTAAAAAACTGCTTTCGGAAAAAACGGAGAACGAACCGATAAACTCCGTAAATATCGGAAACATTTCATCGGGCTGGTATGTTTTGGAAATAAAGAACAATCTCGGGCAGATTTACCGAGAAAAACTAATGGTGACCAATAACTTTTAAGTCAGGAAACGCCATTAGTTCTACATTAGCTTCTTAAGGCGCCGGATTAGGTATTTTTTCCTGGATTTTATCGATTTCAGCTAAAACTGCATCGGTTAAAACCACATCGAAAGCGTTGATGTTTTCTTCCAATTGACTTAAGGTTGTCGCTCCGATTATAGTCGACGTGACAAACTTTTGATGATGTACGAAAGCCATACCCATTTCGGTTAAAGTCAGACCATTGTCGTGCGCTAAATCCTGGTACAATTTAGTCGCTTTGTAGCAATTTTCGTTGGTATAACGTGTAAACTGCGGGAATAGACCCAAGCGGGAATTCGGAACAATACCATTCAAATGTTTTCCGGTAATAAATCCGAAGCCCAATGGTGAATACGCTAACAAACCTACATTCTCGCGGATACAGATTTCGGACAGGCCTACTTCAAACAAACGGTTAAGCAAGGAATACGGATTCTGGATCGTGGCGATTCTCGGTAGACCGTGTTTCTCACTTTCGTTTAAGAACTTCATCACGCCCCACGGATTTTCATTGGAAACTCCGATGTGCTTTATTTTCCCTTCCTTGATCAGACCATCAAAAACCGTTAATACTTCGAACATGTTTTCTTCCCATTGGTTATCAATTTGGGACACACCTCTTTTCCCGAACATGTTCATCACGCGTTCCGGCCAGTGCATCTGATACAAATCGATGTAATCTGTCTGCAGATTTTTCAGACTCAAATCAACCGCTTCATGCAAACTTTTCTTTGAAAAATCCAATGGCTGACGAATGTATCCCATTCCGCGGTTCGGACCGGCGATTTTAGTGGCTACTACCATTTTTTCCCTTTCCGATTTTCCGATTTTGTTGATCCAGGTTCCGATAAAACGCTCGGTGCTCCCGAAAATATGCTCGTTTCCGCCGATAGGGTACATTTCCGCTGTATCGATGAAGTTGATTCCGCGTTCTACGGCGTAGTCCAATTGCGAATGGGCTTCGGCTTCGGTGTTTTGGTTACCGAAAGTCATCGTTCCCAAACATATTTCACTGACTTTTAAATCGGTAGTAGGTAAAGTGATGTAGTTCATATTTTGAGTTGCAAAGTTGCAAAGATACAAAGTTGCCGAGTCTATCGAAATAAAAAAGGTTCAGAAATAAACTCTGAACCTTTGAAACTTTGTTACTTTGAAACTTTCTTAAATATCGTTCAACATTTTAGTGATTTCATCCAATTTTGGCGTCAAGATGATTTCGATACGACGGTTTTTCGCTTTACCTTCAGCTGTTTCGTTGCTCATTAAAGGCGAATATTCCCCGCGTCCTGCAGCCGTTAAATTTTCCTTTCTCACCAAAGCGTTTGACGTTAGGATGTTCACAATGGCAGTAGCACGTTTTGTAGAAAGATCCCAATTGTTTTCCACGCCGCCACCAATGGTTCCGGTAATTTTATCATTATCGGTATGTCCTTCGATTAAAACGGAAATGTCCGGATTATCGCCCAAAACTTTTCCAACTAAATCCACTGCTTTCTTTCCTTCAGGATTTACTACCCAGCTTCCGGATTCGAAAAGCAATTTGTTTTCCATCGAAACATATACTTTTCCGTCTTTTTGCTGTACAGTCAAACCTTTTCCTTCAAAGGCACGTAACGATTTTGAAAGGGTTTCTTTCAGCTTGTTCATAGCCGCTTCTTTAGCTGCAATCATGCTTTCCAGTTCGTTTACACGATCGGAACGATCTTTCAGGTCTTTGTTTAATTTGTCAAGACGGTTTCTTTCTGCCGCCAATGCTTTTTCTTTTGCTTCCAGCTGTGCTAACAAATCACGGTTTTTGTCCATGTTGCTTTTCAGTGCTTCATCGCTGTTTTTTTCCAAAGCGTTGTAGGAAGACTGTAATGTTTTCAGATTATTGCTTGCTGCAGCATAATCCGAAGCCAGTTTATCCCTTTCGGCTTTCAACTTATCCAATTCCGCCTGTAAAGTGGATTTTTCGTTCTCTAATTGGCTTTTTGCCGTACCCAATGCGGTATTATCATCAGCCAATTGACGGTTTTCTTTCTTCAAGTCGGCGTATTTGGTTTCCAAATCGGTATACATCTTTTTAGAAACGCAAGAAGTCGTTAATGCTAACGCCAAAATTCCTGCAGACACATGTTTTATCATATTCTCGTGGTATTTATTATTATTCAATTTCTACTAGTACTGGGCAATGGTCGGAGTGTTTGGCTTCCGGTAAAATCACGGCTCGTTTCAACCTGTTTTTCATCGGTTCGCTCACCAGATTGTAATCAATCCTCCAACCCTTGTTGTTATTTCTGGCATTAGCGCGATAGCTCCACCAACTGTAATTATGAGGCTCCTTGTTAAAATGACGGAAACTGTCAACAAAACCGCTCTTCATGAAATTATCCAGCCAAGCGCGTTCTTCCGGTAAAAATCCGGATACTTTTGCATTGCGGATCGGGTCATGAATGTCGATTGCTTCATGACAGATATTGTAATCGCCACCGATAATCAGGTTCGGAATCTCTTTCTTCAGATTGTTGATATATGCCTGAAAATCGTCCATATACTGAAACTTGTGATCCAGGCGGTCAATGTTTGTCCCTGAAGGCAAATACAGACTCATCACTGAAAAATCATCAAAATCAATTCGCAGATTACGGCCTTCTTTATCCATATAATCAATCCCGGTTCCAAACACCACATTTTTAGGCTGCACTTTTGACAGAATTGCTACGCCGCTATATCCTTTCTTTTCGGCCGGAAACCAATAATGATATGGGTAACCGGAAAGTTCGAAATCCAACGTGGGAATCTGTTCGGGAGTCGCTTTAATTTCCTGCAGGCAAATCACGTCAGGATTAGCACTTTTCAGCCATTCAATAAAGCCTTTTGTGATTGCCGCCCGTATTCCGTTGACATTATAAGATATAATCTTCATTTTGGGATAATCTTTTTTTTCAAATGTATAGAAAAAACAATCAAATTTGAAACACAAACCCCAATTACTTATAAACACCTAAATAACAATCAGATAGCAATTTAAAACACCAGGAAATAACAAGAAAGGCATTGGATTTTATATTTATAGCACGTAAACATTTTAACGATTAGACTATTATTGCTACCTTTGTTTTTCGCTCAAAAACCAAAACTAAATGGGTTTAGTTAACGCTAAAGAAGTAGCAAAGGCTATAAATGCTGATAAATACGGCTTTCTGGGAACCTTTTCAGGCTGGTTACTGATGAAGGCTCTTAAGATTTCCACACTTAACAAAATATACAACAGGAACAAGCATTTGAAAGATCTTGAGTTCCTGAATGCCATATTGGATGAATTCCAGATTAAATTTGAAATCCCCGAAGAAGACTTAAAACGATTACCTAAAGACGGTGCTTACATAACGGTTTCAAACCATCCGTTGGGCGGTATTGACGGAATTTTGCTTTTGAAATTAATGTTGGAAAGAGAACCTAATTTTAAAATCATAGCTAATTTTCTTTTGCATCGTATCGAACCGATGAAGCCGTACATCATGCCGGTGAATCCGTTCGAGAATCACAAGGATGCCAAATCAAGTGTTATCGGAATCAAAGAAACACTTCGCCATTTAAGCGACGGAAAACCGTTGGGAATGTTTCCTGCCGGAGAAGTTTCTACCTACAAAGACGGCCAATTAGTGGTTGACAAACCGTGGGAAGAAGGCGCCATCAAAGTAATCCGAAAAGCACAAGTCCCTGTAGTCCCGATTTATTTCCACGCCAAAAACAGCAGATTGTTTTACATGCTTTCCAAAATTAATGACACCCTGCGCACGGCTAAACTTCCATCGGAATTACTGACACAAAAGGACCGCATAATCAAGGTACGAATCGGAAAGCCCATATCGGTAGCCGAGCAAAACGAATACGAATCACTGGATGCTTATTCTGATTTTCTGCGCCGTAAAACCTATATGCTGGCCAATGCTTTCGAAACAGAAAGTAAGCTGCTTTCGGCACCAAGTTTAAAATTACCGAAAAGCCCAAAGCAGATTGTCACGCCTGCCAATCAAGATCAGATCATACAGGAAATAACCGAACTCAGAAAAGGAGATTACCGTTTTCTGCAAAGTAAGAATTATGAAGTTTTCTTTGTCACGGCAGACAAAATCCCGAATATCCTTCATGAGATAGGTCGTCTGCGCGAAATTACATTCCGTGAAGTGGGAGAAGGAACCAACGAAGCCATCGACCTAGATCAATACGACAACTATTACCACCATATGTTTTTATGGGATGATGACACGCAGCAAATAGCCGGAGCTTATCGCATGGGATTAGGGTCGCAAATTTTTGCCAAATACGGCATTAACGGTTTTTACCTTCAGGAATTATTCCGCTTTGAACCGGAATTATTTGATATGATGAGTAAATCTATTGAAATGGGACGTGCCTTCATCATTAAGGAATACCAGCAGAAACCAATGCCTTTATTTTTACTTTGGAAGGGAATCGTTCACACCACTTTACATTATCCGGAGCACAAATTCCTTATTGGAGGAGTGAGTATCAGTAATCAGTTCTCGGAATTTTCGAAATCTTTGATGATCGAGTTCATGAAATCCAATTATTACGATCCTTATATTGCCCAATATGTGCATCCTAAAAAGGAATACAAAGTAAAATTAAAAGATGCCGACAAAGACTTTATTTTTGATGAAGCCGAGCACGATTTAAACAAATTCGACAAAATTATTGACGAACTGGAACCGGGAAGTCTGCGTTTGCCGGTACTAATTAAGAAATACATTAAACAAAATGCCCGTGTGGTTGCTTTTAACGTTGACCCACTGTTCAATAATGCTGTCGACGGATTGATGTACATCCGCATCGCCGACATACCGGAAAGCACCATGAAACCTGTAATGGAAGAATTTCAGGCGGAATTGGAGCGAAAGCTTTCAGAAAAAGGAGAGAATATCTAACCAATTTATAACCAAAACCAAAAACTTTTAAATTATGGCATCAGTTTTACTTTTTATCGTGTTGTTTTTTTTAGCCTTTATGGTATTCATGATCGCTTGTCAGTGGAAAATCTTCACAAAAGCCGGAAAACCGGGATGGGCGTGTTTGATTCCGATTTACAGCGGAATCGTTATGCTTGAAATAGTAAGAAAACCAACATGGTGGATTTTCCTTTTACTAATCCCTTTCGTAAACATTTTCTTTGCGATTATTGCACTTAACGAATTATCCAAATCATTTGGCAAAAGTTCAGGATTTACTGTTGGACTAATTTTCCTGCCTTTCGTTTTCTATCCAATGTTAGCCTTTGGAGATTCAAAATACATTTATTCCCAAACTGAAGAAATCAGTGAAATTGGAATGACACAAGCATAAAAAAAGGCCCCGAAATATCGGGGCTTTTTTATTACCATAACAATGCTTTTCCCGACAACATCGTATCAGCACCTTCCCCTTTCTGCATAAGCAGGCTGCACTTTTTGTCACACACTGCTCATACACTGGAACGTATTACATGAACTTCAAATCCAAACAAGTGTATTCAACATTAATTTCTTTTTATTCCTTTAGGAAACTGAAATAGTTATATTCTTCCGCATTTAGTATCGTGATAAATTCACAACTAGACAATAATACTAAAATTGTAAAATTTTTCACATAACTTTATTATTTATTCAAACAAACCACCTTATTTCATGTTAATTTCTAACAATTCGGAAAAACATAACAAAATTCATCTATTTTTGGGCTCTTGAAATTATCCCACTACAAATGAGACTATTATTACTGGCTTTATTATTTGGTTTTAACATAGTTAATGCACAATTAAGCAAAAAACACTGGATCCCTCCAATTCATGCGCGCAATGGAGAAAACCACGTTTCGGGACAATTTATTTATCTTTCAACTCCGGAAACTACTCCATTTCAGGTCACCATTACTACAGGAGACGGAACGCCAATTACCGGATCGCCTTTTACCGTCTCAAGCGGAAATCCTGTCCAAGTTTCTGTAGGAGTCGCACAGCCTTCGGTAATGTTCCTCGCTAATGCCGATCTTAATATTGTCAAACAAGACAAAGGACTGATATTAGAAGGCAGTAAGGAATTTTACGCTACATTTAAAGTTCACTCGGAGAATCATGCTGAAATTTTAGTCGGAAAAGGATATCAAGGAATTGGAACTCAATTTCGTCTTGGCAGCTTACCACAGAATCAAGACGGTGATCTTAGAAATTTTTTCACAAGTTTCATGGCTACGGAAGACAATACTACCGTAACCCTTTCCGATTATGATCCTTTAATCCAATTTGCCGCCAATGGCACCACAATTTCCCCGGATTCTCAAACATTTATAGCCAACACAGGTGAAACTGTTACCATTTCCGGCTACACAAATATACCGGCAAACCTAACCGGCTTTATTGGAGCACTACTTACCTCGGACAAGCCCATTGCCGTGAATACGGGAAATGCACTTGCCGGTATGTCCAGCCCTCAAGACGGACAGGATTTCACTTTTGATCAAATAGTGCCGTTAGAAGAAGTTGGCACAGAATACATTGTCGTAAAAGGAAACGGCAGCGACAACGTAGAACATCCTTTAGCCATTGCAACTGAAGACAACACACAGATTTTCATAAACGGTTCCACCACTGCCTACACTACGATTAATGCAGGCGATTACGTATTACTCCCAACTTCAATGTATCAGGGAATACGCAACAAGAATATGTACATTACTTCCTCCAAGCCGATTTATATGTATCAGATTTTGGGCGGATCATTTTCAGATGCCACTTCGGGTTTGAATTTTATTCCTCCGCTGAGTTGTTATTTTCAAAAAACCGTGGATTTGATTCCTAGCATCGATTCCATCGGATTAACAAGTTACAATAGTGAAATCATTATTGTAACCTACGCCGGATCCACAATAAGAATAAACGGAAACTTGGCTACGGCTCTGCCAGAACCGGTACTCGGCAATGCGCAATGGGTAACCTACCGGCTTAGAGGCTATACGCGAAATGTTAAAGTGGAATCGACAGGACCGCTTGCTGTAGGAATATTTGGATCGAGTGGTGCTGTCGGTTTTGCAGCATATTACTCCGGTTTCGGGTCAGAGCCGAGAGATACCGATATAACAGTCTGTTCCAGTTCCCCGACCGATTTACTTCCGAAAATTGAAGGAAATCCGGATCCGGGAGGTGTTTGGACTCCAGCTCTGGCAAGTGGTACAAGTGTTTTTGACCCCGCAGTAGATTTACCGGGGGTCTATAATTACAACTTTACCGGTTTATGCGAAATTGTAAACGTTCAGGTAACCGTAAGCATACAACAAGCTTCGAATCCGGGAAACAACACTCAAAAAACAGTTTGCAAAAACGAACCTACATTTGATTTATTCCCCCTTTTGGGACCTGGAGCAACCACAGGAGGAACTTGGTCTCCAGCATTGGCTTCCGGAACATCGATATTTAATCCTGCCATAGATCCTGCCGGTGTTTACACGTACACACTTGCACCGAACAATGCCTGTACGGAAGTTTCAGCAACTGTTGCCGTAACTGTGAATCCGCTGCCTCTCATTTCTCCTATATCAGATTTTACGGTTTGTGATGACAATGCCGATGGAAATGACACTAACGGATTTGCTATTTTTAATTTCAGCACAAAAACAACCGAGGTTTTAAACGGACAGACAGGTATTCAGGTTTCTTACCACTTGAACCAGACTGATGCCGATAGCGGATCTAATCCTCAAAACACATTATACACCAATGACCGAGTTATGTATGTGCGTCTGACCAATTCACTGACCAACTGTTTTACGGCTTCAACATTCAACTTGGTTGTACAGCCTTTACCGGTAATAAACAGCAGTGTTGTCCTTAAACAGTGTGACGACAATCAGGATGCCATTACAAGTTTTAATTTAACCGAAGTAAATTCATTGATCAATACTGATCCGACCTTACAATTCAGTTACTTTACTTCGAGTGCAAACGCTTCAACAAACACCAATCCTATACCAAATTTCACCAGTTATGTTTCCGGTGCCGGAACTGTTTGGACAAGAGTAAGCAATCCGAATGGCTGCTACCGAATTGTTGCGGTTCCACTGATAGTTTCAGCAACCCAACTAAATTCTTCTATGCTGCAAACGTTGAATGAATGTGACGAATACATCAGCCAAAACGACCCGGAGAATGATGGTTATGACTACTTTAATTTTGACCCGGCCACTGCAGCTATTTTAAATTCGTTTGCCAGCAGCCAAAATCTGACCGTGACGTATTACGAGAATTTAGCCGATGCGTTGGCGGAAGAAAATGCGATTACGGGAACGGCCGCAAGCCCTTACAGAAATACCACTGCCAATGCACAAACCATCTACATTCGTGTGGACAGTTCTCTGAACAATGAATGTGTCGGACTAGGTGCCTTTTTGAATTTAGTAGTAAATCCGATTCCGAAAACAGAATTGGGCAATGATTTCACACTTTGTTTAGACCCTTCTACAGGTTCAGGTTCGCAAAACATTGATGCCACACCTTCAAATACGGGCAGTTTCAATTATGCATGGACACCAGTTAACCCAGACGTTGACAGTAACGGAAACCAAAGCGCTATTTTCAATGTTACCCAATCCGGGACTTATTCCGTGGTGGTGACCGAAACCAATACCGGCTGTACAAATTCAGATACCATCACCATCGACCAGTCATCAGAACCGCTTTCGGTTTCGGCGGTACTTATAACCCCGTTGTTTTCAAGTGGACTGGCAACCATTCAGGCTATCGCCCAGGGAGGATATGGAACTTATGAATATAGTATCGACAGCATCCATTGGCAAAGCAGCAACACAT
>NZ_DATIDM010000067.1:0-12540 GCF_035456225.1 Flavobacterium sp. | reverse complement strand
AGACCTCTTTATAAAAAGCGTCGAAATCGAACCAGTGGATGGCCTGTGCTACCGTGATTAAATCAAATTGAGCGGCTGTGAAATCGGTTTGTTCCGCAGGCATTTTTTTGTAGATGACATTCTGAATTTCAGGCGCCTGTTTCAGCTGATTTTCACTGATATCGGTACCGTAAACGGTTTGAAAAAACTCCGAAAGCCTTGATGCTACCTGCCCGTTGCCCGTCGCCACATCCAAGGCGGTGTTTTTATCTTTTACAAGAGAAACGACTTCCTGAAGCATCTCCTCCGGATAACGGGGACGGAATTGGGAATAACCGGTAGAGATTTCTGAAAAATAATCTTTCATGATGGTCCTTTTTGCTACAAGGTACGATATTTATTAACCACATAGAAACATAGTTTTTTAAGCTTATATTAGGTTTCAAACCCCATTAACCACGTCCTGAACTACATTATCCTGGTTTCGAACCGCATTATCCTGGTTGGGAACCTCATTATTCAGGTTGGGAACCTCATTATTCAGGTTTAGAACCACATTATCCTGGTTCTGAACCTCATTATTCAGGTTCGGAACCATGTTATTCAGGTTCGGAACCATGTTTTTCAGGTTCGGAACCATGTTATTCAGGTTCGGAACCATGTTATTCAGGTTCAGAACCATGTTATTCAGGTTAAGAACCATGTTATTCAGGTTCGGAACCATGTTATTCAGGTTAAGAACCATGTTATTCAGGTTCGGAACCATGTTATTCAGGTTCGGAACCATGTTATTCAGGTTCGGAACCATGTTATTCAGGTTCGGAACCATGTTATTCAGGTTCGGAACCACGATGAAAGATTACAAAAAGGCAAAAGGTTTCCTCCCTAGCCCCGATTGTAGTGGAAATCCTGACATTGTGAGATTGCCACGCAAGCTCGTAATGACAGATTACTTCACAAAGTATTATTGGATTTTTGTGTTCAGTGAATTTCATTTGGAACGGAAAGCGGGAACAAGGATAACAAATAAAACCCAAGCCATTGCTTCGCCAATTCGCTATCGCTCGGGTTGCTCCAAAAAATCCAAAAATGTTTCATTTAGACCAAAGAATTCATCACGGTAAATAATTTGCACACAGAATACACAGAAATTCGCAGATTTGCACAGATCATACTTCTTATAAAAATCCGTGCAAATCTGTAAAATCCGTTTAATCGGTGTTCTAAAAAACTGTTTCTTTCAAACCAACGAATTCATCTCCATAAATAAATTACACGCAGAATCTACAGATTTACGCAGATCATCCTTTTTATAAAAATCTGTGCAAATCTGTATAATTCGTTTAATCAGTGTTCTGTTTCCGGACTCTGGTTTAAAATTTAACATTCGGTATTTGCCTTGTGACTTTAGGACATTGATTTCCTACTTTTCGTCAAACCTCGTATCTTTGTCAAAAATTTATTTCAATATGAGTACTTTACAGACTATCATAGAACAAGCTTGGGAAAACAGAGCTTTATTACAGGAAGAAAGCACACAGAAAGCTATCAGAGAAGTTATCGAACTGTTGGATTCAGGGAAATTGCGCGTTGCAGAACCTGTTGAAGGCGGATGGCAGGTGAATGAATGGGTAAAGAAAGCGGTAGTAATGTACTTCCCTATACAGAAAATGGAAACTTGGGAAGCTGGAATTTTCGAATACCACGACAAAATGCTTTTAAAGCGTAATTATGCTGAAAAAGGTATCCGTGTGGTTCCTAATGCTGTTGCCCGTTATGGTTCTTACATTTCAAGCGGAGTGATTTTAATGCCGAGTTATGTGAACATCGGAGCTTATGTAGACGAAGGTACGATGGTAGACACATGGGCAACCGTGGGAAGCTGTGCTCAGATTGGTAAAAACGTACACTTGAGCGGTGGTGTTGGTATCGGTGGTGTATTGGAACCGTTACAGGCAGCTCCGGTAATCATTGAAGACGGTGCGTTCATCGGTTCGCGTTGTATCGTGGTGGAAGGCGTTCGCGTGGAAACGGAAGCGGTTTTAGGAGCGAACGTTTGTTTGACGGCCTCTACTAAAATCATCGACGTTACCGGTGATGAGCCTGTGGAAATGAAAGGAATCGTTCCGGCACGTTCGGTTGTAATCCCGGGAAGTTATACTAAGAAATTTGCTGCTGGTGAATATCAGGTTCCTTGCGCATTGATCATCGGAAAACGTAAACCTTCTACGGATTTGAAAACATCGCTGAACAATGCTTTGCGTGAATATGATGTAGCGGTTTAAGCAGTCGCAGTTGACAGTCGCAGTTGACAGTCGCAGTTGACAGTTTCAGTTTACAGTCGCAGTTTACAGTTTACAGTTTACAGTTTACAGTTTACAGTCGCAGTTGACAGTCGCAGTTGACAGTCGCAGTTGACAGTTTCAGTTGACAGTTTCAGTTGACAGTTTCAGTTGACAGTCGCAGTTTACAGATAAAAAAATCCGGAAATATTCCGGATTTTTTTATCTGTTATCTTTTCAGTTTTCGTTTTAACCATTTCTTTTTGGTGATTTTCCGCTTGAAATCCAATGTTTTTTCCAGAAGGATGGCGTGTAGTTTTTCTTCTGATTGATTGGTTAATTCGGCATATCTTTTCGCGATAACCCTTACCATGGTTTTGGAGAGCCACATCTTCTTGAAATTGTCCATTCGGGCTTCGATTGACATGGATTCGAATTTCATTCGGTTAAGATCGATCAGATAGAAATCGTATTTACCTGCTCCTTTTTTTACAATCAAAGTATTACCCGGTGAATGGTCGAGGAAATTCACATTAGCCTCGTGCATCTTGAACGTGAACTCGGCAAACTGTTCCAATATTATATTTCGTTCGGGAAATAACGGATCGTGGATCAGTTCCCGGATGGTAAAATCATAATCGATTTGTTGGCTTACATAATAACTGTCTCCGATTAAACCCAATCCGTTTCTTTTTTCAAGATAGGCTATCGGGAAAGGCGTCGAAATACCGTGCTCCATCAGATAATTGGCATAATCATACGAACGTTTGGCCTTTGTACTCCTAAAAAAAGAATAAATAATCGATTTAATAAAGCCGGGCTTCTTGAAGTATTTGATATTTACCTTTTTTTCACCCAACACATTTGATTTGATGGTATTACGGGCACCTTTCACAATAAGGTCTCCCTGGTCAAAAAAAGCCAGAACCAATTGCAGTACAGCGCTTTTTTGGGTTGTATATTTCGGATGGATGATAATTTTCACTGAGGTAAAATAATTTTGGTTTAAAAGTATAAAAAATAGTACTTTGCACCAAGAATTAGTTTTATGAAGAAAGTTTTAATCATACAAAACAAGCGAATCGGAGATGTTTTGATTGCCTCGGTTATTGCCAATAATTTCAAACGAAAATTTCCTGACAGCGAAGTGCATTTCATGGCGTATGATTTTACATTGGGGGTTTTACAGGAAAATCCGAATATCGACAAGGTGATTTCCATTAACGAAAAGGAACTGAAAGAAATTCCCAATCTTCTTAAACTGATTCGTCAAATCCGAAAAGAGAAATACGATATTATTTTCGATCCGTATTCCAAAACCCAAAGCCGTCTGATTTGCAAATTTTCCGGCGCCAGACAAACCATCGGACACAAAAGTCGGAAGAAATTCGGAAATTGGGGCTATTATACTCATCCGACAGAAGGCCTTAAGTCCTCCGATAAATTTTGTGGAAAAGCTATTGAAGACCGTGTACATCTTTTAGAATATGCCGGTGATTTTGAACCTATTGATTATGCGCCAAAACTATTTCTTTCTGAATCAGAAAAAAAAGAAGACTGGCTGGGGAAATACAAGGACAAAAAAGTAATTGTTTTAGGAGTTTTAGGCAGTACGCCACAAAAATCAATGCCCTATGAATATGTAGCTGAAATGGTGGATTTCATTGCTTCTCATTATGATGTTTACATTTTGTTTAATTACTCGCCACATCAAAAATCGGATGCCTTGAAAATTTATGAGATGTGCAAACACAAATCGAACATTATTCTTGATATCTATGCTCCTTCTATCCGTGATTTTGTAAAATTGATGAATCAGTGTGATGCATTGGTTGCTAATGAGGGAGGTACGGTTCACATTGCTAAAGCTTTGAATAAACCAACATTTACAATTTTTTCGCCGTATGTGAATAAATTGCATTGGGCAAGTTTTGAGGATGGCAAATTTCATCATTCCATCCACCTGTTGGATGTAAAACCGGATTTATATGATAATTTCACTTATGAAGAACGCAAAAAAATAGAAGAGGATCCAAGGGAATTGTATTTACAGCTTTCCCCGGATATTATTCTTTCCCAATTGGACGTTTTTCTGAAAAACAATCTATAAAAAAAGAGGCTGTCTAAAAAAACAGCCTCTTTTTTATTTCGTAAACTTTTCAAGGTACCAATCCACCTGTTTTTGCAAACCTTCTTTAAGTGTGGTTTTGGGTTCATAACCCAGCAATGTTCTTGCCTTATCTATAACCGCAGCGGTGCGTTGCTGGTCGCCTTTTCGAGGTGGTTTATGATCGATAATCAGCGATTTTCGCATGATGGCTTCTACTGCGTTAATACCTTCTTGAGTTGTATTTACTTCGTCTGTTCCTAAATTGATGATTTCCCCATTAACCTTATCTTCTTTGCCGATAATGCCAGCCAAACCACTCACTATATCTCCGACATACGTAAAACTTCTTTCGTGTTTTATGCTGCCTTCAAAAAGGGGAAATGGCTTATCATAATGCAGATTTTCAATCAATTTAGTGTATAATTTTTCCGGACGTTCGCGTGGTCCGTAAACCGAATACAAACGTACCGAACAAGCATTGAGTTTTCCGGTGCGCTGTAAACCCAAAACCAGTTGCTCTCCTGCCAATTTAGTTACACCGTAAAAAGATACGGGTTTTGCAGGTTCTGTTTCGTCTACAGTAGCTTCAATTCCATAAACGGATGAAGTGGCAATATTTACAAAGGATTTTAAGTCAGCATTGTGTTCCAATACGGCTTCCAACAGGTTTTGCGTCGCATAAATATTGTTATCAACATATTCCTGAAGTGAGGTATCTGCTGAAATACCCGGTTGCGCCGCTAAATGAAAAATATAATCATACGGCGTTTTGAATACGTCACTTAAATCTTCATTGAGGTTCTTTCTGAAAATACTAATGCCTTGCTTTTGCAAATCGGCTGCATTCATTTCTTTCAGTTTCACATCATAATAATCGTTAAAATTATCAATCCCCACAACATCATGTCCTAGGGATTTCAATTTTTCACACAAATGCGATGCGATAAAACCAGCCGCTCCGGTAACTAAGATTCTCATCTATTGCTTATCGTTTTTCTGGATTCCAAATGGGGTCCACTTGATTTTTTTCTGTCTCACTTCTTTTCGAATGGCAAGATTCGCTGCTAACGACTCGGGTGTCTTATACCCTCTTGCATGATCCAAATGTAAAACTACGGCTTTATGACGAATTTGCTTTCCTTTTACACCAAAATTTTCCAAACGCTCCCCGAATTCACGGTCAGGACCACCATATTTCATTCGTTCATCGTAACCATTAATTGCAATCATATCATCTCTGAATCCTGAAGAATTACAGTTATTAAACGACGGTGTAGTCGGCGAAATGGTATCCAAAACAAAACCTAAAAACTGGTTTGCTCCCAATTTAAGAATATTCGAAAAATCCAGAGTATCAATAGCTTTAAGCCATTTTACATCGAAACATTTTCCGCTGACAATATCATCTTTTGAAATATGCTTGCTGGTTTTCATTGTTAATTTACAATATCCTCCTGATAAAAACTTCCCTTTTTCAGCATACTTGGCATGAACCTCTACAAAATCTTTTCTCGGAATACAGTCACCATCAGTCATAATGATATATTCGTTAGCAGCCTCGACTATGGCTACGTTTAGAATTTCCTGACGGCGATATCCCAAATCCTCATGCCATAAATGGCGAACAGGAACGGGATAATTAGAAGCATATCGGTCAATCAACTCTTTGGTTGATGCTCTGGAACCGTCATCGGCTATGATTAGTTCAAAATCCTTATAGGTCTGAACACTATAACCAATAAGTACCTTTTCAAGCCATTCTTCGGCATTATATGTACTGACAATTACGGATATCTTCATTTTTTATCAAATTTCAATTCAAAAAATAATCATTTTATAAATCAAGGCTCACTTACTGCCTCTGTCTCCAACAATACCGTTGAAAACTTTATCTGTTTCGGCTTGCAACCCAATTCCACCAATAATTTGGTAATGTCCTTGTCTGTCCCGGATTTAACCGAAATACTTTCCAGGTCATTTCTCCATGCCGATGCATTATCAAAATGAAAGGTTGTATTGCCACACAAAATCCTATTCCATAAAGTAGCTTGCAATCCCTCCGAAAATCGGAATAAATTTGAAAATTGTGATTTACTGTTGTGCTGCTTAAGCCATTTCGGGTCAAAACAAACTCCGCTGTCCAGGGTTTCTCTGACAATATGCCGTGATACCGTTTCTTTTACGGGAATCGTTGATCCACTTAAAAAATAACCTTCTTCTCGGTATTTCATATGCTGTTCCACAAAATCATAACGTGGAATTGCCGATAAACCGGCAAACAGGAAATACTCGGTTGACGTTTTGGAAAATAGTTCCGGGGTAAGAATTGCAGAAGCGATTACAATCTTCGAAATAGGAAAAAAAAGCTCCTTCAAAAGTGTGTCAGGCAACTTCAATTTATCGTTATCTGATGCATTCAACATCAACAAAACCTCGAAATTACGATAGTTTTGAGCATTGTAGCCCAGCAAGACTTTTTCAAGATTCTCTAAAGAAGCGGAGCCCGTTAAAATTACTGAAACATTCTTTCGCATGATTGCGCAAAGGTAACCTAATTTTGCTAAATTTGTTGCTCCAATAACAAATAATGAGCACACTTTCGGTTATTATCCCTACTTACAACGAGATTGATTATATTGAAGATGCGGTGAAATCAGTGTATTTTGCCGATCAGATTATTGTTATCGACTCTTTCAGTACGGATGGAACCAAAGAGAAAGCATTATCCTTGGGTTGTACTGTTTTAGAACGAAAGTTTGACAACTTCTCCAATCAAAAAAACCATGCTATTAAAGAAGCGACCGGAGATTGGGTACTTTTTATTGACGGCGACGAACGTGTTACACCAAAACTTAAACTCGAAATCCTTGAAGTGATGGCTTCGGGGAAACACAGTGGTTATAAAATCAATTTCCCTCATTTCTACATGAATCGTTTTTTGTACCATAAAGTGGATCGCGTGGTGCGATTGGTAAAAAACAATAACATTCATTTTACAGGTGACGTACACGAAAAACTACATGTTCCGGGCAGTATAGGGCAATTGAAAAATTTCATGATCCATTATACTTACAAAGGCTTGTTTCATTTACTTCAGAAAAAAGACTCTTACGCTTGGTTTCAGGCGAATACTTCGATTCAAAAAAGAAAAAAAGTGACTTATTTCCACTTATTCTTCAAGCCTTTATACCGCTTTTTCTCTTCCTATATTTTAAAAAGAGGATTTATGGACGGAGTTCCGGGGTTGGCATTGGCAAGCGTTAATGCTTATGGTGTTTTTTCACGTTATGCAAAAATGCTCCTGATCCAGAAAGGCCTAAAATAATTTCAGTTTCCCGAAGCGCAGTTTCAGTTTGAATTTCAGCAGGCTATCTTCGCCTTTTACGTCAATCCGCATAATTTCAAACGGATTTTTAAACGGGAATCTGTTGATTTTATTACCTATCCTCAATCCCATTTTAATTTCATTATGTCGTAAAACCGATATAAATTTTGTCTTTGCCGGTTCGCGTTTAGGATAATTGCCGTACGGATAAGCCACGGCGCTGTACACTTTAAGGTTGTGTCCCTCAATAGATTTGAAACATTTTTCGAAATCGGCATTAATTTCCGATTCTGAAAGGGAGTCATATTTTTTATGCGCAAAAGAATGCAGGCCTAACTCGATGACTTCGGGAAGATTCCTTAATTGTTCGAAATTCATGATTTTCTCGTTACCATCATTCCAGATGTCAGTTTTACCGACATAAGCAAAAGGAACGAAAAATGTTGCTTTCAGATTGTACTTCTTCAATAAGGGCACCGCGTATAACAATTGGTTCTCTGTTACATCATCAAAGGTAATTACAATACTTTTTCTGGGCAATTGGCTTTTGGTTTCCAATTCTGACAAATGATACGACGCGTATTTTTTCTCCTTTAAATAACGAAATTGACCCTCTAATTTTTCAGCGGCAATGGTAAGTCCTTTACCATTTTTTTTATCCTCGGAAACGTTATGGTACATTAAAATCGGTAATCGTGTCATTTCGTTATTTTATATTAGTAAATAATTGTAAAATTATTACATTTGCCTCTATATACACCAAAAATACAACCCTAAATAATTTGAAACCAAAAATAACGGCATTAGCAATTACTTTAAACGAAGAAGAAAATGTAAAACAATACGTTGAAAGTTTGTCTTTTGCTGATGAAATTATTTTTGTCGACTCCAACAGTACGGACAAAACGGTTGACATTGCAAAAAGTCTTGGTGTAACTGTTATTCAAAGGGATTTTGATGATTTTTCCAATCAGCGTAATTTCGCTATCAGTCAGGCAAAAAACGACTGGATTGTATTTTTTGATTTGGATGAAATTGTCACCCCGAAACTGGAAAACGAAATTATTTCCGCGACAAGTTCAGAATCCGACTACGTAGCCTATTATGCCAAACGAAATTTCCATTTTATGGGAAAACATATTAAGTATGGCGGATGGCAATCTGATAAGGCAATCAGGGTTTTCAACAAAAATCATTGTCAGTATAACGGTAATCTTGTTCATGAAGCTGTTGCTGCCAACGGTAAGGTCGGTCTTCTAAAAGAAAGGGTCAATCACTTTAGCTACAAAAGCCTGGACAATTACAACAATAAACTCAATTTGTACAGCAAACTTCAGGCAGAAACTCTTTATCTGAAAAACAAAAAACCTAACGCATACCACTTTTTCATACGACCGAAGTACCGTTTTGTCTGGCAGTATTTCTATCGTTTAGGAATTTTAGACGGTAAGGAAGGTTTCGTTTTAGCTTATGTACATGCCTTTTCCGTTTTCAAAAGGTACCTGCAATTGTGGATGATGTACCGAAAACTGGAATAGTTCATTTAAGGTATTTATCGACCCCGTTATTTATCCAAACTATTTTATTGGCAATAACTTCGTTTTGCATTTCATCATTTTTTTCAAAATTGGCTCTCGAATTGATTTTATGATGAATATGAAAAACGATACCGGCATAACGAAGTCTTTTAGCTTTTACTCCTTTATTACCCATTCTGATAACCAAATCGGAATCTTCTCTGCCCCAGCCTTCATAATCCTCATTATAACCATTGATTTCGATAAAATCTTTTCTCCAGAAAGAAACATTACATCCTCTGAATTTATCGGAATAAGATTGACGAACCTTATAAAAAGAAGCCAAAAAAGGAATATGAAGCGCTCTGGATTTATTCTTGATTTCCTTTGAAAAATAGCCAAAAGAAACCATTTCTTTTTCCAATACCTCGTTCACAGCGTCCGGAAGAATATTAACACGGGCCCCATATAAATAAGCCTCTTTTACCCGTGCTTTTATATGATCTTCCACGAACTTTTCGTGCATGATGCAGTCGCCATCGACCTGAATAATATAATCAACATCGGTTCCTGCCACGGCCTGGTTTAAGATTCTCGATTTTCGGAAACCTAAATCTTCCTGCCAAAAATGTTTGATGGGCACCGGGCTTTTTTGCTGATAGGACGCTATCAGATCCTTTGTTTCTTCCTTCGAACCATCGTCAGCAATAAGAATTTCATCCGGCATAACGGATTGTGACATGGCGCTTTTAAGCACAACATTAAGTGCTGCCGGCCAGTTGTAAGTCGAAATTAATAAAGCTGTCTTTTGCTTCATATTATAAATCGAAATAAGATTCGAAAACGGGTTTTTTCTTTTTGAACAAATGCTTAAACCATTGACCAAAATTCCTGAAAAACAATTTAGTTGCAGGAATTGTTAATGTTTCATCTTTCTCGACTATTTTCTTGATCTCAAAAAGATCGTTGGACGGGAAAAAACCAACCGAAGGCCATGTATCGGCATCAAGATAAAAGACATCTTTCAGGTCCTTATAATTTTGTGCGTTGGCCATTTTCCATTTATCCAAAAACGTATCGTTTATTTCATGTTTGTGGCCCCAGTTTGCTAATTTCACTTTCAGATCTTCCTCTGTACGAGCCAATCCTTCATGCAAGACTAACGAATTGAAATATACTATTCTCGATTTGGTATTTTTAGCGTATTTATAGTTGGGATAATTAGTTGCCACCAAAAATTTGGAAGGCTTATCGATATACAAAATACCTTCCGGAAGATATTTATAAACGTTGACATGAAAAGCAGCAAACTGAATCGGGTTTTGAGCCGGGTTTTTCAAATAGGAATCGTACTTCCTGAGATTGGTCACAAATGATTTAAAATCGATAAAAATCTCATCGGAATCGATTTGAACCAGCCAGTTTCCGAGGCCCATTTTATTTCCAAGCATGTGACGCTCGCGAGTGTCGTTCTGGATGGCATTCAGCTCCGGTACGTAAAAATCATCGGCGTAAATTTCGATTTTCTTATCAACATCGAATGCTTTAAGCCAATCAAAAAAATCATCCGGAATTGAGAATTTATTCCCGGACCATGTTCTGTATTCCTTATCTACGGCCAAAAAAATAGTATCCGCCTGATCATAAACCGGAGGGATTGATTTCTTGAGCAATTCGTAATCATACGATAATAAAAACCCTACTTGTATTTTTTTCATTTTTTCATTTTTGGAATAAACAGTAACAGGACACTGATGGTACTTTTTAAAATTTTCCAGGCAACCGGAAAATTCTTGATATGAAACACCTGTTGTACACGTTTTGAATTCAGTTCGGCTACCTCCTTATAGTCTTGCACAAACAACGGAAAGTACATTTTCATAGTAGCTTCTTTTTCCTGAATTATGGTATTTCTGCTTTTTTCAGACGAAGAAATACCTGTAAAATCATATTCGCTGATGGTGCAGTTCAAATATTTATACGGAACATTTTGTTTACAGATAGTATAGATGAAAAAATCCCAATCGGCTACAATTTTATAATTCTCTTTGTATAAGAAATGGTCAAAAAACAACTTTCTTCTTATGAAAGTAGACTGATGATTTAACGAACTGGTATAGAAAAAAGAGAACGACAATTGTTCAGGATAGGTTTTCTTACGCTTTGCGCTGTCTTTCACCTTATAATTATCGCCGTAATAAATATCATATTCCGGCACCAGCATTTTCTCGACATTTTCAAGTACTTGAGTGTCGTAAAACAAATCGCCGCCATTCATAAAGAGTACAAACTCTCCACTGGCCGCATTTATCCCTTTGTTCATTGCGCTGTAAACCCCTTTGTCCGGTTCGCTTACCCAATGGTCAATTTTATCGGCGTAACTTTCAATAAGTTCTTTACTTCCGTCGTTGCTTCCACCGTCAATAACAATATATTCAAAATCCTTAAGGGTTTGAGACGTTACACTCTTAAGTGTTTTCTCCAAACCGGCTTTATCGTTATAATTAACTGATATTACTGATATTTTTGTCATTTAGCTCAAAAATTTTTCCTCGTAAACAGCTTCGATACCGTCTTTTAATTCGATCGAATACTTCCAGCCCAAATCGTTCAGCTTGTTTACATCCATTAATTTTCTCGGTGTTCCATCCGGTTTTGTAGTATCAAATATAATTTCGCCCTCAAAACCAACAATATCTTTCACCAAAAACGCTAAATCACGGATACTGATTTCTTTTCCGGATCCAATGTTTACAAATCCTTTTTCATTGTAATGCTGCATCAGAAAAACGCAGGCATCCGCCATATCCGTGGCATGAAGAAACTCTCTTAATGGAGTTCCTGTTCCCCAAACGGTCACTTCAGATGCATTGCTGTGCTTTGCCTCGTGAAATTTACGCAATAAGGCGGGCAATACATGGGAATTATTTAAATCGTAATTATCATTTAAACCGTACAAATTTGTAGGCATCACCGAGATAAAATTGCAACCGTACTGATCACGGTAGGCATCACACATTTTTATTCCGGCAATTTTAGCTATGGCGTAAGGTTCATTGGTTTCTTCC
This sequence comes from Flavobacterium sp., assembly GCF_035456225.1. Taxonomy (GTDB): domain Bacteria; phylum Bacteroidota; class Bacteroidia; order Flavobacteriales; family Flavobacteriaceae; genus Flavobacterium. The sequence goes on along the minus strand of NZ_DATIDM010000067.1, from coordinate 259 downwards.
AGCAAACCTGTCAACAGGTAATCTTCTTTTAAAGGTTGCGGCGCCAATTTTGGATAAATACAAGACGACCCCAAGAACATCAGCTTTTTCACTCCATTTTCAAAACTCTGATGAATCACATTATTTTGAATCATCATGTTTTCGTAGATAAAATCTGCCCTGTATGTATTATTTGCAACAATTCCGCCTACTTTAGCGGCTGCAAGAAACACATACTCCGGCTTTTCGGCTTCAAAAAAATCGGCAACCGCTTTTTGAT
>NZ_DATIDM010000066.1:0-9752 GCF_035456225.1 Flavobacterium sp. | reverse complement strand
CCAATTCCTTAAATAATTTTTCAAAAGTCTTATCCAAATCCATACTAAATCCGGGATGTGGTCTTGAAGTTTGTATGCTTGAACTCCTAACAGCAGTAAGCCAACGGAAACGTTCTGCGATTTCAAAAGTGGCAATAGGTCCGCCTTCGCTTTTTCCTGAACAGATTTTAGTGAATGATGTCAGGTTTTCTTCCAATTGTTCCAGATCAAAATCCGGGCAGAACGACTTTATTTTTTCTGCCGGGATTTTATGTTCTATTCGTAAATATTTTTCCCGTTTGGAAAAAAGTATCAATCCGATGTTGATGAATTCTTCGCGTTCAACTTTTGGTACGACACGAATTACGGCGTATTCATATAGGTGTTTTTCGTGCATCTTGTGTTTGTTTTAAAAATAGGTCTGCGTTTGCTAATCGAATCGATAAAAACTGAAAATAAACTTCTTTGATTTCCTCAGGAGAAATTGCTCCGTTTTCCCATTGTAACCAATCGCTCGGAATTAAATTTACGAGTTCTCTCAGAACCGTTTCGTTCAATTTCTCGGTAAACTCTTTATGAACCTCTTCCATTTTTGTTGCTTTTGGTAATAAAACATGATCTTTTATCAGAGGAAAAGGACTCATAGCATTCGCTTTCCAATTCTCCCAGGAATGGTGAAAGTAAAAAGAAGCGCCGTGGTCTATCAACCAAAGTTCTTTGTGCCAAATAAGTAGATTGGTGTTGCGAAAAGTTCGATCCACATTAGTGATGAAAGCATCCAGCCAGACTATTTTTGAAGCCAATAACGCATCACAATTATTTACGGCAGCATCATAGGTTATTGCTCCCGACAGATAGTGCAATCCTAAATTCAATCCTTGACTGAATTGTAATAAATCCTGAATTTCCTCGTCACCTTCCGTTCTTCCAAACCCTTCATCTAGTGTGGCAAAAACCAATTCCGGGACGGGCAAACCTAAGAAACGGGCAATTTCTCCACCCAGTAGTTCGGCAATCAGTGCTTTTACTCCATGACCGGCACCGCGGAATTTCAAAACGTATTTAAAATCGTCATCGGCTTCGGCCAGTGCCGGCAATGAACCTCCTTCGCGCAATGGAGTTATATACCGGATTACATTTACGGTTCGTAAATTTTCAGGATTCATAGTGTATAATTCTTGTATAACAAAGATATCATTAAAATAAAAAACTCCGGCGGACAACCGTCGGAGTTTCAAATGTCAATTTTTAAGAGTTACGCAGAAATCGTTTCTACTTCCTTATTGATTTTATTAACCAGTCCAACTAATACTTTTCCTGGTCCTACTTCTGTGAATGAAGTAGCACCGTCGGCAATCATTTGCTGAACCGACTGTGTCCATTTCACCGGAGCTGTCAATTGGATAATTAAGTTCTTTTTAATTTCATTTGCATCGGAAACCGCACTGGCAGTAACGTTTTGATATACCGGACAGATTGGTGTATTGAATGTGGTAGCTTCGATGGCAGCCGCCAATTCTTCACGTGCCGGTTCCATCATCGGTGAGTGGAAAGCACCACCAACCGGAAGTATCAAAGCGCGTTTGGCTCCGGCTTCTTTCATCTTTTCACAAGCTTCTTCTACGGCTTTTAATTCGCCCGAAATCACCAATTGCCCTGGACAATTATAGTTAGCCGCAACCACGACACCGTCGATAGAGGCACAAATGTCTTCCACTATTTTATCGTCAAGGTTCAATACTGCGGCCATAGTTGAAGGTGTTATTTCGCAAGCTTTCTGCATCGCTAAAGCGCGTTGTGAAACCAATTTCAAACCATCTTCAAAAGATAAAGAACCATTGGCTACCAAAGCTGAAAATTCTCCTAACGAATGACCCGCAACCATTTCCGGTTTAAAATCTTCCAGGGTTTTCGCTAAAATAACCGAGTGCAGGAATACTGCCGGTTGTGTAACTTTGGTTTCCTTTAACTGTTCCGCCGTACCTTCAAACATGATATCGGTAATACGGAAACCTAAAATTTCGTTCGCTTTTTCAAACAGTTCTTTTGCTAAAGAGGAAGTTTCATATAAATCTTTACCCATTCCGGTGAATTGTGCACCCTGACCCGGGAAAACGTATGCTTTCATAAAATTAAATTTAAAGATTGAAGAATTTAAAGATTGAAAAAATGGTATTCAATCGAAGTGCAAAAGTAATAATTTTTTTGAAGCGTTGTTTCCGGTGTATGCTTCACAGGGATTTGCTCTCATTGGTGGTGTCAGAAAAGTTTTTTGCGTTCAGGAAGTTGAAAAGCCTGTAATTCAAAATGAACCACAGGCTTTTCTTCATCAATCAAAAGGTATTAATTCGGGGTGTTATGCTTTTAACCGTTGTGTTTCCACATCGAGTTTTACATCATCACTCAATAAAAAACGTCGGTTATCTGATGGGTCGTTCCATTTTAGGTTTCAGCCTTTGCAATTTATTGTTTTACAAACTGTAATTCGATTTCCAATTTCACCTCTTCACCTACCAAAACCCCTCCGGCTTCCATTGCAGAGTTCCAGTTTAAACCCCAGTCTTTTCGGTTGATTTTTCCATTAATAATAAATCCCGCTTTGGTATTTCCCCAGGGATCTGTCATCAGGCCGCTGAATTCTGCGGGAAGTTTTACGAACTTGGTTACACCTCTTAATGTCAAATCGCCTGCAATTTCGTAGTTATCATCATTAGCTTTAGTGAATGACGATGCTTTAAATGTCATTTTAGGATGGTTTTCTGCATCGAAGAAATCGGCACTTTTTAAGTGGTTGTCGCGGTCTGCATTTCTGGTGTCTACCGAGTCGATATCAGCTGAAAACTCTATTGTTGAATTTGTGAAATCATCTCCTTCAGTAATTATATTCGCATCATAATTCAGAAATTTTCCCGATACGTTTGTAAACATCATATGTTTTACTTTAAATCCTATTTCCGAATGTGTTTGGTCAATGGTCCATTTTGTTGTTGCCATAATTTTATTTTTTTAATTGTTGTTATTGTAATTTGATGAGACAAAATTACATTGTAGTTGTTGTTCAGGTACTTAACCTAGATTAAGAAATTGTTTTTAGAATTGCATAGGAACTTCCATAAGTAAAAATTCAGCTTGCGAATCTGCTTTGATGGAAACTTTGTCGGTATTCCAGATGCCCAAGCCATCTCTTGTGTTCAATTCCTGGCTGTTAACTTTAATATCGCCATTGAGTACAAATACATACAAACCATTACCTTGTTTTTTGAATTGGTATTCGGTCGTAACATCTTTGTCAAATTTTCCCAAGTGAAACCAAGCGTCCTGATGAATCCAAACTCCGGCATCTTCTGCATTTGGTGAGAGAATCTGTTGTAGTTTATTGTGTCGGTCTTCCGGATTAAGTGTGATTTGATCGTATCTTGGATTTGCACCTCTTTTATTCGTGATAACCCAAATCTGTAGAAATTTCACTTCTTTATCCTGATTTTTGTTGTATTCACTGTGTTGAACTCCTGTTCCGGCACTCATTACCTGGATGTCTCCATTTTTAATCACCGTTTTGTTTCCCATACTGTCCTGATGTTCTAAATCACCTTCCAGAGGAATACTGATGATTTCCATATCCTGATGCGGATGTTTTCCGAATCCCATTCCGGCCGCTACTGTATCATCATTCAATACGCGCAGCGCTCCAAAATTCATGCGTTCCGGGTTGAAATAATTGGCAAAACTAAATGTGTGAAAACTTTGTAACCAACCGTGATTTGCGTTTCCTCGTGTATTGGCTTTGTGTAAAATGATATTTTCCATAATTTTTGAATTGGTGTTTTGAATGTGATTGAACCCTACCGTTTCTTCGGAGGTGCTTTTAGCCAAAGCGGTTCCGGTGATTATAGCACCACCGCCTAAAATCGTTTTTCGGATAAAATCTTTTCGGTTCATAACTATTGTTTTGATGTGACAAAGTTATGATGTGTCTATGTCTGAAACACTTAACCTACATTAAGAAATGATTATAGGCAGCGCGGATCCGGTTTTCAGTATAAGGATGTTTGCTAAAAGCAGTGATTGTTTATTGAGGTTGAAAAGCGCAACTATTTTTTCAAAAGACGAGCCTTCATTTTACTGAAAAATTCAGGGGTAACTCCAATGTAAGAAGCGATTTGTTTTTGTGGCAGGCAGTGGATCAATTCCGGGTATTTTTTACTGAACTTGTCGTAACGCGCTTCGGCAGTAAAACTCATATTGTCGATTAACCGCTGTTGATTGGCGACCAGTGAATTTTCAATCAGAATACGGAAATAACGTTCTAACTTCGGAACCTGAAGGTATAGTTTTTCTTGATTTTCTTTGGAGAGCAGAAATACTTCGGCATCTTCGTTGACTTCTATGAATAGTTGTCCCGGTCGTTGGGAAAGATAACTGTACATGTCGGCAATCCACCAGCCGGGACAGGCGAAACTCATTACGTGTTCCACGCCGTTTTCATCGACGGTGTAGCTTCTGAGGATGCCTTTGAGAACAAAAAAAGAATGTGTGCAGATTTCCCCTTCCTTTAAAAGGATGGTTTTTGCTTTGAACTGTTTGTTCTCGAATAAAGCCAAAACAAGTAGCTGCTCTTCAGTAGTGAGTGAGACGTGTTTGGCGATATTTTCTATTATAAGCATTATTCAAAGATAATTATATTTATGTGGGAAATAGATGTATTTTCAAATATAATTTTACTTGTCTGGCTTCTTCTTTAAAAAAGGTTGAGATAAAAAAAGCCCCTTTATATATGAATTATTTTCATATAAAAAGGGGCAGAGTTTAGTGTGTTGTCCGGATTTTATCCGAGGGTAATCTTTATCTTAAGGCATTAAAGCTTTTTTTACAATGGTTTGCTTGTTGTCAAATGTTACTTTAACAAGCAGAATTTGTGAAGCTGCAGGAAGACCGCTGGTGCGGAATTCTTTTGAAAGGATACCATCCTGACGGTAGATCAATTTTCCTAAAAGATCACGTACTTCTACTCCTGCAATGTCTGAACCGGTTGATTTTACAGTAATTTCTTTGTCCTTGGTAAGGATAATCAGTGATTCAGTATTGTTTGTTAGTGTATCTACACTTAATGTTTCATTTGTAAAACGCAATTCGAAACGATTATTGAATACTCCGCTGGTAGTCGTAAAGGTAAATGGTGCTACTTTCAAATCGTGATAAATTCCAGTGGTATTGTCGAATAAATAAATATTCTGATTGCCGAATAAGCCGTCGAAATTTTCTAAATTAATCGTGAAATCACCATTAAGAGATGTTGTATATCCGATTGGGACAATATCTGTATTGGCAAAAGGAAGTGCACGTCCCTGAATGGATAATTTTTCGTTTGCTAACAGTGAATAAATTGAAACCATGTTTTCTGAAGGCAAAGTCTTTCCGTCAAATAATCTGTCCAATTCGTTTGTAGCGTTTTGGATGTAGCCAACCAATGATTCGTTATAAGCGCCTTGAGTATTGCTTAACGACAGCCAAATGCGGTGTTTTTCTAGAGCAACACCAGTTGTGTTGTTATTGTTTTCTTCATTTCTGAAGAATTGGTTATTATTTCCGGATACACGCATTGAATTCCTGAAAGTTGCTGTGTAATTTCCGTTAGCTATAGCCGAATTCGCGTCTATGAAGAATCCTTGACCTGCGGCAATTTTTCCTGTGGGAACAGGACCTCCGGAGATAGCGGCAGTTTTTACGCCTCCGGTAAGATTGTATTTCGCATAGTCGTTAACGGTATAGTTGTAAGTGTGGTCGCCTTGATTAGCGCTGCTGATAGCAGTGTTGTGTGTCCAAAGATAAATCGTTCCGTCTACAATGCTTGAATTGGCTGCATCTGTTAAAAACAAGTCGATATTAATAGCCGACGGATATGGGTTTCCGATTAAGTTAAGAACACCGGCTCCTTTTACTATTGGTGTAATAATAGTACCGTTGTTAGGGGTTCCGGTGAAATTTGTCTCTACTGTTTGTGGTGTATCGTAATTAAGATTGTTTGGCGCTCTTCCGATGTAACCTTTTCCAAGAACCATCGTAGAACTTCCACTTTCCTGTACCCAGTTGTTAATGCTTGGACTGTAAGCATACAACAAAGAATTTGTTGCCAATTGACTTAATGCAGCATTAGCTACCGGTGATGACCAATACGTATAGTCATATCGTTTTAGCGGAGTAGTACTTCTTTTGTAGTTGATATTTCCGGAGTTTACTGCTGATGCATTAGTTTGTAGTAAGCTACTGTTGTTTTCAAAAGTTAATGCCCCACCGGTTACTGTAATATTGTCCGCAAGTGCTAAAGTATTTCCGGAATTAATGACAACATTTCCGGAATTAACCTGGCAAGAACATCCTGTAATATCAGAAGAAGAAGAGTAGTTTCCTGCAAAAACAATTTTTTGAGAACTTGTAGGAGGAGTACCTTTTGACCATGTTGTACCGTTCCAGATGTTGGTATCCGTCAATACTTTGATTTCTTTTCTTGGAGTTGTAAAGGAACCAATTGTTGCTTCAACATAATAAGTGGTTGATGAAGGAATAACGGGAGTTGTATACGTCGCTGAATAAGGAGCGGACGTTGCATTTATGGTTAAAAATGGTGTGCCGCCACTTGCTACTGTATACAAATTATAAGTTGTTGCTGCAGTAGGTGCCGGGTTCATTGAAGCGGTTATAGTGGAACTTCCTGAACCGCAAACCGAAGTAGCGGTTGCAGTAACCACATTGAAGCCACCGCCGGTTACAAGTGTTGGGAAATCTGATGCAACACCACCACTACCATTACAAGAAGCTACTTTGACATTTCCTATTCTAATCAAATCGGAAGCGCTGCAATTCCCTCCGGCATTTAAGCTTCCTCCGGTTTCAATTATAATCGATGATCCTGCTGGTAGGTCTAAATTGTAATTACCGTTGGAAAAATCGATTGTAGCATTGTTTCTGATTACGAAAGTAAAACCGCCTAAACATGGAAAGTCCAAATTTGAATTCATTACTAAATTAGTACTTGTGATTCCATCACCAAGGTAAATGGTTGTACAAGAACTAAATGTAGCGCAATTTATTGAGCTTGAATTTACGCTAGTTCCTGAAATAGTGCATTGACCTGTACTTTCAAAAGAAAAGAAAATGATTGCAATAAGAAGTAGTAGAATTTTTTTCATCGTATTTTTATCTGAAAACTACAGCCGTTTGGTTGGTGTAATTTTTTTGCAAAAATACTTCCGGGTATTGGTTTGGATTAGAAAAAAACGTTAAATGGTATAAAAAAAACGATAAAGTGTAAGTTTTGTTTTTTTTGTAAGTCCTTTATTTCTTTTTCTTTGCGCTATTTTTAGTAAAAAGCGTATTTTAATGCTTATTTTTTAAAATAATGTGATTTTTTCGCTTTTTTTTGCTTTTTCCGAAAAAAGTAAAATCGCTTTTTTTGTCTTTTTTTGACAAAAATGAGTAGCTTTTAATAGGAAATATAGTAAGGTGAAAATTTAAAAAAGACGTTTTTTACACTTTTTGTGAAAGAAAATGTCTTTTTTTATTGTAGGATTAAAGTCGGAAATTTGAGGCCTATTTAGAGCCCACTCTTTTTTCTTCAATTAATTCGAAAGAAGTTGTTTTGAAGCGATTTTCTGCAATTTCGCCTGAAACTTTTGCTTTTCTCACCGCATTGCAGAAACCATCCTTGGCATGAGCGTCTCCATGTTGGTCTATTGTGGTTCCGTCTACAAAATACGATTTCCCATCAATGCGCACTGCCAGGTCACAACCTGGGGCTTTCATTCCGAATTGACATTGGCCGCAGGAAACTTCAACGATTTGATCCTTAACGGAATTTTTTTTATCCTGCGCTTTTTTATCTTGAGCATTAACTGCAATAACCGATAAAAAGAATAGAAAAGAGAAGATTTTTTTACCCATAATATTTTGTTTTTTGGTGTTAGTAATACTTTAATTATGAACTTATGATTTCACAGTTACTAAAATAGCTGTTTTTTTTGTATTTGGAATAGTTCGGCAGTTGTCGGTCCTATAAAATAATATTCTTCTCATCGCGGTCTTGAAATTATACCAAATTAATGATAACCATTACTGTTTCTGTAAGGTCTTCCGCTGTAGCCGGTATTATTTATTTGAAAAGTTATTGGTAAGGAAATTTTTTTCTTATGAAAGTTTGGATCATCTGTTGGAATATAGAATTTAGGCAGGTTCAAAAAAGCTTCAATTATTTTGTTTTCAAGCTCTTTTGATTCGATGGATGATCGTAATATTTTAATGTCTGTGGCTTTGCCATGCTCATCAATACTGAAAACAACCATTATTTTAATTTCATTAAGAGCTTCGCGAAAAGAAAGTTTTGATATATCAATTTTTTGAGCAATGGTTTTATAGGTATTTGAAAGGCAATTTTTTTTGACAGCTGTATCTTTGGCACAAGCTTCAAAAATGGGTGTAATAGGGTCTTCGAAATTGTCTATTTTGTTTTTTTCGAAGATCATGAGTTTATTGTTTTTTACAACAAACTCACAAAGAATATTAATCTTGTATTCACTGTGTTCTTTTGTTATTAAACTTACAGCTGGAGTAAATTTTGGAAGGGATTTTACCATCAATTTGATATAGTTATCAAAAGAAGCTATTCCCGAATTAATTGCTGTTGAGTCTGCAACAATGTATCCTGATTTGTTAATTAAATAAGAAAGCTGAAATTGTAATGAATCATTTTCCTTTAATTTCATCCGTTTAATAAAGAGTGAGTCGGATTTGTTACTAATATGCAATTGTGTTTTATTGTAAATATCCAATAACTTATCATTGAAAGCTAAATTTTCAGAACTACCAAAAAATGTCGGAACAGCTTTGTTCTGTGGATTGTTGTAATAATTTTGAGAAAAACTCAAAAACGAAAACAATAGTAATAGAAGTGTTAGAACTTTTTTCATTAACATCTGCATTAAAAAATAAAGGGCAAATTTATGAATTAACGGTTACTAATACGGCCGTTTTTTTCGCTCGTTCCACAACCTCTTCTACAGGAGTGTCCAAACTGTCATTTGACAATACTACTCCCATTCTTCTGTAGGGCCTTGAAGTCGGTTTTCCGAAGATTCTAAAATCAGTTTTCGACAAGCCAGCTACTTTGTCGATTCCGGTATAGGTTGGTTTTTCCGAATTTTCAGAAGCTAAAATCACCGCGCTTGCTCCAACTTTCTCCAACGTGATCTCGGCAATTGGTAATCCTAAAATGGCGCGAAGATGCAGTTCGAATTCATTGAAGTTCTGTGTGCCTGATAAGGTTACCATTCCGGTATCGTGAGGACGTGGGGATAATTCGGAGAAATATACGCCTTCATCCGTGAGGAAGAACTCGACACCAAATAGTCCGGCACCACCCAAAGCTTCGGTTACTTTTTTTGCCATGTCTTGCGCTTCTTCGATATCTTTTTGTGAAACTCGTGCCGGCTGCCAGCTTTCCTGATAATCGCCGCGCTCCTGTCTGTGCCCGATGGGTGCGCAAAATAAGGTATGGTTGTTATTTTGGGTAACCGTCAGTAAAGTGATTTCCGAATTGAAATTCACAAAGGCTTCCACGATTACTTCGATGATGTCGCCTCGGGAGCCTTCCACGGCATAATTCCATGCTTTTTCGATATCGGTTTCGGTTTTTATGGTAGATTGTCCTTTTCCGGAAGAGCTCATCAGCGGTTTTACCACACAGGGAATATCCACTTCAGCCACAGCTTTTTCCAATTCTT
>NZ_DATIDM010000065.1:0-11632 GCF_035456225.1 Flavobacterium sp. | reverse complement strand
TTAAATTACCGACCCTTTCTTATTGCGTCGTTCTTCAATTTTTGGCTCATGTATATGTCCGCAAACCACAAAATCATAACGTTTGTCAATGGCCAGTTCGGAAGCGGTCGTCTCAAAGTCGGATATGAATTTTACAGCTTTTTTCACACTGGCTTTTACTTTTTTTGAAAATGAGTAAGGTTCTTTTCCGATTTTTACCAGACACCAGTTTATGAATCGGTTAAGCAGAATAAGGTAATCATAGCCAATTCCTCCCAGTTTGGCTATCCATTTTGCATGATGAACCGAATTGTCGAAAATATCTCCATGAAAAAACCATCCTTTTTTTCCATCCATTTCCAGAACCAATTTATCGGTTATTGAAAAATTCCCCATTTTTGTATCGCTGAATTTGCGCAACATCTCATCGTGATTTCCGGTGATGTAATAAATCTTGGTTCCTTTAGAAGTAAAGTCGATAATTTTCTTGATGATTTTTAAATGTGATTTTGGGAAATATGATTTTCGAAATTGCCAGATATCAATTATATCTCCGTTTAATATGAGTATTTTAGGGCTGATAGTCTTTAGGTAGTTCAGCAATTCATGAGCGTGACAGCCATAGGTGCCAAGATGCACATCTGAAATAACAACAATTTCAACTTTTCTTTTTTTCAATGACATGATTTTATTGTAAAACAAGCAACTGGTTATAAATTAAATGTTATTCAAAGATTAAGGAATGTTTAGTTGAAAAAGAAAAATGAGGGCTGTTTTAAATTTAAGCCTGAAAAAACTTATTTTTGTTTAAACAGCATCAGACAATGGCGGGAAATTCATTTGGAACTATTTTTAAACTGATGACTTTTGGAGAGTCACACGGGGAAGCGCTTGGAGGAATTATTGACGGATGTCCGTCAGGTATTGAATTGGACTTCGAATCCATTCAAAAAGAAATGGAAAGAAGAAAGCCCGGACAATCTGCAATAGTTACCCAACGTAAAGAGGCTGATGAAGTACAGTTTCTTTCCGGGATATTTGAAGGAAAGACAACCGGTACGCCAATCGGGTTCATCATTCCGAACACCAATCAGAAATCCGATGATTATTCACATATAAAAGATACTTATCGTCCCAGTCATGCTGATTATGTTTATGAAAAGAAATACGGTATAAGGGATTACAGAGGTGGAGGGAGAAGTTCTGCTCGTGAAACGGCCAGTAGAGTGGTGGCTGGGGCTATTGCCAAACAAATTATTCCGGATATTAAAATCAATGCTTTTGTTTCGTCTGTAGGAGAGATATTTATAGATAAGCCTTACCAGGAATTGGATTTCTCATTGATTGAAAGTAATCCGGTTCGCTGTCCTGATTTAGAGTCGGCAGCTAAAATGGAAGAGTATATCAAAAAAATCAAAAAAGAAGGAGATACCGTTGGCGGAACAATAACGTGTGTGATTCAAAACGTTCCGATAGGATTAGGAGAACCCGTATTTGATAAACTTCATGCAGAGTTAGGGAAGGCCATGCTTTCAATAAATGCAGTTAAAGGGTTTGAATATGGGAGCGGATTTTGCGGCGCCAGGATGAAAGGTAGTGAGCACAACGATTTGTATAATCAGGACGGAACCACTAAAACTAATTTGTCGGGAGGAATCCAAGGCGGTATTTCAAACGGGATGGATATTTATTTCCGAGTCGCTTTTAAACCGGTTGCTACTTTAATTCAGAAGCAGGAAGTATTGGATAATCAAGGAAACTTACTTGAACAGCAGGGTAAAGGCCGACATGATCCCTGTGTTGTGCCAAGGGCAGTTCCTATCGTTGAAGCTATGGCAGCATTGGTTTTGGCGGATTATCATCTTTTGAGTATACAATAGAGTAGAGAGTTGTTTTTTCTAATTTGTATATAAAATCTAAAGAATACAATCTGTATAGTTTGCGGTTTGTTGGTATTTTGCAACATTTTAATAGGAAAATGTGTTAAAAAAAACATTGTTTTGATAATGGATTGAAAAAAAAAATTATCTTAGTATCCTGAACAATAAAACTAACTTTTATGAAAAAAATTTTACTATTATCTTCATTATTTTTCTCATCTCTTGGATTTTCCCAAGTTACCCTGTTTCAGGATAGTTTCGAAACTTACGGAGATTTCTTAATTACCGGTTTTGGACAATGGGGAACTCTTGATTTGGATTTGTTGACTACTTATACAGGAGGAACTGATACTCCAACATGGGCCAATGCGGGTGCCCCACAGGCTTTTCAGATTTTTAATCCTTCAACTGCAGGTGTTGTAAATGAAACAAATGGATGTAGTAGTAGTACTGAAAACTCGAATTTTACGTCAAGAACTGGTGCAAAATATGCTGCTTGCTGGGCAGGAGTGCCGACTGCGTCTGTTCTTGCCAATAACGACTGGTTGATTAGTCCTCCAATTAGTTTGGCTGGAGCAACAGGTACACAATTAAGTTTTTGGTACAAGGCGTTGTCTGATTGTTATGGTGCAGAACGTTTTAGAGTAGGTGTTTATATCGGTACCGGTAATCCTACGCAAGTTTCAGATTTCACTATTATTTCAGGAGTACCTCCCATTCAGGCAACAAGTTATACAGCGTGGACAGAGCAGACATTTCCTCTGACAACTTATAATGGATTAACAATAAGAATTGGTATTCAGTGTGTTTCTCCTGACAGATACATGCTCATGGTTGATGATTTTAAAGTAACAGCTACTACTTTGTCAACTGATAGTTTTACGTCGTCTAAATTTTCAGTTTATCCAAATCCGGCAAATAACGTTGTAAATGTTTCAAATAATGGCAATATTCAGATAAACAAAGTGTCTATTGTTGACATTAACGGAAGAATAGTTAAAGCAATGGATTTCGAGTCCGTAACCGAAACACAGATTGGTATTTCCGAACTTAATCAGGGAGTGTATTTTATGAATATTGACACTAATGAAGGTATTGTAACAAAGAAAATTGTAAAAAAATAAATATTTAGTTATATTTTATTAAAAAAGCGCTGAATTTTTCAACGCTTTTTTTTTTAATCTATGAAATGAATTATTTTTGATAAAACATAAAACAAGAAAAATATGAAGAAAAAATTACTTTCATTGATTTTGATTTGTCTTGGTGCCACAAATTTTGTTGAGGCCCAGGTTTTTTCAGAAAATTGGGACGGAATCGGACCTGGAATAGCAGGTTGGACTCTGTATAATCAAGATGGTCTTACTCCTAATTCGGGAGTCAGCTTCGTAAATGCGGCATGGGTACTTTACCCGGAGGAATTTGATAATAAGGTGTCAATGAGTACATCATGGTATACTCCGGCTGGTACTTCCAACGATTGGTTAGTGTCTCCTTCAATTGTATTACCTGCTGGTACAAATAAGTTGTATTGGGATGCTCAATCATATGACGCGACTTATAAGGAGTCATATAAAGTTTACATTTCAACTACGGGAAATGCTATTGCTAATTTTACGGAAATATTTTCTCAAGGTAATGGTACCTCAGGAGCTTCGGGCGAGAATACTACGTGGACCAGAAGAACGCTAGATTTATCAGCTTATTCCGGACAGACGGTTTACATTGCATTTAGAAATTTTTCAAATGATATGTTTTTAATGGGGTTGGATGATATCAGCATTGTGAATCATGCAACTTGTACAGCTCCTGATAGAGTAGCTTCTGCAACTTCAACAAACACTACAGTTTCTCTTAACTGGAACGCTGTACCTGGTGCTACCGGTTATGATTTGGCAATTGGTGCTCCTGGTTTTACACCGACAACAGCAACAGGTACATCTGCCACAAATTCATACACATTTACTGGTTTGACGGCTAATACAAGATATCAGGTGTATGTAAGAAATTCATGTGGAAGTATGTGGATGGGGCCTTACTCGGTATTTACATCGAGATATTTACCTTATACATATGGATTTGAAACACCGTTAGCTAGCGGAGGTTACGAGGCAGATGGATGGTCCGGAAATTTTTCCTTAAATAATTCTGCGGGTGCGCCATTCTATGCTGATGGAGTTCAAATGGTATTCAGTAATTCTTCTACTACAGCTGCTACAAACAACTGGATGTTTTCAAGACCGATTACTTTAGCTGCGGGTGAGCAGGTAACAATGAAATTCTCAACACGTTCAACCAGTGGGGCTGTAGCAAATACATTATTGGCTAAAGTTGGAAATGCACCAACTACAGCTGCTCAAACAACCACATTGTCAACTGTAAATGTTATAGGAACTACTTTTGTTGAAACAACAGCCAATTTTACTGCTCCAAGTGCCGGTGTTTACTATTTCTCATTTAATCATAATAATGGGGCTACAGCTGCAGCTACCTCTTTAGTGTTGGATAAAATAGTTATGACAACAAACTTATCAGCAAATAGCTTTGTATCATCAAAATTCTCGGTTTATCCTAATCCGGTTAACAACATTGTGACATTAACTAACGATGCAAACATTCAAATTAATAAAGTAGCTATTACTGATATTAACGGAAGAACTGTTAAGACATTGGAATTTAATGGAGTTACAGAAACGCAGATTAATGTTTCAGATTTAAATTCAGGTATTTATTTCATGAACATTGATTCTTCTGAAGGTGCTGCAACTAAAAAAATAATCAAGAACTAATCTGTTCGAGATATAAATGAAAAGCCCTGAAATTTCAGGGCTTTTTTTATTCTAAAAACTTATTTTTTATTTCTGGGCCAGGAATCAAACAGCTTTCTTTTTTACCATACCATTTATAACGGTTTCTGGCAACAAAATCATATCCGATGTCCGTAAGCCACTTCGGGAAAACTGCAAATATTCCCAAAAGGGAGTAGATTCCCCCTATAGTTTTAGCGATTTCGATAGCAGCTTCCGATTTAATGTGATAGGCTTTTCCGGGTTCGTATAAAATTATACTGTCGGTTTTTGTTGTATCTAAACCGATATAACGAACAATTTCCTTCCCTAAATCAGATTGCAATGATACAAATCTGAAAATGTCTTTTTTATCGTGTTTAATGACTTTCTGTACCGTTGCATCGCACAAATTGCAAACACCGTCAAAAAGTATTAGTTTTTTATCTTTAGGTAATTCCATAATTATTTCATTCTTTCGACCAGCTCCAGGCTGTCTAAATCTACTTTTGAGGTAAAAATACCGTAGTTTACTTTTGCCTTGTTTTTTTCAATCGAGTCGATGGTTCCGACTGCTTTCCCATCAATCATTCGCACCCGATCTCCAATTTTCAACGGAATTTTCGGTTTGTTAGCTTCTTCTTTCTGGGCTTTGGCTTTTTTCTCTTTCTTTTCTTTACGGATTTCTTCTACTTTTTCTTTTACTTCTTCAACAACTTGTTTTGCAATGACTTCTTTTGCTTTTTTCTCTTTGACGGTTATCTTTTTTCGTTTTGAATTTTCTATTTCTACCATTTTTAAAAATTCGCTAATAAGATCTTTTTTATTCTTGTTGTTGAAGTACTTTTCGGAAATATCATCTACTTTTTGCCCCATGTATATCAAACGCTGATTGGCATCAAACATTTCCTGATAACTCTCCAGTTTTTGCTGAATCTTCGTATTGATATTTTCCATCTTCTTGCTTTCTTCACGCGCACGGATTTCTTCTTCTTTTAAATTCTGTGAAGTTTTTTCCATTTTGGAGCGTTCTTTCTGAAGATTAGCAATGGTTTTGTCAAAACGTACTTTATCGCCTTCAATTTTCTTTTTGGCCCGATTGATTAATCCGAACGGGATTCCATTTTTTTGTGCCACTTCAAAAGTGAATGAACTTCCTGCCTGTCCCAAATGAAGTTTGTACATAGGTTCAAGCGACTTTTCATCAAAAAGCATATTAGCGTTAATGGCAAAAGGCAATTCATTGGCCAATATCTTCAAATTAGTGTAGTGAGTGGTAATGATTCCGAAAGCTTCTCTGTGATAAAACTCCTCAAGAAAAACTTCGGCCAAAGCACCTCCTAATTCAGGGTCGGAACCCGTACCAAACTCATCAATTAAGAACAACGTTTTTGAATTACATTTTTTTAAAAAGTAATTCATGTTCTTCAATCGATAGCTGTAAGTACTTAAATGATTTTCAATGGATTGATTATCTCCGATGTCTGTCAGGATTCTGTCGAATAAAAACGTTTCACTACGTTCGTGAACCGGAATCAACATACCGCTTTGCAACATCAGTTGCAATAAACCGATTGTTTTCAAAGTAATACTTTTTCCACCGGCATTCGGACCAGAAATCACAATTATCCTGCTTTCATTTTTAAGTTCGATGGTTTGAGGATATGTTGGTGCGTTTTTCTGCTTGTTATTCAATAATAGGATAGGGTGGAAGGCATCTCTGAAAAACAATCTTTTTTCTTCGGTAATTGTCGGTAATAATCCGTTTATCTTATTAGCATAACGCGCTTTTCCGGAAACGACATCAATATCGCTTAAAAAATCCTGATACTGTTTCAAAAGTTCTGTATACGGTCGAATAGCATTGGTTAATTGCTTAAGAATTCGAACAATTTCCTCCTTTTCTTCATATTCCAGATTGTTCAATTCCCTTGAATAGCGTAAAGTGGCTTCAGGTTCAATATAAGTGATGCTTCCGGTTTTGGAATTCCCGAGAATGGTTCCTTTCACTTTTCGGCGGTACATCGCTAAAACAGCTAAAACACGTCTGTTATCAACAATCGTTTCCCGAATGTCATCCAAATAACCCAAACTGTTATAACTTGATAAAGCCGCTATGAAACTATGGTTTATTTTTCCGCGAACCAGATTCATGCTTTTTCGGATTTCGACCAATAAAGGCGAAGCATTATCCTTGATCTCTCCATATTTGTCAACCACTTCGTCAACTTTCTGAATGATGAATTTTGTTAACTCAACTTCAGAAGCTCTCTGGTTTAATTTTGGATAATAGTCTTCAAACTTTTTAAGGAAAACCAATAAGTTGTTTGTGGTTTCCGAAACTGTTGCAATCTTTCTGAAACTGCCGACTTCCAGAAAGCTGTCTTCAATGGCAAGGAATTTTATTTCGTTGGTTATTTCATCGAAATAATGGTTAGGAATTGCATTGTTGTTGGAATAAGATGAAACATATTCCGATGTTTGCAATAAAGCACTCATCAATGTTTTTCTGTCATTGAAAGGTTTTATTTCTAAAGCTTTTTGTTTACCGATTTCCGTGTTGCAAAGTTCGGAAACGGTTTCTAAAACCGTATTGAATTCTAAATCTTGTAATGTTTTGGTATTAATTGAAATCATGTTATCGTGTCAAAGCATCAAAGTTACAAAGTAGTGAAGTTACAAAGTCATTATATTTGTAAAAAATTAGCAAATGTTCGTTGGACCCATCTATTCTTCCTGGCAGGATTTTTTTAATGTCGAGTCGCAAAAGAAGTATTTTGATGACTTAATGTTGTCTGTAGATGAAGAATATCAAAATCATATTTGTTTCCCGCCAAAAGAATTGATTTTTAATGCTTTTAAACACTGTAGTTTTGATGATTTGAAAGTGGTTATTATCGGGCAGGATCCTTATCACGGCGAAGGGGAAGCTAATGGTTTGTGCTTTTCAGTCAACGATGGTGTACCGATTCCTCCGTCATTGCGCAATATATTCAGGGAAATCAACGACGAATTTGACAGCATTTTTTTTCCTACTTCAGGGAATTTAGAGCGATGGGCCGATCAGGGTGTTTTGCTTTTAAATGCCGGGCTATCGGTTCGGAAAGATTTAGCTAACAGTCACAAACATCTAAAGTGGAATCTTTTTACCGATGCGGTAATCAAGAAAATTTCCGATGAAAAGGAGAATGTCGTTTTTTTACTTTGGGGTGGATTTGCCCATAAAAAAGGACTGAAAATCGACCGTACAAAACATCTTGTTTTAGAAAGTGGTCATCCGTCACCATTAAGTGCCAATCAGGGTAAATGGTTTGGGAATAAGCATTTCAGTAAAACAAATGCTTTTTTGAATGAAAAAGGAAAATCTGAAATCATATGGTAAAAAAAAACCACCGAGCAGGTGGTTTTTTTATATAATTAATTTACAGTAAAATGATAATAGCCTTCACTGTCAGTGTTGTTGGCATTTGTTGTTATCCTGACAGAAGTTTCGTTTTCGGGATTGTTGGAAATTATGTCGGTCGAAGCTGTTCCAGTATAACTTTCACCAAAGCCTAATCGGTAATTTCCTGTTGAATTCAAAAGTGTAGAAACATCACATTTATAAGTCATAGTTCCAGGCTGATATACAGCGACTGCCACACTATATTCATCTTCATTGTTGAAAACTGAAGTCCAAACATCAGGGGAAGTTTCTTTTTCTATACGATAAGCGAATTCAAAAGACTCCGCTTGACTTGTTCTGTAAATATCCAATAATTCGGTAAAACCATCTTCCTGTAAATATCTTGAAAAGTCTGTATGGAATGAAACATTGTCGCCAACAGTATAAGTATCAGGTGTATCGATGGTAATCAAATCCGGTACGGATACGTAAGCGGCATTGTAAAATTCATCATCTCCATTGCATGAAATTAAGGAAAGAGTCCCTAAAATAGCTATTGCGAATAGTTTTATTTTTTTCATCATAATTGCGTATTAAAATCTGTAACCAATATTTGCACCAACTCTCTGAACATATTCCGGACTATTTTCCATATTTATAATGTTTCGGCCTGCACCAACAAACAATTCAACTACGAATTTTTCTTTAATGTATAATTTGTAGCCTACCGCTCCACCAAGAGCAAAAGCGGTGTAATTGTTTTCGGTAGCGTCCCAATAACCATAACCGTTTTCGACAAAACGTTCCAATTCTCTGTATTTTCCGCCATTCACAGACACAAAAGCTTCAATAAAATAGTAACTGACTTTGCTTTTTGAAAGGGAATAACGAACAAAAGGATTTACCTCGTACTGTGGTAACGTCTTATCATATCCTTTGTCAAAATCCTCTTCTTTTTTATTGCTTTTCGCTAAAATACCACTGACACCTACCGAAAAATCATTTTTTAGAAAACGTTCATAAGTTACATGGATTTTACCCATTGCAACCAAGGAAACCACATCAAATTTTATTTCATTTTTTTTGAGTTCCAATGGTTTTGTTGTTGAATCCTGCGCAGACGTCAATTGAAAAAAGAGTAAAGCTGCCAGAAAAGCTATTTTGTTCATAGTAGTTTTTTTTGTTTAAGGATGGTAAATATAAGAAAAGGTTGCTTAATTCAAAGTTAGGGCTCCCAGAATTTCTTCGCTCATAAAAGGCCCGCCCGGATATTTTGCGGTATAGTCCAGATTTAGCCAGATTTGACCGCGTTCGTCTATATGGTAATGCACTTCTTTTCCCTGACTTTCCCGTTTAAAGAGCACTTCTTTAATAAGGTAATTTATGCTCTCAAGATCGGATTTTTTTCCTATCAGCATTTCCGGATATAAATGTCCTCCGGTATGAATAATTCGTGGTGTTCCTCCAATAGCGCGAACAAGTGCCGACATCAGAATGGCATGGTCATCGCAATCGCCCGAAAAATGCTGTAAAGATTCACTGGCGTAGGCAATGTATTCTTTTCCCTTGGGGTCATTGACATAATTCCATCGGTTACGCACTTCGGTAAATGCTGCAAAACACTGGATGACTTGTCTGTATTTTTTGAAGCCCTTAACGTTGGTAAAATGTTTGGTTGTGGCCATCAGTGCAAAATTTCTAACTCTCGGATTGTCGAAGTCTACCGCGTCAAGGATTTTACTTTTGTTAGGGAAAGGTAATAGTTTTGAGATGATTATATCTTGTGGATTAGGATCTTCTGCCATAGAATAAACCATGGAACGGTAATCTTCAAATACTGCATAGAATCCGTACCCGTCAAAAGCAGTTCCCCATGTCAAAGCAATCAAATAGATAAAGATACAGATGATAATCACTGTTTTAAGCACTCTCAAAATCAGCTGAATGATGATAAGTATAATTAGAAAAAGTAAAATTCTATCAGATTCTATCCACCATTCGGGATCGATTAAATTCTGGTGAGCAATAATGAAAATAGGGATTGCAATAAGGATATTCAGCAGAAAAATAACAACAGTATCCCATGGCTTCGGTAAAGAAAACCTGTCTCTTAATTGTTTGAGTTTTTGGGGGATTGTTGGAATCATCAGACCGTTTCCTTCGCTATTTTATTTTACAACCGATTCGTAATCGCGTTTATCAGTAATCAAATTTAAATCAAATAATTGATTTTGAACTTTTTCAAAGGTCGGTTTGTCCAGTTTTTTTTGTGACCAGCGTGTAAGTTTCAGCCATTCCTGAATATCGCCCAGCCTTTGATTGTATTTTGTAGACAATGTCCTGTCGATACTTGGGATGTCTTTAAATTCGATGGTTGTGTTGTTGACGATTTCCAAAATCTGATCCACAACATGCTTGTTGGATTTCAGGAATTCGTTTCGAACAGCAATAACAAAACAAGGCCATGGAGTAGGGCAATCGGCAATTCTTCTGAAAGTTCCGTTGTCTACCAATGGTTTTGTCATGAATCTTTCCCACATGAAATAATCAGCATTACTGTTTGATAAAGCTTCAACAGCACCGTCAATGGTGTTTACGATTTCAAATTGCAAATCGGTGTTCCAGTTTTGGTTTTTGGCATTTACGATTGCCATCAAGTGTGATCCGGAACCCATTCGGCTAATCGCAACTTTTTTATTTTCTAAATCTGATAATTGCTGAAAATCAGATTTTGCATCCACATGAATTCCCCAGATTAAAGGTGATTGTACGTAAACCTGAACAATTGAACTTTCGTTTCCTGCGGCAATGTCCTTGATGATACCTTCCGTCAGGATTACAGCCATATCGGTAGTTCCTTCGCGAAGCATCTGGCACATTTTTCCGGTACCTTCCGGAATGTCTGTCCACTGCAAATCAATATCCACTTCATCAAATTCTCCGTTTTCTATGCACAAATGCCATGGTAAATTAAAATGTTCGGGAACGCCAGCTATTCTTATTTTTTTCATGTTTCGTTTAAGTGTTTTTATTCTCTAATTCATACCAGTTCCAGAGTATTCCGTCTTCTGTATATTGCTCTGTTAATAGCAATCCTATTTTTTGTAGAATCCTGTTTGAGGCAACATTTCCGGCTTGCGCAGAGGCTGTCATTGTTTTGATTTTCATTGTGTTGAATCCGTAATTCATCCAGGCAAAAGAAGCTTCACTCGCATAACCTTTTTCCCAGAAAGGTTCGTCTAAACGATAGCCGATATCGTAAAAATTAGTTTTGCCGTTTAGGGTTTCAGTATTGAATTTTAACCCAGCCCATCCTATAAATTCGTTTGTTTCTTTTGAAATCATGGCAAATCTGCCAATGTTATTCTGGATGTATTGGTTTCTGACGAATTCTATTATTTTTTGGGTTTCCTCGATTGTTTCCGTTGGTTTGTTCCAAAGATATTTGTGAACATTAGGGTTTGAATCCATTTTAAACATGGCGTCAGCATCGGAAAGCAAGAGTTCACGCAGTAATAAACGTTCAGTTTCTATGATTAGATTCATGTTATTTTACTTTTAAATCTGAAATAATAATTCTGAAACCGTCTGGGTCAAGAAAC
>NZ_DATIDM010000064.1:0-11293 GCF_035456225.1 Flavobacterium sp. | reverse complement strand
TTCTTTACCAGCTTCCCAGTTAGCAGGACAAACTTCACCTTTAGTTTGGATGTGAGTGTAAGCATCAACCATTCTTAAGTATTCGTTTACGTTACGTCCTAATGGCATATCGTTTACGCTTTCGTGGAAGATTTTTCCAGTCTCGTCGATTAGGTAAGTCGCTCTGTAAGGAACGTTTGAACCTTCGATTAAATAATCTCCTGTTTCTTCGTTGAATACTTCTTCAGCATCTAAAATTCCTAAAGCAGTAGATAAGTTTCTTGTAGTATCAGCCAATAAAGGGTAAGTTACACCTTCGATTCCACCGTTAGCTTTTGGAGTGTTTAACCATGCAAAGTGAACTTCGTTAGTGTCACAAGAAGCACCTATTACGATAGTGTTTTTTGCATTGAACTCAGGTAAAGCAGCCTGGAAAGCGTGTAATTCTGTTGGACAAACGAAAGTGAAATCTTTTGGATACCAGAATAATAATACTTTTTTATTGTTTTTTGTAGCTTCTTCAAGAACGTTGATTCTTAAGTTATCACCCATTTCTGAAATTGCATCTACGGTAATGTTTGGGAATTTTTTTCCAACTAATGACATAATGTATCGGTTTTTAAAGATTATTTTTTTTAACAGTGCAAAATTAGCGATTCCTGAATTGCATTACTGTTATTGTTATTATAATTTCTTATTTAATGATAGCAAATACTTATTGTGATGTTATTTTTTACATTTTTCAATGCTGCAATGTTATTTATGCAATTGGTTTTATATATTTGTTTAACCGAAAAAACATTGATAATCTGCTGTTTTTTTGGGTTATTTATTAAAGAACTATCAAAATACAGGAACTATATTTATGTCATTTTCTAATTTATTCCGAAAGAAATCGGTATCCGACATTTTAGAGCAGGTAGCCAAAAATCAATCTGACGGTCATCATTCTCTTGGTAAGCATCTTACAGCAAGGGATTTAACGGCCTTTGGAATTGCAGCTATTATTGGTGCCGGAATTTTCAGTACCATCGGTAAAGCAAGTTCAGATGGTGGTCCGGCAGTTATTTTTCTGTTTATTTTTACCGCCTTGGCCTGTAGTTTTGCGGCCTTTGCTTATGCTGAATTTGCTTCGATGGTTCCGGTTTCGGGAAGTGCCTATACGTATTCGTATGTTGCTTTTGGAGAAATCGTTGCCTGGATAATCGGTTGGGCGTTAATTATGGAATATGCCATTGGAAATATTACGGTTGCGATTTCGTGGAGTGATTATTTTACAGGACTCCTCGAAAGTGGTGGAATGTACCTGCCGCAATGGATCCAGATGGATTATCTTTCCGCTTCAAAAGGCTATCACGAGGCCGTTGCTTTAATGCAGGGCGGGAAATCATATGAAAATTTGAGTGAGAGTTTAAAAATGGCCCATACCGCATGGACAACTTCGCCTACAATTGGTTCTTTCCATTTAAT
Organism: Flavobacterium sp.; assembly: GCF_035456225.1. Taxonomy (GTDB): domain Bacteria; phylum Bacteroidota; class Bacteroidia; order Flavobacteriales; family Flavobacteriaceae; genus Flavobacterium. The sequence continues at coordinate 9,844 of NZ_DATIDM010000064.1, read as the reverse complement.
TGCCGATCTACCTGCGCTTCTTATCATCGTATTGATTACCTGGTTGGTTTACAGAGGGATGAAAGAATCCAGAAATGCAAGTAACATGATGGTTGTCGTAAAATTGTGCATCATCTTATTGGTTATAGCTGTTGGTATTTTTTATGTAGATACTGCGAACTGGTCGCCTTTTGCACCAAACGGTGTATCGGGAATCTTAAAAGGAGTTTCGGCGGTTTTCTTTGCCTATATCGGATTTGACGCTATTTCTACCACAGCGGAAGAATGTAAAAACCCGCAGCGTGATTTGCCTAGAGGGATGATGTGGGCGATAATTATTTGTACGATTCTTTATGTAATTATTGCCTTGGTGTTGACGGGTATGGTAAAATATTCTGATTTAAATGTAGGAGATCCATTGGCTTTTGTTTTTGATAAATTGAATTTGAAATGGATGTCGGGTATCATTGCCGTGAGTGCCGTTGTGGCGATGGCGAGTGTTTTATTGGTTTTCCAGATGGGACAGCCCCGTATCTGGATGAGTATGAGCCGTGATGGTTTATTGCCGAAACGTTTTTCAAAAGTTCATCCTAAGTTTCATACACCTTCTTACGCTACAATTGTAACCGGTTTTGTGGTAGCTATTCCGGCTTTATTTATGAACCTTACCATGGTAACGGATTTGTGCAGTATCGGAACCTTGTTTGCCTTCGTTCTTGTTTGTGCAGGGGTATTGGTTTTACAGAACAAAAAAGACATTCCGAGAGGTAAATTTAAAACGCCATACATCAATTCGAAGTTTGTTTTTCCATTGTTAATCGTAGTTGGACTTGTTGTTTCATTTACGAAGTTCAAGGAGAATACAATGAATTTCATAACCAATGAAAAACAAATTAACGATGCCGGAACGATAGTTACTTCATTGGATGAAAACCAAACTAAAGAGGTGTTTAATTATATTACAACTATCAAAAAAGATTCGAAATCAACGGATTTGGAGGAAATGTTGAGTGAAATCAGTCAAGATGAAGCGGGATATAAAACTGTAGTTGATAATATGCCGATTGAGGATTCTTTGAAGTATGAAAGCGGCTTTGCATTATTCAAACACAAGATTCCGATGTGGATTTTCCTATTGTCCCTGCTAGGTTTTGCGGTTTGGTCGTGGAAGCAGAATTTATCGCTAATTCCTTTATTAGGATTGGTGAGCTGCTTATATATGATGGCCGAATTAAGTGTTTGGAACTGGATTTATTTTACCATATGGCTTTTAATCGGATTGAGTATTTATTTTGGTTTCAGCCATAAAAACAGTAAGCTGAATTTAAACAGAATCAGTCCGACAGTTGAAGATTAAGACATGAAAATCCCAGGCAAAGCCCGGGATTTTTTTTAGTTCAACAATTCAGTTTCGGTATGAAGGGAGCAGTGCCACCTATTGTTTTCTTTGACCCAAGTGGAGGTGCAGGCACAATTTTGCTTTTTACCCGCCATTTCGACTTCTATGTGATAGGCTATAATCGCACTGTTTTCATTAATTTCCTGCGTTTCCACACTTGAAAATTTACCAACTTTCATATTCGTTTCTGCACCGGAATCAAACATTTTCTTAAAAGTGGGCTCATCTACGCTTTGTACGCCATTTTTACTGGCTACAATACAAGGGAAATGGGTAAGATTTTTTACGGTTTCGTAATTGTGGCTTTCCATTCCCTTCCAATATTTTTTTTCCAATTCAATAATCTGCGGTACCATAATTTTTTAGTTTATAGATTAGATAACTGTAGTTACAAAGTTCAGATAAAAACCATATGATAGACAGTACTTTAACATAGATTTGTTTGTTTGATTGAAATGCTGAAACAAAAAATCCGCCCTGTTTTCACAAGACGGATTTTCTAATATTCTAAAAAGTCTATTACTTCAAATGCGTATTGAAATAATCAGCGATTTTAGCATACATGTGGATTCTGTCTCTTCCTGCCACATTGTGCTCGTGGTTAGGGTATAAGAAGTAATCTACTTGTTTACCGGCTTTAATACAAGCTTCGATAAAGTTCATGCTCTGTTGTTGAACTACTACCGGATCTTGAGCTCCGTGAATCACCAATAGACGTCCTTTAAGGTCTTTAGCTTTGTCTAGTAAAGAAGCTTTTGCGTAACCTTCAGGGTTTTCCTGTGGTGTATCCATGTAACGCTCACCGTACATTACTTCATAGTATTTCCAGTCGATTACCGGTCCGCCTGCTACACCAACTTTAAATACGTCATTGTGTTGTGTCATCAATGATGTCGACATAAATCCACCAAAACTCCATCCGAAAACACCAATTTTATCAGCATCCACAAACGATTTTGATTTAAGGAATTCCACACCTTTCATCTGATCGGCCATCTCATTTACACCCAACTGACGGTGGTTAACATCACAGAATTTCTTTCCGCGAGCATCACTTCCACGATTGTCTAACGTAAATACTACATATCCCTGTTGTGCCATGTAATAGTCGAAGTAGCCTCCGCCACCCATCCAACGATTGTTTACCAATTGAGCGTGAGAACCACCGTAAACATAAACCATTACCGGGTATTTTTTGGTAGCATCAAAATTGGCAGGGTAGATGATTCTTCCGTTTAACGGCGTTTTACCGTCTGCAGAAGTTATTGTAACCAATTCCATTTTCGGCATGTCAACTTTTCCGGTAAATGGATTGTCTGCTTTGATTAGATTGGTTGCTTTGTTTGATTTTACGTCGATAACAGAAATCTCATTCGGAGTAGTAACATTGCTGTACTGATCCAAAATCAGGGTTCCGTCTGAAGAAACCGAAGCGTTGTGGGTTCCTGAAACTTTTGTCAGCTGAACTGTTTTACCGGATTTGATATCAACCTGGAATAATTGTCTGTCTAATCCGTTGTTTGCCGTTCCGATGTAATTGATTTTTGTGTTTTTAGCATCAAAACCTAATAGATCTTTTACGATTACATCTTTGTAAGCAAGGTTTTTCAATAGTTTACCATCGGTATTGTATAAATACATCTGGTTGAAACCATTGAAATCTGTCTGATAGATAAACTGGTTCGGATTATTCGGAACAAAAGTTAATGCATGTTGCGGTTCTACCCAAGTCGAAGCTTTTTCTTCGAATAATGTTTTTACGAAAGCACCGGTTTTTGCATCGTATTTGTTGAATTTCATGTGGTTTTGCTCACGGTTCAGAATTCCGATGAAAATGTATTTACCGGTCGGTTCCCATGAAACCATGGTTAAATACTGCTCTTTTGGTTCGCCGGTCTGAACGGTAACTTTTTTACCTGTGGCAACATCAAAAATTACAAGTGTAACATTTTCACTGGTCATACCAGCCATTGGATATTTAACATCTTTGTTTACCGCTTCGCGCTCATTCCAGTTAACGATAGGGTAGTTGCCCACCATAGTTTCGTCTTTTCTGTAGTAAGCCAATTGTGTTCCGGCTTCGTTCCACCACATACCGCGGTCGATACCAAATTCCTGACGGTGAACATAATCGTTACCGTTCACAATTCCTTGGTTTTCATCGTTTGTAACTTCAATTATTTTCCCGGATGCATCTGTAATTCTGATATTGTTTCCTTTTAACCATGCTGAATTGTTGTTAGCAGAGAAAATAGCTGAAACACCTTGAACGTCAAATGCAATTGCATTCGTAATTTGTTTAGCTACAACATCATAGATTACTTTGTAATTGTTTTTTTTACCGGCAATTTCGGTTTCAAATGTATTGGCTGTTTTCCAGTTTATTGCCATCGGAAAAGCTTTTACTGAAAATTCTTCATTTGGGAATTTTGCTTTCAGCGCACTTTCGAATTCCGATTTTGTTGCTAAAGTTGTTTCTTTCCATGAAGTTGCCGCACTTTTTTCGAATAATGTGGCAAAATCTGAACTTAAATAAGTGATAGCTTTAGAGTCTTTACGCCATTGCTGGGCAGTTTGGGTTGTCGGAGCAAATTTTCTGCCACCCATTACAGTTTCTTCTATGGTAAGCGGTCGTTGAGCAAATACGGCTGAACCTGTAAGAAGAAAAATTAAAGTAAATTTTCTCATTGTTTGATTAAAATAATTTGAGGGCTAATTTATATAAACTTTATTTCTGAAGTTGTAAAGAAATCCTAAAAATCAATTCACATGAAAAATAGTTACATTTTTAACAAATTTGTTAGAAAACGCGATTTATTATCAAGTGTTTTACGTATTGTTTATAATAAAAAAATGTTAATTTTAAATTCGTATAATCTTAAATAAGAATAAGATGGGAAAAAACTTTACTCGAATCATGTTTCTCTTATTTGTTCTTCTTTTGGCTGTTCCGGCCAAATTAATGGCACAGATAAATTGCGAAACACCCGCTAACTTAACGTCAGCAAATATTAGTCCGACTGGAGCAGTACTCTATTTGGGTACAACTGCCGACGCAGGGACATACAATATTCGTTATCATGGCCCGGGAACTACAACCTGGACTACACTGAACAATGTTACCGTTCCGTTTCAGTTGGGTGGTTTGACTTGTAATACAGCCTACGAATGGCAGGCACAACGTGTTTGTGGTACAACACCTAATAATGTGGCTGTTTTAAGTGCCTGGTCGTTAGGAGCAGCATTTACTACTACGGCTTGTTCTACCCCAACTTGTCCGACACCTACAAATCTGACTTCAACAAACATTAGTCAAAATGGCGCTGTACTTTCTACAGGTGCTAATACTGTTAGCGGAGTGTATAATATTCGTTATCATGGTCCAAATTCTACAAATTGGATTACTCTTAACAATGTTACGATTCCGTATCAATTAGGTAATTTAACGTGCGGAACGGCTTATGAGTGGCAATTGCAACAAGTGTGTGGTACTTCGGCTGGTGCTGTAAATTTAGGAGCCTGGTCTGCAGGAGCTGTTTTTACTACGATTCCTTGTACTTCCCCGACACCTTGTCCGGTTCCGACTAATTTAACTGCGACAAATATCAGTCAAACGGGAGCGGTGCTTCATTTTGGAACGACTGCAACCAGCGGAAGATATAATATCCGTTACCATGGTCCGAATTCAACAACATGGATAACTGTAAACAATGTTACGGTTCCTTTTCAGTTGGGTAATTTAGCTTGTGGAACTGCTTACGAATGGCAGGCACAACAGATTTGTACTATTACCGGTGCTCAAAATTACAATTTTAGCGATTGGTCAGTTGGAGCGGCATTTACTACTTTGCCTTGTTCAACCCCACCTGATTGTCCTGTACCGACTTATTTATCGACAACAAACATCAGTCAAACCGGGGCGGTTCTTAATTTAGGAACCATTGCAAATACGGGAACGTTCAACATTCGTTATCATGGCCCGAACTCCACAGCATGGATTGTAATCAATAATGTTACGATGCCTTACCAATTGGGTAATTTAACATGTCTTACCGGATATGAATGGCAAGCGCAAAAAGTTTGTTCTAACACTCCCGGTACAGCACCTGTTTTAAGTGCATGGTCGGTTGGTTCTGCATTTACTACCTTGGCTTGTCCAACGTCAAACTGTCCGGTACCAACCAATTTAACGAGTACAAACATCAGTCTGAATGGAGTGGTTCTTTCTTTGGGAGCAAACTCTCCTGCCGGAATGTATAACATTCGTTATCACGGTCCGAATTCTACGAACTGGATTACGGTTAACAATGTTACAATGCCTTATCAATTGGGTAATTTAGCTTGTGGTACTGTTTACGAATGGCAAGCGCAGCAGATTTGCGCTAATTCAGGAACAACAACAGGGGCTTTAAGTGCTTGGTCAACAGGAGTTGCATTCACAACACTTGCATGTCCGGTTCCGACTTGTCCGGTTCCTACGTATTTATCGACAACGAACATTAGCCAAACCGGAGCGGTACTTAATTTGGGTACAACTGCCAATCCTGCCGGAATCTATAACATTCGTTATCACGGTCCGAATTCTGCGACTTGGATTACAATTAATAATGTTACGATGCCTTATCAATTGGGTAACTTGACTTGTAATACAACTTATGAATGGCAAGCGCAACAGGTTTGCGCTAATTCAGGAACTACAACAGGTGCTTTAAGTGCCTGGTCCGTTGGATCAGCATTTACTACAACTGCTTGTCCAGTGCCTACAACTTGTCCGGTTCCGACGTATTTATCAACAACGAATATTAGCCAAACAGGTGCTGTACTTAATTTGGGTACTATTGCCAATACCGGAATTTTCAACATCCGTTATCGTGTTCCGAATACTCCAAACTGGATTGTTATCAATAATATTACGATGCCTTACCAATTGGGTAATTTGACTTGTCATACCGGATACGAATGGCAGGCACAAAAAGTTTGTAGCAACGCTGATAATTCAACAGCTATTTTAAGTGCTTGGTCACCATCAATAATTTTCACCACTACAGATTGTCCTGTTACTACTTGTCCGGTTCCGACTAATTTAACTGCGACAAATATCAGTCAAACGGGGGCAGTACTTCATTTTGGAACAGCTGCAACCAGCGGAAGATATAACATCCGTTACCATGGTCCAAATTCAACTACATGGATTATGATCAACAATGTTACAGTTCCATTCCAATTAGGTAATTTAACTTGTCACACAACTTATGAATGGCAGGCACAGAAAATTTGTGGTTCATCGACTAACGGTGCAGTTGTTTTAAGTCCGTGGTCTCTTGGAGCGGCATTTACAACAGCGGCTTGTCCTGATACAACTTGTGCGGCGCCTACTAATTTAACAGCAACAAATATTAGTCCGAACGGGGCAGTACTTCACTTTGGAACAACTGCAACTGACGGAAGATATAATATCCGTTATCACGGTCCGAATTCAACAAACTGGATTACAGTGAATAATGTAACTGTTCCATTCCAATTAGGAAATTTAACTTGTCATACGACTTATGAATGGCAGGCACAGAAAATTTGTGGTTCATCGACTAACGGTGCAGTTGTTTTAAGTCCGTGGTCTCTTGGAGCAGTGTTTACTACAACCGCTTGTCCTACACCTGCTTGCCCGGTTCCGACTAATTTATCGGCAACAAATATCACTCAAAATGGAGCATTACTTCATTGGAGTGCTATTACCGGTGTGACTGCTTATATTGTTCGATACAAGCCTGCTTACAGCGATGCACCATTTACCACTGTTACTTCGACTACAAATTCAATCCAGATCAGTAATTTGAATGTTGGAGCAATTTATACGTGGCAGGTATCAGCAGTTTGTGCAAATGGAACTACCGTGGCACCATATTGGTCACAAGAATCCAGATTTATGACTCGTTCCCAATTATTAGCATATCCTAATCCGGGTAACGGAACCGTTTCTATTTCTTTCTCATCAGACAGAATGGCTCCAGTTCAGGTTAAATTGATGGATCTTTACGGAAAAGAGATTATTGTAGAAAAAAGAGATGCTGTAGAAGGAGGTAATGTATTTAACATTAATACTTCGGAAGTGTCTGACGGATTGTACTTTATAGGAATTTATTCTGATGATGTACTGACTACGACAAAAGTTGTTATTAAGCATTAGAAAAACTTTTATAAAAGCTAATAAAAATCGGCTGGAGAATATCCGGCCGATTTTTTTATGTGATGAATTCGAATATAGAGACAATAAGAAATCCGCTAATGATTACTCAAAAGCGGATTTACATTTAAACCAAAATAAACTTTTTAATTATTGAGAATCGAAAGTTCCTTATTTAAAATCGAAAGTTCTTCCATGCATTGTCTCATCATCATGTAAGTTCTTTCAATGTCGTTGTCCAAACCGATGGAGAAACGAATTAATCCGTCTGTCAGTCCCATTTCTTTTTGTTCGTCAAGCGGAATTTCTGAAGATGTAGAAGTTCCCGGTGCACTGAATAAAGTTTTGTAAAATCCTAAACTCACCGCTAAATAACCCAGGTTTCTTTCCTGCATTAATTCCATTAAAGCGTTGGCTTTGTCTAAAGAACCAACATCAATTGTCATCATACCTCCAAAACCGTATTCCGGATTAATCATGGTTTTATAGATTTCATGACTTGGGTGTGATTTCAATCCCGGATAAACCGTTTTGATTCCGTCTGCCTCAAATTTTTCAGCTAAGTATTGTGCGTTATAACTGTGTTGTTTTATACGGATATGAAGCGTGCGAAGGTTTTTCATCACAGAAGCCGAACGTAAACTGTCCATAGTCGGACCTAACAGCATACTGGCGCCATCATTTACATTTTTCAAATCATTGATGAATTCCTGTGAAGCACAAACCACACCACCAACAGTATCACTGCTTCCGTTAATGTATTTTGTTAAGCTGTGGATTACTATATCAGCACCTAATTTTGCAGGGGCAACCGATAATGGTGAAAACGTATTGTCAACAACCAGTTTGAGGTTGTGTTTTTTTGCAATTTTAGCCAAGGAAGCAATATCAGCTACTTCCAATAATGGATTACTTACCGTTTCACAATATAATACTTTTGTGTCTGGAGTGATAGCAGCTTCAACTTTGTCTAATTTTGTGATATCAACAAAAGTAGTTTGTACGCCCATGCGAGGCGCGAAATTTTTAAGGAAAGCGTAAGTTCCTCCATAAATTGTACGGCTGGATACAATATGATCACCGTTTCCACATAATTGTAATAAAGTAGGAGTGATGGCACCCATTCCTGAAGCGGCAACATTAGCGCTTTCTGTTCCTTCCATTGCCGCCAAAGCTTTATCTAAATATAAGTTACTCGGAGAGGAATGACGGGAATATAGATAACAGCCTTCAGCATTGCCTTCAAATGTATCAAACATTGTCTTTGCTGAAAGGAAAGTATAAGTTGAACTGTCAGAAATAGAAGGGTTTACGCCTCCAAATTCACCAAAATATTGTAAATCCTGAATATTGTCTGCCGGATTAAATTTTTTCATGATAAATATCGTCTGTGTGTTGTTTTTAGTTATAAAAAAGTCAAAATAAGGTTATTTGTGAAAAAAAATCAATATATGAGTTTGTAATTAGATAATAAAACTATAAAAGTTAGAATTTAAAGATTAAAATTGAATTCAATTTGTTAAATTTGGCCTGTAAACCAAAAAAAAATCTTCCGATGACATTTGATGCAATCGATAAAAAATTACTAAAGCTGCTGCAATCAGATAGTAAACAGACAACAAAAGAGCTTTCCCTGAAATTAAATCTTTCGGTTACCGCAGTGTATGAACGCATCAAAAAACTTGAAAAAGAAGGGATAATCGATAAGTATGTTGCTTTGATTAACCGAAATAAGATTGAAAAAGGATTTGTGGTGTTTTGTCATTTGAAATTATTACAGCATACAAGGGAATTCATTAATCAATTTGAGAAAGAGGTTGTTAAGCTCAATGAAGTATTGGAATGTTTCCATGTTAGCGGTGATTATGATTACATCCTTAAAGTTTGCGTAAAAGACATGGAAGAATACCGCGAATTTATGGTTACAAAGCTCACAACGTTGCAGCATATCGGGAGTACCCACAGTACTTTTATGATTGGTGAAGTAAAAAATACAACGGCTTTTCATATGTAAAAGATTTTTTATTGGAAAATACCTGTAATGTGTAAAGATAAAAGATTGGTATCGTGGTCAATAAATCAAAAAAACGACCATCTTTATTTTCCTAAATAATCCGACTCCGTATAAACAAAATTCCTTAATTTTGTCACTCGAAATTTTTTAAAAACACATCATAAAATAAATACTATGAGTTCATTTGACGTAGTTGTTATTGGTTCAGGTCCCGGAGGATATGTTGCTGCAATCCGTTGCGCACAGTTGGGAATGAAAACTGCCATCTTCG
>NZ_DATIDM010000063.1:0-20478 GCF_035456225.1 Flavobacterium sp. | reverse complement strand
AATGTTTATAAATCCCGATTCGTCGGGATTTTTTTGCTACATTTTTATTTGGAAATCAATAACTACATTTAATTTCCTTAAGATAATATAATTTAATTTTTTAAAAATGAATATATCTAAATCGTGCCTTTTCCTGTTTTTTTTCTTTTCATATACGGTTGTTTTTTCGCAGAATTATCGTGATACGGTTATCAATGATCTTTTTAATGAATCCTTTCGTTTTAGTAGAACTGACAAAGAAAAGTATTTGGAAACAAAAGCGAAAGTTGAAAAGCTGGAGAAAGATTATGGTTATGAAGTCGACTTGAAGTTGCAACTGCTTGAATATAGTTATCTGCACAAGGATTTTATATTCTTCAAGGATGAACTCGAAATTTTAGTCAAAAACCATGGTTTTACAGTTGCCTATATGACAGGTCGTGAATCGTATTCTGATGCTATTTTAAAAGGTGAATTATCCGCATGGTTTAAGACAATGTATCTTAAGAATCATTTTGTATGGCTTGAAAATAATTTTGACAAACAACTTGATCAGCAAAAGTTGCATGATAATCAGATAAAAATTCAGACCATACAATCGGTGGTGTCAAAAGTAAATGAAAGTGAAACATTGTCGGATGCAGATACACATATAATTGATTCCAAGTCTAACGAGATTCTTTTTAGTACCGTGTCTCTCTTGCATGATCTTTGTCGAAAATACGATCAATACCCAACAGGGAAAAACTTTGGAATTGTTCAGCAGGGCGCTCCTTTTTCAATATTGTATAGTAATCTCAAAATAAAGGAAAATATGGAGCGGACCTGGTTGCTTTTTGAGCCTTACATAAAAAAAAGCTATTTAAAGCATGAAACGGATTATCGTGAGTATGCTTTGTACGATGCTTTCAGTTACATTCATTTTGGTTATCAAAGATACGGATTGCTCATTAAGGCCAATCTTCCTTTGTACCTTCGTGGTCTTGCAAAGATTGAGCATGTTGAAGGAGATGTGCCGGTCCAAAATGCCTTTTTTTCGGATAAGACTAAAAGAGAGATGGGCTGGAAGTAATATATCGTTGACGAATCTGTTTTATTTTGAATATAAATGGTCCAATCTTGATTATTGTTGCAATCAAACCATCGCCAAATGCTTAATATTAAGATAAAATGTAATGCATAACTAATTAAAATTCATAATTTTACTATTAAATTAATTGATTGTTGGGAATTAAAATTAAAGCGTCATGAAATCAAAAATCGCTATTTACGACACGCATAAGGAAGCTGTAGACGCTATTAAGGTGCTGAATGACCAAGAGTTTCCCATGAGTAATGTTTCGCTTTTAGGAAAAGCGGAAATAATTGACGATCATATCCATATGAGTTCTGTGGATACACTGCAAAAAGCTCCGGCTGTGATCGGTATGGGAGCGGGAACGGTTATTGGTCTGCTTTCAGGTATCGGGGTTTTTACAATTCCCGGTTTTGGATTTCTATATGGTGCAGGCGCCTTGATTGGTGCCATAGCCGGATTTGATTTAGGTATTATTACAGGTGGACTTATTTCTTTTTTCTCACTTTTAGGTATAAAAGAGGACGAAGTCTTAAAATATGAAGAACATTTGAATGAAGGTAAATTTATGGTTATAGTGAACGGTACGCTTGAAGAAATCGAGTTGGCAGAGCATATTCTGCATACAGAAGGAACTCATCTTGAGCCTAATGACTAATCAAAAAGAGAATAAAAAAAGCCGGTTTTTTTAACCGGCTTTTTTTATGGGTTTAAACTTCAAACGTTGCCGTTTTCGTTCCCTGAACCTTCATTCTGATGGAGAAATCCTATTTGTTCGGACGGATTAATAGTGCAGTCGGGTATTTTTTAAGGATTTCCTTGTAATTTTTTTCTGCATCGATTCTGGTTTTGAAAGTGCCTACCCAAACCTTATAACTGGGATTTGAATAAATAATGGTGCCGTCTAAATTTTTGTATTCTTTTTTAAATAAAGAAAGGTTTTTTTTAGCATCTTCATTTGTGCCGTAGAAAATCTGAATCTTATAACGATCATTAACAGTGATAGAAGAATTGATTTTTCTTTTTTCGTTTAACAACATTTCGAACTTCGGATCCTGGATAATGTTAATTTTTGAAGTTTGAGCGTGGACTTTGTGACCTGAAAAAGAGCACAAAATGAAAATGGTAAAAATAGTTAGGGTTCTTAAAATTCTCATATTAAGTAGATTTGAAACAAAAATACAATTAAATATGTCAATATGATTACCTCAATTTATTTAGAATTGGTATAAATTACAATTTAAGATAAATTTAAGGTTTTGATAATAGGACATAAGTCGTATTTTTGTCCGAGTTTATAAATAAGGTCTGTCTTTATAGGAGTAAAGGCTGTGCCAAATTTAGTTGATAATCATTTTAATTATGAAAAAAGTGGGTAACCATAATTCGTTTTCAAAAAAATTATTATTCAGTCTGGCGATGCTATTATCGCTGTCGCTGAGTTCTTTAGCCCAAGATGCGGCTGCCCCTGCGGCCGGTGCAGGTGATCCTGCGAAAGGGAAAGCTATTTTTAATACAAATTGTGCTGCTTGTCATAAGCTTGATGCAAGAGCTACGGGGCCTGCCTTACGTGGTGTTGCGGATAAATACGACAAGGAGTGGATTTACAAATGGGTACATAATAGTGCTGATTTGATTAAATCTGGAGATGCAGATGCTGTTAAAGTATTTGAGGAGTTCGGTAAAGTACCGATGACGCCTTTCCCCCAATTATCCAACGAGGATATTGATAATATTTTAGCATTTACTTCTGCGCCAGCAGAGGAAGCGCCTGCAGCTGCGGCTGCTGCTGTAAAAGGTGGTGAAGCGCAAGAAGGCGGTATTTCTAATAATGTTATTTTAGGAGTGCTTGCGGTTGTTTTGGCAATGTTGATAGCAATGTTGTTTTTTGTTAAAAATGTACTTAACAAGATTGCAAAGGCTAACGGTATTGAAGCTCCTGTAGCTGAAAAATCTCTTCCGTTGTGGAAAGCATTTGTTAAAAATCAGTTTTTGGTGTTGGTGTCGTCAATTGTAATGATATTGGTAGGTATGTATTTTATCTACGGATATTTGATGCAGATTGGTGTGGATCAAAACTATGAGCCTATACAGCCAATCCATTATTCACACAAAATTCACGCTGGTGATAACAAAATCGAATGTAAGTATTGTCACTCTTCTGCCAGAGTTAGTAAGAATGCTGGTATTCCTTCATTGAACGTTTGTATGAATTGTCATAAAAGTATATCTGAATTCCAAGGAGATAAAGATTCTACTTATGTTGAGTATTCGAAAGAATTCTATACTGGTGAAATTCAAAAATTATATGATGCAGTGGGATGGGATAAGAATACTATGTCATACACTGGAAAAGTAAAGCCTGTTAAATGGGTTAGAATTCATAATCTTCCTGACTTCGTTTATTTCAACCACTCTCAACACGTATCTGTTGCTGGATTAGAATGTCAGAAGTGTCACGGTAAGGTAGAAACTTTCGAGATTATGAAGCAAGACCAGCCTTTAACTATGGGGTGGTGTGTAGACTGTCATAGAAAAACAGATGTGAAAATGGAAGGTAATGCTTACTATGCTAAAATTCACGAGGAGCTTTCTAAAAAATATGGTGTAGACAAGTTGACTGCTGCACAAATGGGAGGTTTGGAATGTGGTAAGTGTCACTATTAATAATAAATTAAGAAGCTAATATTTATATACAATGGCATCAAACAAAAAATACTGGAAAAGTGTTGAAGAACTAGACCAAAATAGTTCTATTGTTGAGACGCTAAGAAACAATGAATTTGTTGAAGAAATCCCAACGGAAGAATTCTTGGGAGATGCAGCTACACTGTCTGCTTCATCAACAACTCGTCGTGACTTTTTGAAATACGTTGGATTCTCTACTGCAGCTGCTTCTTTGGCTGCGTGTGAAGGTCCGGTTGTTAAGTCTATTCCTTATGTAGTTCAACCTGAAGAAATCATTCCTGGTGTTGCAGATTACTATGCGACAACAATGATGGATGGTTTTGATTTTGCGAATATCCTAATCAAAACCCGTGAAGGTCGTCCTATTAAAGTAGAAAATAATAATTTACCTAATGCGAAATTTGGTGCAAACGCGAGAGTTCACGCTTCTGTATTGTCATTGTATGACAGTATGCGTGTGAAGCAGCCAAAAATTGCTGGTAAAGCAGCCTCTTGGTCAGATGTAAATGCTGCAGTTGCTAAGAGTTTATCAGAAGCTAAATCTAAAGGGGGACAGGTGGTATTGTTGACTAATACAATGTCAAGTCCGTCTACTGACAGATTGATTGCAGATTTCATCGCAAAAAACCCAACAGCTAAACATGTTACTTATGATGCTGTTTCTTCTTCCACTGCTTTGGACGCATTCCAAATGGTGTATGGGGAAAGAGCTTTAGCTGATTACGATTTCGCGAAAGCTGATGTTATCGTATCTATCGGGGCTGATTTCTTAGGGGATTGGCAAGGTGGAGGATACGATGCAAGTTATGCAAAAGGTCGTGTTCCTAAAAACGGAAAAATGTCTAAACACATTCAGATCGAAGCTAATATGTCTTTGGCTGGAGCTAGTGCAGACAAACGTATTCCTTTGACAGTTACCGAGCAAAAACAAGCTTTGGTTAAAATATATAATGTTATTACAGGTGCTTCTGCAGGTGCTGCCAATTTAGGTAAGAATGAAGAAGCTGTAATGAAAGCGGCACAACAGTTAAAAGCTGCTGCAGGAAAAGGAGTTTTGGTTTCTGGTTTGGATGATGTTAATGCACAATTATTAGTATTGGCTATCAACAAAGCATTAAACTCTGAAGCTTTCAATCCGGCGGCTGCACGTTTGATCCGTAAAGGTGACAGCAAAGCAGTGGCGCAATTGGTTGCCGATATGAAAGCAGGCGCGGTTCATACCTTAATCATGAATGGTGTTAACCCGTTATACACTTTAGCGAATGCTTCTGAATTTGCTGAAGGTCTGACAAAAGTTAAAACATCGGTTACATTCTCTTTAAGAGAAGATGAAACGGCTGTTAAATCTACTATCGTTGCTGCAGCTCCTCATTATCTGGAGTCATGGGGTGACGTGATGATTGCAAAAGGTCATTATGCTATCATGCAGCCGACAATCCGTCCGTTGTTTGATACTAAACAATTCCAGGAGGCTTTAATGGCTTGGACTGGAAATACAACAACTTATTACGATTTCTTAAAAGCAGTTGGTTCTTCTATTGCGGCCGGAACAACTTGGAACAAATTAGTTCATGATGGGGTTTATACTTCTGAAGTGGGTGCAGTTGCAGGAGGTTCTGCTGATTTCGGTACCGCGGCTTCAACTTTAGCTCAAGCTAAAAACGAAGGTGGTTTGGAATTGGTATTGTATACTAAAATCGGAATGGGTGACGGTCAGCAGGCTAACAACCCTTGGTTACAGGAATTCCCGGATCCAATTACAAGAGCGTCTTGGGATAACTACGTGACCGTTTCTAAAAAGGATGCTGAAAAATTAGGTTTACAGAACTACAATGTAGCTAACGGTGGACTTAATGGTAGTTACTCAACTATCGAAGTGGCGGGAGTTAAATTACAGAATGTTCCTGTGATTATTCAGCCGGGTCAGGCAGTTGGTACTATCGGTTTGGCTTTAGGTTACGGTAGAAAAGAGGCAATGAAAGAAGAAATGCAGGTTGGGGTTAACGCATATAAATTGTATGTAAACCAAAATGCAAATCAAGTTGCTAAAATTTCTATAGCTGAAGGAGATCACGAATTTGCTTGTGTTCAGTTACAAAAAACATTAATGGGTAGAGGTGATATCATCAAAGAAACTACCTTGGAAATATTCAATACTAAAGATGCTGAATTCTGGAACCCAATTCCAATGGTATCTTTAGACCATCAGGAAACTCCTGCTACAGAAGTGGATTTATGGGATTCATTCGACCGCTCTATAGGACATCACTTTAACCTTTCTATCGACTTGAATGCTTGTACCGGATGTGGTGCTTGTGTTATTGCTTGTCATGCTGAAAACAATGTGCCTGTAGTTGGTAAGTCAGAAGTAAGAAGAAGCCGTGATATGCACTGGTTGCGTATTGATCGCTACTATTCTTCTGAAGAGACATTCAAAGGTGACGGTGAATTAAAAGCCAAAGCTAGTGGTTTGTTAAATTCAATCGATACGTTAACAGGAATGGAAGATCCTTCTGAAAATCCTCAGGTAGCTTTCCAACCAGTAATGTGTCAACACTGTAACCACGCTCCTTGTGAAACTGTATGTCCGGTAGCGGCAACATCTCACGGACGTCAGGGTCAAAACCATATGGCTTACAACCGTTGTGTAGGAACTCGTTACTGTGCAAACAACTGTCCTTATAAAGTACGTCGTTTCAACTGGTTCTTATACAGCAAAAACAGTGAATTCGATTACCATATGAATGATGATTTAGGTCGTATGGTGTTGAATCCGGATGTTAATGTTCGTTCTCGTGGCGTAATGGAAAAATGTTCAATGTGTATCCAAATGACTCAAGCGACTATTCTTAAAGCGAAAAAAGAAGGTCGTCAGATTAAAGATGGAGAATTCCAAACAGCGTGTTCTGCAGCTTGTACAAGCGGAGCGATGGTATTTGGAGATGTAAATGATAAAGAAAGTCAGATTGCTAAATTAGCGGAAGATGAAAGAATGTATCATTTATTAGAGCACATCGGAACAAAACCAAATGTATTCTATCACGTAAAAGTTAGAAATACTTAAGAGTATTAAAATAAATTATTAAGAAACAATATAAAGGATTATGTCGTCTCATTACGAAGCACCCATTAGAAAACCGTTAGTCCTAGGTGATAAATCTTATCACGATGTGACAGTAGATGTGGCTAGACCTGTAGAGGGTAAAGCAAACAAACTATGGTGGACCGTTTTCTCAATTGCATTAGCAGCTTTCCTTTGGGGAGCAGGATGTATGGTTTACACCATTTCTACCGGTATCGGAACATGGGGATTAAATAAAACAGTAGGTTGGGCTTGGGATATTACCAACTTCGTATGGTGGGTGGGTATCGGACACGCCGGAACTCTAATTTCTGCCGTACTATTATTATTCCGTCAAAAATGGAGAATGGCCATTAACCGTTCAGCGGAAGCTATGACAATTTTCTCGGTTGTTCAGGCAGGTTTATTCCCAATTATTCACATGGGTCGTCCATGGTTAGGGTACTGGGTATTACCAATTCCAAACCAGTTCGGTTCTCTTTGGGTTAACTTTAACTCCCCGTTATTATGGGACGTATTTGCGATTTCAACGTATCTTTCAGTATCATTAGTGTTCTGGTGGACTGGTCTATTGCCTGACTTCGCGATGATTCGTGACAGAGCGGTAACCCCTTTCAATAAAAGAATCTATTCCATCCTTTCTTTCGGATGGTCTGGTAGAGCTAAAGACTGGCAGCGTTTCGAAGAGGTTTCTCTTGTATTGGCTGGTTTGGCTACACCACTTGTACTTTCTGTACACACAATCGTATCCTTTGACTTCGCAACTTCAGTTATCCCAGGATGGCATACAACAATCCTTCCTCCATACTTCGTTGCGGGAGCTATCTTCTCTGGATTCGCGATGGTAAACACTTTGCTTATCATCATGAGAAAAGTTTGTAACCTAGAAGACTATATCACTGTTCAGCATATCGAATTGATGAACATCGTTATCATGATTACGGGTTCAATCGTTGGTTGTGCTTACATCACGGAGTTATTTGTGGCTTGGTATTCCGGTGTAGAGTATGAGCAGTACGCTTTCTTGAACCGTGCTACAGGTCCTTACTGGTGGTCGTACTGGTTGATGATGACTTGTAACGTATTCTCTCCACAGTTCATGTGGTTCAAAAAATTAAGAACCAGCATCATGTTCTCGTTCATTATTTCCCTTGTGGTAAACATTGGTATGTGGTTTGAGCGTTTCGTAATTATCGTTACTTCATTACACAGAGATTATTTACCGTCATCTTGGACAATGTTCCAGCCAACATTTGTTGATGCGGGTATCTATATCGGTACAATTGGTTTCTTCTTCGTATTATTCTTATTATATTCAAGAAGTTTCCCTGTAATTGCTCAGGCAGAGGTTAAAACTATCATGAAAACTTCAGCAGAGAACTACAAAAGAAAAAGAGAACAAGAAGGACATCATTCACACAATCATTAATAGATCATGAGTACGAATAAAGTTATACATGCTATATATACAGATGATGATATCTTAATGGATGCAGTCAAAGCATCAAGAGCAGCGCATCATCATATTGAAGAAATTTATACGCCATTCCCGGTTCACGGTTTGGATAAAGCTATGGGATTAGCACCTACGAGAATTGCTATCGCTTCATTCCTTTATGGAGTTGTAGGTTTGACTGTTGCAGCTAATTTATTGAATTACATCATGATTGTGGATTGGCCTCAGGATATCGGAGGTAAGCCAAGTTTTGCATTCTATCAGAACTTGCCGGCTTTCGTACCTGTGCTGTTTGAGTTGACAGTATTCTTCGCAGCACACTTAATGGTTATCACGTTCTACTTGAGAAGTAGATTGTGGCCATTCAAACAAGCTGAAAATCCGGATGTTAGAACTACAGATGACCACTTCCTGATGGAGGTTGCAGTGAAAGGGAATGAAGAGGATATGATTTCATTCTTCAAAAACACTGGTGCTGTAGAAGTTAAAGTAATTGATAAGCATTAATAGTAGATATGAAAGCCTTATATAAAATAGTAGCATTAGTAGGTGTATCGATTGCCGCAACATCATGTTTCGACAAATCAAAGCCTAACTATCAGTTCTTCCCTAATATGTATGAGTCAGTAGCTTATGAGACTTATTCTCAATCTTCTGCATTCAAAGGTGGAAAAGAAGGTTTAAAGCCAGCTCAGGGATCTGTAAAGAGAGGTTTCCAACCTTATGCTTATGAAAACACTCCTGCCGGTTACATGCAGGCTAAAGCTGAATTGAAATCGCCATTGGATTCTTTGTCTGTTAATCCTGAAAAAGGGACTGAATTGTACAATATTTATTGTGCAATCTGTCACGGTGAAAAAGGTGATGGTCAGGGTAACTTAGTGAAAAGAGAAAAATTCCTTGGTGTACCTAACTATGCTGACAGAGATGTTACTGAAGGAAGTGTTTTCCACGTAATCACTTATGGATTGAACTCCATGGGTTCTCACGCGAACCAATTGTCTCAAGAAGAGCGTTGGATGGTTGTGGATCACGTGTTAAAATTAAGAGGAGAATTAAAGAAGTAAAACTCATTTGAACGTTTAGAATATGTACACATTTTCAAACAAATTAAAAACCTTTGCATTTATCCTTATGGCGCTTGGCCTGTTAGGTATCGCCTATGGTTTTTTAACTGCACCTAAAACTACGCAAGACGTAGAAAAAATATTAGCCGAAAGTCATCATGATGGTGGCCACCACGCTGCTGTTCCGGCACATGAGGCTGCTACTGCGACTGAAGCGCATCACGAGGCTGTTGCAGATTCAGTAAAACATGAAGCTGTTGCTGCTGAAAACCATGCTGTTGTTGTTACGGATTCAGTTAAAACTGAAGAGGTTGATTCAACTAAAGCGGTTGTAGCACCAGTAGTTGAAGATAATCACCATGATGCACACGCTGCTAAAGCGGAGTCTCATGAGGCAGATGCTCACAAAGAGCATGAAAAACATCTGGAGCATGTTTTGCACCAATTGCAAAATAAACCATGGGCAGCATTGTACGTGGCTTGTATCTTCTTCTTGTTAATATCTGTTGGAGTTTTAGCATTTTACGCTATCCAATGGGCAGCACAAGCAGGATGGTCGCCGGTATTGTTCCGTGTAATGGAAGGTATTACCTCATATGTGTTACCGGGTTCAATCATCTTCTTACTATTGCTTATCATGTCAGGAATGCATATGAATCATTTATTCGCTTGGGCGACAGAAGGTGTTACTGATCCGAAAAGTGAGCATTATGATGCTATCATTGCTGGAAAATCAGGTTTCTTAAATGTTCCTTTCTTCCTGATCAGAGCTGTCGTTTTCCTAGGAGGATGGAATTTATACCGTTACTTCTCAAGAAGAAATTCATTGGCCCAGGATAATGCAACTGACGATTCTTTCTACAAAAAGAATTTCAAGGCTGCAGCTGGTTTCTTAGCGTTCTTTATCGTTTCAGAATCAATTGCATCATGGGACTGGATTATGTCTGTTGACCCACACTGGTACAGTACATTATTTGGATGGTATGTTTTTGCCAGTTTCTTCGTGAGTGGTATTACAACTATTGCTTTCGTTACCTTATATTTAAAATCTAAAGGTTATTTAGAGTATGTGAATACTAGTCACATCCACGATTTGGCTAAATTCATGTTCGGTATTTCTGTATTCTGGACGTATTTATGGTTCTCTCAATTCATGTTGATGTGGTACTCTAACATTCCGGAAGAGGTAACATATTTTGTAACTCGTATCGAGCACTTTAAATTACCTTTCTTCGGTATGGTTGTATTGAACTTCGTATTGCCAATTTTAATACTTGTCAATACTGATTTCAAACGTTTGACTTGGGTTATAGTTATGGCAGGTATCATTATACTTACGGGTCACTATATAGATTTCTTCAATATGATTATGCCTGCAACAGTTGGGGATCAGTGGTTCATTGGAGTGTCTGAGATCAGTTCATTGTTATTCTTCTTCGGATTATTCATCTTTGTAGTGTTTACTGCTTTAGCGAAAGCTCCGTTATTGGCGAAACGCAACCCATTAATCGAAGAAAGTAAACATTTCCATTATTAATATATTTAAAGAAATAAACAAATGACAAGTTTATTGGTACTTACAGTTGTAGTTTTATTAGGGATTGCTATTTGGCAGTTGACTAAGATATTCGATCTGACACAAATCGGGGCAAATAAGGATAATTCTGAAATTGCAAACGATAATGATAATAATGTGAATGGTTACCTAATGTTTGCCTTTTTGGTTTTCATTTATCTTACAACAATTTATTGCGTTGTAAAATTTGGTGACTTGCCTTTAATGAGTAATCCAGCTTCCGAACATGGAGTTGATTATGATAGATTGATGTGGATTTCAATGATCCTGATTTTTATCGTTCAGACTATTACTCAGGCTTTATTGCATTTCTTTGCTTTCAAATACCGTGGAAAACAAGGCAACAAAGCTTTGTATTTTGCAGATAACGATAAATTAGAATTTATCTGGACAATAATCCCGGTTATTGTGTTGGCAGGTTTAATTCTTTACGGTTTGTATGCATGGACAAACATTATGTTTGTTGATGAAGAGGAAGATGTTATCTACGTGGAATTGTATGCAAAACAGTTTAGCTGGGAAGCAAGATATGCTGGGAAGGATAATACTTTAGGAAAAGCAAATGTTCGTTATATTGAAGGCGTGAACACATTAGGGGTTGATATGTCAGATCCTAATGCTCAAGATGATAAACAAGTTTCAGAACTTCACTTACCGGTAGGTAAAAAAGTGGTTTTCAAAATACGTTCACAGGATGTATTGCACTCTGCTTATTTCCCTCACTTCAGAGCACAAATGAACGCTGTTCCGGGTATGGTTACGCAATTTGCTTTCACTCCAACAGTGACAACTGATCAGATGCGTAATACGCCGGATATGGTTGAAAAAGTTGCAAGAATCAACAAAATCAGAGCTAAAAAAAGCCAGGAGTTGGTAGCGGCAGGGAAAACAGCTTTAGATCCTTATACGTTTGATTATTTGTTGTTATGTAATAAAATTTGTGGAATGTCTCACTATAACATGCAAATGAAAGTTATTGTAGAGAGCGAAGCGGATTACAAAAAATGGTTAAGCGTACAAAAGTTGTTGAGAATTGCGGTAGCAGAAGAGAAAGCAAATGAAACTCCGGCAACTGAAGCTACAGTACCAGCTGTTAAAATGGACGCTGTTAAGGTAGATTCTACCAAAGTTGTAGCTCAGGTTAAATAATAATTGATTTTTTAATACTATTCAAATTAAAAGAGTATGTCAGCAGTAGGACACGATTTAAGTCACGATCACGGACACGATCACGAACACCACCATAAAGATACTTTTATCACAAAGTACATCTTTAGTATCGACCATAAAATGATTGCGAAGCAATATTTGATTACTGGTCTTATAATGGGTATCATCGGTGTTATGATGTCATTATTATTCCGTATGCAGATTGCTTGGCCGGAAGAATCTTTCGGTATTTTTAAATTCCTTTTGGGTGAAAAATTTGCTCCGGGAGGAATAATGCGTAACGATATTTACCTGGCATTGGTTACCATTCACGGTACTATCATGGTATTCTTCGTATTGACTGCCGGATTGAGCGGTACTTTCAGTAACTTGTTGATTCCGTTGCAGATTGGTGCAAGGGATATGGCTTCCGGTTTCATGAACATGATTTCATACTGGTTGTTCTTCGTTTCAACAATCATTATGTTATGTTCTTTGTTTGTTGAATCAGGACCGGCTTCTGCTGGATGGACTATTTATCCTCCGTTGAGTGCCTTGCCACAGGCGATTCCTGGATCAGGTACTGGTATGACATTGTGGTTAGTATCAATGGCTATCTTCATCGCATCGTCTTTGATGGGATCTTTGAACTACGTTGTTACTGTAATCAACTTGAGAACAAAAGGAATGTCAATGACAAGATTGCCACTAACAGTGTGGGCTTTCTTTGTAACGGCTATTATCGGTATCGTTTCGTTCCCGGTTTTATTGTCTGCTGCATTGTTGTTGATTTTCGATAGAAGTTTCGGTACTTCGTTCTTCTTGTCAGATATTTTTATTTCAGGTGAAGTTTTACATTACCAAGGTGGTTCACCGGTATTGTTCGAGCATTTATTCTGGTTCTTGGGTCACCCTGAAGTATACATCGTATTGTTACCGGCATTAGGTATCACTTCTGAAATTATCGCAACGAATTCACGTAAACCAATCTTCGGTTACCGTGCTATGATTGCTTCTATCTTGGCAATTGCATTCTTATCAACAATCGTTTGGGGTCACCACATGTTCATCTCCGGTATGAACCCATTCTTAGGATCGGTATTTACATTTACAACATTATTGATTGCAATTCCTTCTGCGGTAAAAGCATTCAACTATATCACTACTTTATGGAAAGGTAACTTGCAGCTAAACCCTGCAATGTTATTCTCTATCGGATTGGTTTCTACGTTCATCACTGGAGGTTTAACAGGGATCATCCTTGGTGACTCTACTTTGGATATCAACGTTCACGATACTTATTTCGTAGTTGCACACTTCCACTTGGTAATGGGTATTTCCGCTCTTTACGGGTTCTTCGCTGGTGTTTACCACTGGTTCCCTAAAATGTTCGGAAGAATGATGAATAAAAACTTAGGTTATATTCACTTCTGGGTTACTGCGGTTTGTGCTTATGGAGTATTCTTCCCAATGCACTTCATCGGAATGGCAGGTTTGCCACGTCGTTACTATACAAACACAGCGTTCCCGTTATTTGACGATTTAGCTGATGTTAACGTATTGATTACTGTATTCGCATTAGTGGGAGCTGCATTCCAAATCGTATTTATCTGGAACTTCTTCTACAGTATTTTCTACGGTAAGAAAGCAGTGCAAAACCCTTGGAGATCTAACACGTTAGAGTGGACAGCTCCTGTAGAGCACATCCACGGAAACTGGCCGGGTGAAATTCCTCACGTACACAGATGGGCTTACGATTACAGTAAACCAGGTCACGATGATGATTTCGTACCGCAAACGGTTCCTTACAAAGAAGGTGAAGAACAACTTCATCATTAAGATTATAAATTCATATAAAAAGCCTTTCCTTTTGGAGAGGCTTTTTTGTTATAGTCTAACAGTAGAATAACAAGACCGATTGAGGCTTAATATGCACGATTATGAGTATTGAATTGTGATTCTGCTAACGGTAGATGAATGTGGTACTATGGAAGAAAAATATTTTAAACAAGCCTGCTTGTGCAAGCGTTTTGCTTGTGTCCATAATGTTTATATGATTTAATGCTTCAGTTGCAGTGTGCACGTGCAGGATGCTCGCGCTAGCGGTGGGGATCAATGGATTACAAAATAACCTCGCCTTCAAATAATTATATGTTAAAATTGAGTAATTTTGAGTCAGGTGAGAAAATCAATCTCACATTAATTCAAAAGAGTATACCTTATGAGAATTTTTATTACCCTTGGACTTTTGCTAGTTACAGTTAATCTTTTTGGGCAAAATTGCGATTGTTTATCCGAATTATCGCATGTAATAACCTATTTTGAAAACAACAACCCTGCTTTTCAGAAAATTAAAAACAATCCGAAAGACTATATGAAATACCGTCAGGAATCTGAAAAGTTAAAAACGGCAACAAAACTTGAAAAAGACAGCGATCGTTGTATTGTTTATCTTGACCGCTATGTTTCGTTGTTAAAAGACCATCATAGTGATATTGGTTTTCAAATGACACGAACTGACTTAAGTACGCCGGAACTCATTGCCAAATTTAAATCTTCAAAAAATTATTTGCAATTTGAAAAAGCAAGTATAGATACTGTTCAGTTGATCCCATTGTTGCGTGCCAAAAAAACATCCGATATCGAAGGGATTTACAGCGATGGAGGAAAAATTGTTTTCGGAATCATCAAAAAAGAACATACTCTTAATCAATATCAAGGTGTGGTATTGAAAAAAAATAAACTTTTGGAAGTAGGCCACGTACTGTTAGAACTCACTCAAACAGAATCGCAAATGTTTGACGTCAATTACAATGTTGGTCTTTTGGGGTTTAATTTTAACCGAATATTCAAGAATCTCAAAATCGAAAACGGACAGATTACCAACTTCGGATTTTCGAAAATACATTCCGGTTCTGCCTCCAACGAAAAGGAATATGAATTTAAAACTGTAAATGATTCAGTCAATTACTTACGGTTAAGTTCGTTTGACCACAAGCTTACCGACCAACTCGACTCCTTTTACAACGACATAGACAAGCTTATTCAAGCCAAGCCTTATTTGATAATTGATCTGCGGAATAACGGCGGTGGAAGCGAAAAATCGTATTTGAATTTATTGCCTTATGCCTATACACGACCTTTGAAAATCGATGCTACATCGGTATGGGTTTCTCCGGACAACATTAAACGATATGAAGAAATTGCATCCGATGGAAATACGGAACTTATCGAACGAATGAAAAAGGCCAAACCTTTCACTTTTATTCCCTACTCTGAAAAAGGAAGTGATACTTGGACGTTAGAGACCTCAACAACCTATCCTAAAAAAATAGCACTTTTGTTTGACCGTGGCACAGCAAGTGCCGCTGAAGGCATGATTTTGTATTTTTTGCAAAGTGATAAAGTAATTACAATTGGTGATAATTCAGGTGGTTATATTGGTTATGGAAATGTAATGCCCGGACAAACTCCATGCGGAAAATACACTATCCGGTCCACGACCACTAAATACGAGGAGAAATCCAAATATGAATTTGTGGGCATTGAACCTATGCATAAAGTTGCAAAGGAAAAGGATTGGATTTCGTATGCAATGTCTTTATTCTCTAAAAATTAAGAGCGTTTTGTAATACACTTGCTACAAATAAAAAAACCGCTGCTTTCCTTTGAATAAATTTAAAGTTTTTTATCAAATTCAAAGTAAAGGCCAAACCTCCTGACTTTGAGCAATATTCTGAAAGCACCGTAAAATAGAAAATCCTAACCGTTAAAAGCTGCCATGTAACACCTCTAAAAATAGCACACAGATCATAACAGTTTGAACGGATTTACATAAATACAATTCAAATTGATTATAAAAAAACTAATCTTGATTTATATCAAACCTTTAGTTTATGCCAAATAATCTGTGCCCATCAGTTTAATCTGTGTTATCCGCGGTCAAATGCATTATGTTTAACACTTGTGTCCAGGTGGCAGCTATTAAAAGTTAGGATTTTGTTTTTATATATACTAGGTTTCCAACGGCATTCGGGATACAGCGAGGGATCAATTAACATCTCCATCCTTTCCAAGATCGCATAAAAAAAGAGGCCATATTGCTATGACCTCCAATAAATTTTTGATTTACTATCACCCTACACTTTAACAATAGATTAGGATAGCATCCGAAAAAGAACACGTTTGTAGTGCCTCTTATTCAAACAAACAATAAGTCAAAAATTGTCCTGTAAAATTACAAATTTTTCCAATTGCAACCAATTGAAAATCAGATTTTAAGAAAATTTTATTTGCGTTGCGTCAAATAATAAACCGGAATACCTGTAAGCATAATCAAAACGCCCCAACCACAAGTCGAGAATTTCGTAATCAATAAAGAAATACTGATTGTCGAAGCCACAACAATGTAAAACATCGGTAAAAAAGGATACCCAAACGCTTTATAAGGTCGTGCTACATCAGGTTGTTTTTTTCGTAAAATGAAAATTCCGTAGATGGTCAGAATGTAAAAAATCAAAACGATGATAACCACAAAATCCAATAAGTCACCGTATTTTCCGGTCAAACATAAAGCGGATGCCCAAACGCATTGCGCCCAAAGTGCCCACGCCGGAACGCTGAATTCATTTAAATGAGCCGCTTTCTTAAAGAACAAACCGTCTTTTGCCATCGTGTAATACACACGTGCTCCTGCCATAATCAACCCATTGTTACACGCAAAAGTAGAGATCATAATCATGACCGCAATGATCAACGTTCCTATGTTCCCGAAAATACTATTGGCAGCCACTACAGCCACACGATCCGATTTGGCAAAAGCAATCTCTTCCAAAGGCACTACAGCCACATACATCACATTGGCCAAAACATAAATAATGGTAACGATAAAGGTTCCTAAAAACAAGCTTAAACCAACATTGCGCTCTGGATTTTTGATTTCCCCGGCGATAAACGTGACCCCGTTCCAGGCATCACTCGAAAACAAGGAGCCTACCATCGCAGCAGAAATTCCCGTGATAAGTGCCATTCCTGAAATAGGTAGCCAGGAACCGCTTTCGGCATTCCATGATTTTGTTGCCAAGGCGTTTGTCCAGTTCGCATCCCAAACATTGGCTTTGGCGGCCATTAATCCGAATATGATCAGGCCCAGCAAGGAAGCAATCTTGATGATGGTTAAAATGGTCTGCAGTATCTTTCCGTTCTTAACTCCTCGACTGTTAATGAAGGTAAGTAATATAATGGTGCAGATGGAAACCAACTGTGCGGCATTCAATTTGAAAGAGCCTATTTCATACAAAATATTTTCGTCACTCACAGCCGGAACAAGGTAAGCGGCAAACTTTGAAAAAGCCACACCCACTGCGGCAATGGTTCCGGTTTGTATCACACCGAAGAAACTCCAGCCGTACAGAAAGGCAATGAGTTTATTGTAAGCTTCCTTCAGATATACATATTGGCCACCGGCTTTCGGGAACATGGCACTCAATTCACCATAACTCACTGCGGCAATAATAGTAATCAATCCCGACAATAACCAAATGATCAATAACCAGGCGGTAGACCCGACCTGGCGTGCTATGTCGGCACTTACAATAAAGATTCCGGAGCCGATCATCGAACCCACCACCAGCATGGTGCCGTCCAATAATCCCAATTCGCGTTTCAGATGTTGATGTTCGTCTTGCATAAAATTTTTGTTAAATTGGCTTAAAGATATAAAAACATCCGTTTTGGTCAGACTTTTTTTTGTAACTTACGGAAAGCAAAATTCTTACGATTATGGATAGTGCAAAAGAATATTCAAACGGTGAAATCACCATTGTCTGGAAGCAACACTTATGTCAGCATTCGGGTAATTGCGTACGCGGATTGCCGGAAGTTTTCCGCGCCAAAGTACAACCTTGGATTAATCCCCGCGGAGCCAGTTCGGACGAAATGATGGAACAGGTGAAGAAATGCCCATCGGGTGCTTTGTCGTTTTATTATAATAAAGATAAAGATACGGTTAAGGATGGAGAATAGTCTGGACGCTTTGCCACTAATCGTTAACGAAGAGAAAGGGCGTTTCGAATTGGAAGTGGAAGGACATGTTGCTTTTTCCGAATTCAAGATTACTAAGCAAAACATTATTTTTATAACCCATACCGAAGTGCCACCGACTTTGGAAGGAAAGGGTGTCGGTTCTGCATTGGTTTTAAAAACACTGCATTGGATTAAAGAAAAAGGCTATCCGTTGGCACCGCTTTGTCCGTTTGTGGCTTCTTACATCAAAAGGAATCCGGAATGGAAAGAAATTCTTGCAATTGGCTATAACGTTTGATTTTCAGGTTTTAGAAACTGTCGACTGAACACTGTAATCTGCTAACTTTCTTCATATCTTTGCCCTATGAATGAAAATCTGAATCCCAATAAAGAGCGTTTTACCCCGCAGGAAGTCGATATTGAAAAGGCGTTACGTCCGTTAAGTTTTGACGATTTTACCGGACAGGATCAGGTCCTGGAGAATCTGAAGATATTCGTGGAAGCGGCCAATCAGCGCGGCGATGCTTTAGATCATACCCTTTTTCACGGTCCTCCCGGATTGGGGAAAACCACACTGGCTAATATTCTGGCCAACGAATTGGGAGTAGGGATCAAAATCACTTCCGGTCCCGTATTGGACAAGCCTGGCGATTTGGCTGGACTACTCACCAATCTGGACGAACGCGACGTTCTGTTTATAGACGAAATCCACCGCTTAAGCCCGATAGTGGAAGAGTACCTGTATTCCGCCATGGAAGATTTCAAGATTGACATCATGATCGAAAGCGGTCCCAATGCCAGAACGGTACAGATCAACCTGAACCCGTTCACGCTGGTAGGGGCAACCACACGCTCCGGATTACTGACAGCTCCAATGCGCGCACGTTTCGGAATCCAAAGTCGCTTGCAATATTACAATACTGAATTGTTAACTACCATCGTTCAACGAAGTTCAGCGATTTTAAATATGCCGATTTCCATGGAAGCCGCCATAGAAATTGCCGGTCGAAGCCGTGGGACACCTCGTATCGCCAATGCGCTTTTACGTCGTGTTCGTGACTTCGCGCAAATCAAAGGCAATGGTAAAATCGATATCGAGATTGCGCGCTATGCCTTAAAAGCATTACATGTGGATGCGCACGGTTTAGACGAAATGGACAACAAGATACTTACGACCATCATCGATAAATTCAAAGGAGGTCCGGTGGGTCTGACCACTTTGGCGACGGCTGTTTCCGAAAGCGGCGAAACCATTGAAGAAGTATACGAACCGTTTTTAATCCAGGAAGGCTTCATCATCCGAACGCCCAGAGGACGTGAAGTAACCGAGAAAGCCTATAAGCATCTTGGGAAAGTCAGAACGAACATTCAGGGCGGACTTTTTTAGGGCATTCCCCGTTGGGTCGGGCTTTCGCACTCGCTTTTTTTAGTTCCGCAAAGCTCCGCTAAAAAGAGCTCAGACAATTGCTCTATCCCTAATGCAAAATGAACGGTAATAAAACCAAATATACCCAACTCATCAAATCCGAAGCACAACGCCTCGGGTTCTTGTCATGCGGTATATCGAAAGCCGGATTTTTAGAAGAGGAGGCCCCAAGATTGGAGCGTTGGCTAAAGCAAAACTACCATGGCGAAATGAGTTTTATGGAAAATTATTTCGACATGCGATTGGATCCTACTTTGCTGGTTGATGATTCCAAAAGTGTGATTTCGCTATTGCTGAATTATTACCCTCCCGAAATACAAAACGAAGAAAGTTATAAGATTTCAAAATATGCTTATGGTAAGGATTATCATAATGTCATTAAGAAGAAAGTAAAAAAGCTGCTCAATTTTATAAAAGCCGAAATTGGGGATGTTTCCGGTCGGGCTTTTGTGGATTTTGCACCGGTAATGGATAAAGCCTGGGCTGCTAAAAGCGGTTTGGGTTGGATAGGTAAGAATAGTAATTTGTTGACGCAAAAAGTCGGTTCTTTTTATTTTATTGCAGAATTAATTGTTGATTTAGAATTGGAATACGACCACGCCACAACCGATCATTGCGGTTCGTGCACGGCTTGTATCGATGCTTGCCCAACCGAAGCCATCGTCGCGCCCTATGTGGTAGACGGTAGTAAGTGTATCTCCTATTTTACGATCGAATTGCAAGATAATCTTCCGGCTGAGATGAAGGGAAAGCTCGACGATTGGATGTTTGGTTGCGATGTGTGCCAAGATGTGTGTCCATGGAACAAATTCTCAAAAGCGCATAGCGAGCCATTGTTTAAGCCATATCCCGAATTGCTTTCCTATACTAAAAAAGATTGGGAAGAAATTACTCAGGAAACATTTGAAAAAGTGTTTACTAATTCTCCTTTGAAGCGCGCCAAAATATCCGGTTTA
>NZ_DATIDM010000062.1:0-24522 GCF_035456225.1 Flavobacterium sp. | reverse complement strand
TTGTTACAGCCGAATATACAGCTGCAAAAAGAAGTCTGAAATCCGACCAAAACATCAAAAAATGCCCATCCTGCACTACTGTAATTACTGTTGAAGATGCAAAATATTGCCATAATTGCGGTGAAAAATTAAACAATGAATAATTACCTTATTACCATTATTGGGCCGACAGCCATTGGAAAAACAGCTTTAAGCATAAAATTGGCACAACATTTTGGTTGTGAAATCCTTTCGTGCGACAGCAGACAGTTTTTCAAAGAAATGAGAATTGGAACGGCTGTGCCTAATCCTGAAGAACTGGCGGCCGCAAAACATCATTTCATTCAACATATTTCAGTTTTTGACAATTATTCCGTAGGTGATTTTGAAACCGATGCGATTGCCAAACTAGACGAACTTTTCAAAGAAAACAATGTGCAGATTATGGTTGGCGGTTCCGGATTGTATGTGGATGCAGTATTGAAAGGTTTTGACGATTTTCCGGATATTGAAGCTTCAGTACGTGAGGAAATCAATGCAAAATATGATGCATTGGGAATTAATTACCTTCAGGATTCCTTAAAAGAGCTTGACAGTGATTATTATAACAAAATCCTTTCCGAAAACCCGCAAACACTTCAAAATCCGCAGCGCATGAAACGTTTTGTGGAAGTTTGCATTGGCAGTGGTAAACCTTATTCTTCCTTTATTGGTCAGAAAAAAAACAGCCGAAACTTCATTCCAATTATAATTGGTTTGGAAGCCGAAAGGGAAAAAATGTACAAACGCATTAACCTTCGTGTCGATTTAATGATGCAGGAAGGATTATTGGACGAAGCAAAAGCTTTATATCCAAACAAACACCTGAACGCTTTACAAACGGTAGGTTACCGCGAACTGTTTGATAATTTTGACGGGAAAACAACGCTGGATTTTGCAATAGAGGAAATAAAGAAAAACACCCGCCGCTTTGCCAAACGCCAGATTACCTGGTTTAAGCGCACCGAAAATGCAACATGGTTTGATTACCAAACGGAAATATCCGATATAATTAACTTTGCAGTAAGTAGTATACAATAATTATTTGAACGATATCAAAATAAAAACATAGTAGAAAATCTCTTATGAATAATTTAAATACAATCCGATTCAGCGCCATCGTCATTGCGATGTTTTCGTTCTTGCAATCCTGTAATAATACAAAAGATAAAAAAGCTGAAGAGTTGACAATGAGAGAAGTTGAAACAGAAAACGAATTTGATTCTTTAAAATATTCCCTGAAAAGAAATACATCGTTTAATCAATTGACAACTTCTTCGAATTCCGTTTTATTAACCGGTATCGACAGGGTTAGACTTTTAACTATTTATAAAGTCAATCCGAAAAATGACAGAAATATCCAGTATAACGAAGGCACAACCTATTCCAATGATTACGAAGCAGAGAATGAAAATGAAGAAGATTTGTTTAATTATTTCATGCCAGGAATCGATATAATCAACGGATATAATATGATAAACGTAGGGCATTATGATTTAGAGAAAGAAAAAATGAGCTACCTTTTTCAAAAACCAGTATTAATCAAAACTTTGTATTTCCCGGGTGTAAAAAAAGATTCTTTGAACAATGTACCTATAAAACGAAATTTTTTTATGGTGTCTGTTTACGATGAAGATACTAATAAAGATTCTTTGATTAATAAAAAGGATTTGCGAAAAATATATCACTTTGACGAACTGAATTCTAAACGAACACAACTCATACCAAACCAATATTCAGCAATCCGATCCACATACGATTATAAAAATGACATTTATTATATCTATTCAAGGTTTGATTCCAATAAGAATGGAAAACCAGATAAAAATGAGCCGGTCAGTATTTTTTGGATCAGACTGTCTGAACCTACAGTTGTAAAGAAAATGATCTAAAATTCAACTATCCTAACAAAAAAATAAAAATCATTTCATCCCTAAAATTCATAATTTACCATGCCTATTTCACCTGATTTCACCTCCATATACGCACACGAATGGGACATTAATTTTACCCTTTGCGCGTCCAATGCTTATTTGAAATATGTGGATTTGTGCAATTTATTACAACTTACCGCTGCGGAACATTCCATTTTGGGAGGGATAAGTTTTAATGACATGCAGGAGCACCATCAGGCTTGGGTTTTGAGCAGGATTCGTATTGAAATTGAAGCTTTACCGAAATGGCAGGATAAAGTGATTATAAAGACGTGGATTGAAAACCTGGAAGGTTCTCGTTCGACTCGTAATATTGAAATGTATCTAAATGGAAAGAAAATAGCGGGAGCGACTACCTATTGGGCGGTTTTCAACACGCAGCACCGAAAAGCCGAACCTTTGGCCTTGCCGCACGAACACTTTGAAAAATATCCCGATCACAAAGCTACCAGTCAGAGTTTTTCACGAATAAACGTTTTACAGGATACAGAAAAGATTGCGGAACGAACCGTAGTTTTATCGGATTTGGACATTGTAAACCACGTGAACAACACCAAGTATTTGGAATGGTGCCTGGACACAATGAATCCGAGAATGATCCTTAAACAGGAAATCAAAAGTCTGGAAATGAATTTTTTGAGGGAATTAAACCTTAATGATCAGGTTGAAATTCACTCGGATGAAAATCGAAATTTCTTCACGGTTACCAAAGACGGCAAGGTTTGTTTTGCCTTGGTTTTGGAAAGGAAATAGGTCGCTTCTTTGTGTGTTTTTTGCACGCAGAATAAAAGATTTTAGCAGATTGCGTTTAGAAAACATTACCGTATTTTAAATTTCTTCAATTATTTGAACGCAACTGTTTAAAACACAGATTTCGCAGATTTTCACAGATTAAACCGGTTTTTGCTGATTTCGTTTTGAAAACAACAATGATTCGTTTAACAACCACGCCCTAACCCGGATTGCAGCGAAAAGCATTTTGATTAACAAAATTAGAAGTTCCTGAATAAAAAAAGCGACCAAAGGAAGCTCTTTTTTGTTCTTTGGAACTACTTTTTTTTAATCAAAATCTTGAAGCGGAAAGCCGGAACAGTTACAAATAAAAAAGCCCTGATTTCTCAAGGCTTCTTTCCAATAATATAATTAATCTAAATGAATTATTCGGCTGCTTTTCCCTTGATCACCAAACGGAAACCTTCTCCGTGAATATTTAAAATTTCAACATCGTCGTCTTGTTTCAAATATTTTCGCAATTTGGCAATATAAACATCCATACTTCTGGAAGTGAAGTAGTTGTCGTCTCTCCAGATTTTTGTTAACGCTAATTCACGCGGCATTAAATCGTTTTCATGTAATGCAAGCATTTTCAGTAATTCGTTTTCTTTAGGCGACAGTTTGATTGGTTCTTCACCTGGGAAATTTAAGAAACGAAGTTTTGAATTCAGGTGGAATTTACCGATTTCGAATTCAAATCTCGTGTTATCAGTTTTGGTTTCGGAAGCTTTACGCATGATAATCGCTTTGATTTTCATCAATAATACTTCTGAATCAAATGGTTTGTTCAAATAGTCATCGGCTCCAACTTTGTATCCTTTCAATACGTCCTCTTTCATAGATTTTGCCGTAAGGAAAATGATAGGCACTTCTTTGTTTTTTTCACGTATCTCACGGGCTAAAGTATAACCGTCTTTGTAAGGCATCATTACGTCTAAAATACACAAATCGTAATTGTCTTTTTTAAACTTTTCGAAACCTTCCATTCCGTTTTTGGCAAGAGTTACATCGAAATCATTTATAATCAAATAATCTTTCAGTACTGCTCCGAAATTTGGATCGTCTTCTACTAATAGAATTTTTTTGTTAGCTGTATCCATATTTTTTAATTTATTAAAGGCACTTTAATTGTGAAGGTACTTCCCTTCCCTTTTTCACTTTCCACAAAAATCTGACCATTATGGTCTTCGACAATTCTTTTTACATAGGCCAAACCTAAACCGTGTCCTTTTACGTTATGTAAATCACCGGTGTGTTCCCTGTAAAATTTTTCAAATATTCTTTTTTGGGCCACTTTACTCATTCCAGAGCCCTGATCTTTTACTTTTATCAGAATAAAATCTTTCACATTTTCCGTTGAAACCTCAATTACCGGGGCTTCGGGAGAATATTTTATGGCATTGTCCAGAATATTAACCATTACGTTGGTGAAGTGAACATCATTCAGTAAAATGGTTGTTCGTTTTGCCTGAAGGTTACTGATGATTACACCTCCACGATCTTCTACTATCAGGTTAATATGCTCAATGGCATCTTCTATAATTTCATGAACGTTTGTTGGTTCTTTGCTTATTTCTAATTCTTTTCGTTCCAGTTTTGAAATCCTTAAAACGTTTTCTACCTGCGCGTGCATTCGTTTATTTTCATCGCGAATCATTTGCAAATAGCGTTCCACTTTCTCTCTGTCTTCAATTATTTTTGGGTTTTTAATCGCATCTAAAGCAAGATTAATCGTTGCAATTGGTGTTTTAAACTCATGCGTCATATTGTTGATGAAATCGGTTTTAATTTCCGAAATCTGCTTTTGCTTTATCAACTGGTTCAGCGCACTGAAATAGGCCACGATAATTACCAGGGTAAAAATCAGCGAGAGCGATGTGATTCCTATCAATGATCTGAACAAAAACTTCCCTTTCTGCGGAAAACTCACCAACAACTGGTATTTGTTTTCTTTATCATTGTCTGTGAAAACCGGAATTCCGTAAGTTGATTTCTTATCGTAATTAAAGTTTTCCGACTTAATTTTTGTCGCCAACCCATCACTGTAAATACCGAATTCAAAAGGGGTTTTTACACCGTACTGTCGTAATTCATTTTCAAGCATGGCATTAAGCCGCTCTTTTGAAATCCTGTCCTGCAAAGGCTTTAAGGCAACAATATCCTTAAAATAAATTTCAAACTGCGCTTTATCCAAAACATCCAGCGATCCGGATTTTTCAACCGTAATATCCGGTGTATTGGACTTCTGAATCGCAGAGTTATCGATAGGGTTTCCGTTATAAATTTCTGTTTTTCGTTTGGCTACAAAACTCTTTAACGGAACGGAATCGGAATTTTTATCAAAGAACGAACGGTTTAAACTATAATCTTCTGAAATAATTGTATTGGAATAAATGATCTGCTCATTTGTTTTCGGATCACGCTCCACAAAGAAATATTCCTTTAACTCACTTTGTTTTGGTGCCCTTCCTGTACTGTCTTTCAGTTTATTGTATGTCCTGTAAAACTCGAATTCCTCCTGTTGCTGCAGTTTAGTGGCAACATTTCCTATTACCTGATGTACATGAAACTTGAATTGCTCTTCGTTATTTCTGTAAGAAGTTTCAATCCAATACAACTGCACTAGGATTATCCCCAAAAGAGATAAACTCATCAACACAACAAGTAGTCGGAAACGCGTTTTATTCATCAAAACAAAATTAACATTTTAACATTTAGACCTTAAAAACATTAACCAAAGATTAACATCTGCTTAAGTTTTTACATTTTATTCAATTCTTTAAGAATTTCACTGACTTTTTTCCGAACCTCTTCAATATCTGTATTTTGAACAATGTAATCCGATAACGGAATCTTTTTTTCGTCTGACCATTGGTTTGCAATTCGCTCTAAAACCTGCTCTTTCGTAACCTTATCACGATTCATAACTCTTTCAATTCTGATTTCTTCTGGGGCTGTAACCAAAATGATTTTATCACAATCCCTATAGCTTCCGCTTTCAAACAGAATCGCCGCCTCTTTAATAACAAAAGGTTCATCATTATGGGCCTCAACCCATGACAGAAAATGATTTCTCACAACGGGATGAATTATGCTGTTTAATTTTTCAAGCTGTTGAGGAGCCGAAAAAACAATTTCTGCAATCTTTTTTTTGTCTAACTTATTATCTTCACTAATATTTTCTTCAAAGACCGACTGAATTTTTTTTATCATTTCAGGCGTATCCATCAGTTTTTTAGCCTCATCATCAGCTATGTAAACCGGAACTCCGTTTTCTCTAAAAAAACCGGCTACAGTTGATTTTCCACTTCCAATCCCGCCTGTTAGTCCTATTATCCTTGTCATATTATTTTTTAAAAAACAGTTCGGGGAAAGCTGTTTCGGGTTGCTGCTTTTTTATTTTAATCTTGATGAAAGACTGCAAAAAACCAACTCCATAACCAACAAATTGGAATATTGCCGCAAAAACCGATAAAAAACCAATCCACGGGTTCATGTTTTCCGTTGCACCAATCCAGAATAAGAGTATGAAATAAGCTGCATATACTTTAACCGGCAGCGAAAAACCGAGGAGTAACAAAATGATTGAAATCACGAATCCGAACAAAAAAAGTGTCGGGAACCAAAATGTTATCTTACTGTGCTTTGGATACCATGAATCCAATATAGGTCTCGCCTTTCCGAATTTATTTACCTGCTTATAGAATTTCCCAAAATCGATTCTGCGTTTGTGAAATACATAGGAATCTTTGAAAAGTTTCGTTTTAAAACCTAATTTCCAAAGACGAATCGACAAATCCGGATCTTCTCCCGGATGTATGTTCCCGAAACCGCCAGAAGCTTCAAATGCTTTTTTGGATAGGCCCATGTTAAAACTGCGTGGTTGGAATTTCCCGATTTTTTCAGATCCGCCACGGACTCCTCCGGTAGTGAGAAAGGAAGTCATCGTAAAATTGATTGCCTTCTGAACAGAGGAAAACGAATCCAATGCATTATCAGGACCTCCAAAACAATCCACAAATTCCTTTTTAAGATTCTTATCAACTGAACTAAGATAATTTTCGGGTAAAATACAGTCAGAATCCAAGATGAGAAAATAACTTCCCATAGCCTGTTTCATTCCGAAATTTCTAGAATCTCCAGGTCCTGAATTGGGTTTATTGAAATAGGAGATAAATATTTTACCTTCATATTTTTTCACTACATCAAGACACGGTATGGTGGATCCGTCTTCAACAATTACTACCTCAAAATCTTCATGATAATCTTGTTCTGCTATACTTTTTAGCAGTTCCTCAACTTCATCAGGTCGGTTATAAACCGGAATAATAAACGAAAAATACATTACTGCAACTAAATTTTAACAAAGATAATGCTATAAAAACAAAAAGCCGCTTCGAAAAGCGGCTTTTTAAAACATTTAATCGAATTTGCTATTGCTTTACAACCTTAATAGATTTAGTTAAACCATCAGCTGTTACCTTAACAATATAATTTCCTGAATTCAGGTTTGACATATCGATTTGCCCTTGTGCAACGTTTAATGTTTTAACCATTACTTTTTGCCCTAACATATTGTAAACCTCTACAGATGAAATCTCTGATGAGTAAGATAAATTCAATATATCTTTTACAGGGTTTGGATACGCTTTAAATGAAGTAGCATCAAAAGAGTTTGCACTCAATGAAGCATCATAAGCAGAAATTTTAAATGTTCCGCTTACGTCACCACCATATTCCCAAACATTTACATATAAAACTTCTCCAGGAGTTCTGCCTGTCAGTGTTATTTTTGAAAAATATCCATCATCACTGGAGTCATCATCACAAGATACTAAAGTAAGTCCGCCACACGATCCGCTATAGACAGCCATTCCTGTGTCAGTAAGAGCACTCCCGTTACTATTAGTTTCAACTGTTAAATTACCAGATGCCGGAATAGTTATCGAATACCAAACATCTCCGCCCGAGTAAGAAGCGCATCCCGGTGCAGGAGGGTTAGAATTAGTTGCAGCGAAGTTAGTCCCAACGACTGCATTAGTATTAAACACACCACCATTAATAAGTGCAACAGCATTATTACAATTATCATTTACAGGAGGCGTTGGCAAAGTAGTAAAAGAAATGGTTGACCACGGACTATATAGTGGCCCAGCGCATACGGTTCTTACGTGGAAATAATAAATTGTATTTGGGGACAATGCACTAGCACTATATGTTTCACCGGACAAAGTAGTTCCTGATCCTGCAGGATCTGTTGCCACATTGTCAAGAACATACTGATAGTTACCTGTTGTTGCTGACCATCCAATGCTGGCAGCATTATCTGTTATCCCTGTTACATTTAACCCGAACGGATTAGAACATGCCGGCGTTAATCTTATTTCAAAGTTATCAATTGAGAAATCAATATCGGCTGAGCCATTTGCAGTTCCTTCAACTGCTCTGAAAGCGAACCTTACGGCTTGTCCCGCGTAAGCATCAAGATCAATAATTTTGGTTATACCTGTATGTGACGGAACGTTAGTATCATTAAAAGTATGCAGTACAGTCCAGTTTCTAGTTCCTGTTGAAACTAAAACCTCCACATAATCATCAGATTCCCATGGGGTTGTAGGAGCAGTTGCAGCATTGTATTGAGTAGCAGCGGCATCAAATTTCAACTCATATCCCGTAGCTGGTATATCATAGAGAGGTGACATTATCCAATCATTAGAACCTGTTTGATAGATGTTATATCTTGCGGCACCAGATGTCCCGACATTACCAAAACCATCTGAAATCCAACTACTTCCACCAAATGTAGCAGGACCAGTAGTTAAATTTCCATCATCAGCTCTTTGCCAACAACCCGGAACAAAAGCGGCAAAGCTTTCTGATGCTGGAACAGCATATACCCCACAAGTGGTAAAGTTTCCGATATTGGTACCAGTATCCGTATTATAAAAATAGTCATACGGTCCGGAACCACATCTTATATATTCATAAGCTTTGATGTAATATTGGGTTGCTGATGAAAGACCTGTTACAATAACGTTAGTCCCCAAACCATCATAAATCAATTGCTGGCCAGATCCGGAATATACCGTATTAGGTGTTAAAGCAGGTGCATTTCCGTTTACGGGATCCGTAAAAGTCGGAGAGTCGCTAATAAAAACAGCCCCTCTGGTTCCATTACCAAAATTCCAGTTTACCAAAGCATCTGCATACCCGACCCTATTCGCAGGAATCGTTACATTACTAATCTGTATTGTTGGATTTACTTGTGTTGATACCAAAACAGAAGCACTTTGATCCGATAAGCTTGAATTTGTACAAGTTGCTTTTAATCTGTAATAAATTGGGGTTCCTGAAAAAGCAGGAGGCGTATAACTGGTTGTGGTACCACCTGAACCTCCAACGGCCGGCGCCCAAGCATCCGCCACGCCATTATCATTTGATTCTTCCCATTGAAAATTTAATCCTATAGCTCCGGTGGTATAACCACTTGCTACTAAATTAGCCGGAGTGCTTCCCGTACAAACATTCTGTAGTGTAGGTGTAACCGTACCCGCTACAGGTGTCCCCGAACATGGTGAGCCAAACATTATCTGTATATTAGGTCTGTTCCCATTAACTGCGCCGGTACCTGTTGGCACACTGCCATCTGCCTGCCATGCTTCGTGTTGTGAAGGTGCATCGGAATATCTAACTGAACTTCCGGCAGAACCTGTTCCCCCACTGCCTCCATAATTAGCTTCAACAAGAACCATTAAGTTATTAGCCCCTCCGGAATAACTAAAAGGAACTGGTAAATTGATTGTATTCCAACCAACTACCGGAGCTAAAGTCCCGGAATAAACTTGGGTAGCCCCGGAAATTTGGTTCGCCCATGTATCTGTTGTTAAAGTGGAATTTGTCGTTTCCATTAAATAAATAACAATAGGTCTTGTTGTACCGGCAGTGTTTGCCTGCCATGCAAGACTTATAATGTTTCCTCCACTGCCTACCTCAGCAGCAGTATAGATTGAAGCCGATCTTTCATACCCGAAATAATTCCCCAACGGAAATCTTTGCGTAGAAGTTCCAGTTCCAATAGTAATTATTTGCGCATTTAAGCTCACAAAGGAAAAGAGCAGCAAATAAATTAGTGAGGTAAATTTCTTCATGCTTTTACAATTTTAGTTAATTTATTTCCCAAATATAATAGTTTATTTCCCATGTTTTACAATATTTATAACATATCCAATAAAATATAGTTTTAAAAAAACAAAAATTGAAAAGTGTTATTCCGTAAACTTTATTTAAGTTATTACTTACTATTTGATACTGCATTAAGTCATCTCCTTAAGCAAGATTATATCTTTAATTATTGATTAAAATCAATTAGATTCAAACAGCAATACTTATTTAAACAAAAAAAAGCTGTCTTTTCAGACAGCCTTTTTCGAATATATAATAAAACATTATTCCTTGATAACCTTGATTGTTTTGGTTAAACCATCAGCTGTTACCTTAACAATATAATTCCCTGAATTCAGGTTTGACATATCGATTTGCCCTTGTGCAACGTTTAATGTTTTAAACATTACTTTTTGACCTAACATATTGTAAACTTCAACTGAAGAGATTTCTGTTGAATAGGATAAATTCAATATATCTTTTACAGGATTCGGATATGCATTTAAATCTGACATATTAAAATCCTGATTATTCAAAACAGTAAGATGAACCGTTACCGCTAATCTGGAAGGATTGGTTCTGCTTTCGCATCCTGCCGAATTAGTTTGAGAAGCATAATAAGTTGCCCCATCAACTAGTAAAGTCGAGTTTGGCAACAAATCATTTCCTGTAGCCGAACCATACCATTTGATATTTGTACCGACAACTTCAATATTAGCTACGGTCTCCCCATTTGTATAGGATTGATCGATAACGCCTGTAGGAGCTGACGGGTTAGGATTAATATTTAAATCAAAGTCTTTTACATATAGACAATTAACAAAAACACCTTCAGCTCTAAGATAAATTGTTTGGTTTCCAAGGCTTGAATAAGCTTGAGGATTGATTATAGAATTAGTCCCAAGTTCTGTATCTGACGCTGAAGTGTGGTAACTGATTAAATAATCCGCAGGATTTATCGCCCCTAATACAACTGAATTATTTGAAGTCAAGTCAAATATTGCGGAGCCACCACTTACAGAAGAACAAGCCTGTAAATCATTTGGATTTTGAAGTTGTGGCACAAAATTAACGCTTTCAGAATCAGTATAATTACTTGTATTGCTTGAATTACATATAGGATAGGAAACAGTAACTGCATATTGCTCCAAACCAGTCGGACAAACATCCACAGGATTATTGTTTGAGTAAAAAACTCCGTTTTTAGTCCATGTAACTACAGGTACTATTGAATTTCCATTCGGAGTAAAACGCCAGGCTTCGTTGGTAGCAGACCATGTCCCGCCATTTCTTCCCGGAGGAACAGATGCAAGGGTTCCTTCTTGATTTTGAATTCCGATCAAGCCATTTCCAGAAGCCCATGTAGTACAAGGTACTCTTCTTTGAACATAAATATCTATTATATTTGTTGTTTCCCATAAAACCATTTGAGAAGTTTGGGCACCAACTGTAATGTCTGAAGAACATGGATTTCCATATTGGGCAACATTGCTAAAATTTACAACGAAAGCTCGGTTTGGGTATGTTCCAATGGTATAGTAATTTATATTTGGATTAGCAATTGCATTTATAACGTTCGGATTAATATCCTGAAAGACTCCATTAATTGAGTTTCTAAATGGTGCTTGATCTACTCCAGAAATATAAGGCATTGGTCCTGACAGCACCCAATTGCTAAAACTGTTTGGAGAATACATTCCTCCGGGAACAATTCCCGACAAACTAAAAGTAATCGCTCCATTAGTGGAAATTAAAACTTTGTCATAAGTCTGTCCGTAAAAACAAAAATTAAAGTTTTGAGGATTTGACCCTTTTAAATCAATAACACCTGACCATCTGTCATCAACACTCAAATTCGTCTGGTTTCCATTAGTATATCCAAAGGGAGGGTTAAATGGTATACTGCTAACCTGATAGGAAGTAGTTTCCTTCACGTTTGCATATGTTACTTCTAAAGAAGTACAATCCCCTGGGCTACAAACATCTGTATGGCTTAAAATATAAGCCCCTGCATTTGTTGATTGTGAAAGAGAGGCTATTGCAGACAGAAGCAAGGAAAATAGGAAAACGTATTTTTTTTTCATGTTTTTTTTGCAAAAATAAAAAAGGAATCACAAAAGTGATTCCTTTTTACAGAAAATATGTATATTTTTTTATTGCTTTACAACTTTGATTGTTTTGGTTAAACCATCAGCAGTTACCTTAACGATATAATTTCCTGAATTCAGGTTTGACATATCGATTTGTCCTTGTGCAACATTTAATGTCTTAACTAGTACTTTCTGGCCTAACATGTTATAAACTTCCACAGAAGAAATTTCAGTTGAGTACGACAAGTTCAATACATCTTTTACCGGATTCGGATAGGCTTTGAATGAAGCAACATCAAAAGAACCAGCACTTAATGAAGCGTCATAAGCCGAAATACGATAAGTAATTGCAGGACCTCCATTATATCTCCAAGTATTAACGTAAACAACCTCACCCGGAGTTCTTGTTAGGTTTATCAATGAATATGCACCGTCCAAACTATCATCATCGTCACATTCAATCAAAGTCAAACTTCCGCAAGTTCCTGAATAAACAGCCATTCCAGTATCATAATTACCTGATCCGTCATTATTTGTTTCAACAGTTAAAGTCCCTGAAGCAGGAATAGTTACTCTATACCAAACATCGTTTCCTTGGAATGAAGCACAACCAGGTGCCGGCGGAGTAGAATTAG
Organism: Flavobacterium sp.; assembly: GCF_035456225.1. GTDB lineage: Bacteria > Bacteroidota > Bacteroidia > Flavobacteriales > Flavobacteriaceae > Flavobacterium. The sequence continues at coordinate 11,910 of NZ_DATIDM010000062.1, read as the reverse complement.
TAGCTCCTGTTAAATTTACGGCAAGAGGATTATTTGCAAAAACACCACCCGGAGTAAGTACAGATGCAGTACTACAATTGTCATTAGCCGGAGGTGTAGGTAATGTGGTAAAAGATATAGTTGACCATCCACTGTAAATTGGACCTGCACAAACTGATCTTACATGGAAATAATAAGTAGTTGAAGGCGCTAAAGAACCTGCATTATATGAATTTGCTGCAATATCAGTTCCCGCACCCGCCGGATCAGAAGCATTAGTATCCAACACATATTGATAACCCGATGCTGATGCGATAACTCCCCAGGAAATAGTAGCTGAATTATCATTTAAATTACTTGTTGCCAAGTTAATAGGCGCACTACATGCAGGTGTAACTGTAATATTAATATCATCAACAAATAAATAAAACTGGTCTGTTGTAGAATACGCCTGAAAACCAAAATTGTAAACCCCTGTAGCTGAAGGCGTAAAATCAACCTGATTAAACTGGATTGTATTTTGATTGATATTTGGATGATCCGCCAATACATTTGTCATTGCAGCCGAAGTAGCTGAAGTCCCATATGCAACTTTTAATTTTTCAATATAATATGTTGAGTTATTTCCATAGTTATATGAAATTCTGTATGAAGTTCCGGCAGTTAAATTAATCCCTTGCGTAAAAAACCAAGTGTTGGCAGGATTTGTACCATTATACACATAACGTAAAGCATTAGTTGTGAATCCGTAACCCGGTGCATTAGCTGTGTCCCAAACATTACCTGTTCCATCATTAACAACAGACGTACAATTTGGTATAGCCGGAGTCGTAACACTTTCAAAATCCTGAACATAAGGAATATTCGCTACACCACAGGTAGTAAAGTTTCCAATATTTGTCCCTGTAGCTGTATTATAATAATAGTCATACGGACCAGAACCGCATTGTACATATTCATAAGCCTTAATATAATACTGGGTCGCTGCCGAAAGTCCTGTAACAGTAACCGTAGTTCCAGTACCATCATAGATCAACTGTTGACCTGACCCTGAGTAAACCGTATTCGCAACTAAAGCGGGACCATTTCCGTTAACAGGATCAGTAAAAGTTGCTGAGTTACTAACAAAAACAACTCTTCTGTATCCATTCCCGTTTGTCCAGTTAGCTGTAGCCTGCGCCGATCCAATACCACTCAACAAAACATTTGTAACCTGAGTCGAAGGATTCACAGGTGTTGTCACTAAAACTGAAGCAGTTTGAGCTGACATTCCGGAATTGCTACAAGTCACATTTAATCTGTAATAAATTGTTGTTCCGGAGAAAGCTGGCGGAGTGTAAGTCGGTGAAGTCGCACCTGAACCTCCAACAACTGGAGCCCAAGCATCGGCAGCGCCATTATCATTTGATTCTTCCCATTGGAAAGTCAAGCCTAAAACTCCTGTAGAATAGCCCGTTCCAGTTAAATTAGCCGGTGTTGCTCCTGAACAAAGATTTTGAATTGCCGGTGCTACCGAACCCGCTACTGGCGTACCTGTACAAGCAGATCCTAAAGTAATCTGAATATTAGGTCTGTTGTCTGTGATTATTCCGGTTCCTAAAGGAACACTTCCATCCTGTTGCCAGTATTCATGTTGGGAAGCAGCTGTCGTATATTTAACAGAATTACCTGCAGATCCAGTCCCCCCACTACCTCCGTAATTAGCCTCAACAAGAACCATTAAATTATTGGCTCCTCCGGAATAACTATACGGAAGTGGTAAATTAAATGTGTTCCAGCCAACTACAGGGTTTAAAACACCTGAGTAAACTTGAGTCGCCCCTGCGATTTGGTTTGCCCATGTGTCTGACGTTAGAGTTGAGCTTGGCGTTTCCATTAAATAAATAATTACAGGTCGTGCAGTTCCAGCTGAAGTGGCCTCCCAAGCAAGACTAACAATATTTCCCGCACTACCGATTTCTGCAGCGGTATAAATTGCGGCAGATCTTTCAAAACCGAAATAACTCCCCAAAGGAAAACGTTGGGTAGAAGTACCGGTTCCAATAGTAATTGTTTGTGCATTTAGCCCTATGCAGGATAATAGCATTAAACAAATTAATAAAGTAATTTTTTTCATATAAATATTTGGTTAGATTTTTGTCAAAAATATGTTTTTTTTCACAAAAACACTATTAAATTATTTTTTACAACAAAAAAATTATTGACATTTTATCAACAAAACGTTTAATTTTTTTTTAATCCCTGAAAAACAAAAAAAAACCAACATTATTTATAAAAATACAATTTCAATTTACAACAACTAATTCGTGTAATAAAAAAAGGCTGTCTTTTCAGACAGCCTTTTTTTTATGAGATACTTGGCACCTGAAGCATTTCATCTGCATCAGCAAGATAATCAACTCCTTCAAAAGCAAATCCGAACAAGTTTAAGAAATCTTGCTTATAACCGGCTAAATCACCTAATTCCACAAGAGATTCTGTAGTAGATTCATTCCATAAACTAGAAATTCTGCTCTGAACATCTTCTCTCATTTCCCAATCGTCTATTCGGATTCTTCCTTTATCATCCGTTGGAATTGCAGAACCATTATATAATCGCTGTTGGAATAATCTTTGTATCTGCTCGATACACCCTTCGTGTATTCCTTCTTCCTTCATAATTTTGTACAATAATGAAATGTATAATGGAATGACAGGAATTGCCGAACTTGCTTGAGTGACTAAAGCCTTATTAACTGACACATATCCTTTTCCGTTAATGTCTTTTAATTTATCCGTAATCTCGAAAGCTGTAGCCTCCAAGTGATCTTTAGCTCTTCCGATGGTACCTTTTCTGTAAACGGCTTCTGTAACTTCAGGTCCTATGTATGAATAAGCAACCGTCATTACACCATCAGCCAAAACACCGGCCGCTTTCATGGCGTCCATCCACATTGACCAATCTTCACCACCCATTACAACAACTGTATTTTCAATATCTTCCTGATTAGCCGGTTCGATGGAAACCTGAGAAACATTTCCGGTATGGAAATCTACAGTCTTATTTGTAAAAGTACTTCCGATTGGTTTTAAAACCGAACGATGTGTAACACCTGTTGTAGGATGAACACGAACCGGAGAAGCCAAACTGTAAATTATCAAGTCAACCTGACCTAAATCGGCCTTGATCATATCGATAGTCTGCTGTTTCACTTCATTTGAAAACGCATCACCATTGATACTTTTAGCGTACAATCCAGCTTTTTGAGCTTCCTGTTCAAAAGCAGCCGTATTATACCAACCCGGAGAAGCAGTTTTTCCTTCCGCTGGTTCTTTTTCGAAAAAGACACCAATTGTGGAGGCGTTAGAACCAAAAGCACTTGTAATTCTCGAAGCCAAACCAAATCCTGTAGAAGCACCTATTACCAATACACGCTTTGGCCCATTAATTTCACCCTTTGATTTTACATATTCAATTTGATTTTTCACATTTTGTTCGCACCCTTTTGGATGAGCGGTCAAACAAATAAATCCTCGCATTCTAGGTTCTATGATCATGTCCTGATTATTTTAATATATTTTGGTTTAGTGTTTGTTATTTTTTAAATAAAGCGTGACAAAAATAAGTTAAAAAATTAATTCAACAACGCTTTTGCATGATTTAGAGCCGAATCGGAAATATCCTTTCCTGAAAGCATTTCGGCAATTTCAGCAATTCGCTCTTCACCCGACAATAATTTAAGTTCGGAAACCGTACTTTCCCCCAAAGCCGATTTAAACACCTTATAATGTTGTTGTCCTTTAGCAGCGATTTGAGGCAAATGAGTAATGGCAAAAACCTGCATTTCAACACTCATTGCTTTCATGATATCCCCCATTTTATGAGCAATTTCACCAGACACTCCGGTATCGATTTCATCAAAAATGATAGTTGGTAATTTGGAATATTCTGCCAAAATCGCTTTAACCGCCAACATAATTCGGGACAACTCCCCTCCTGAAGCTACTTTTTTCAATAATCCGAAATCGGTTCCTTTATTCGCAGAAAACAAGAGTTGTATTTCGTCTTTTCCAAAAGCATTATAGGTTTCAGAGGCATTGATTTCAAATTGAAAACGGGAATTTGGCATTCCAAGTTGGGATAAAATTGAGGTTATCCTATCTGTTAAAACAGGTATTGCATTTCTTCTGCTTTTCGAAATCGCTTCCGTCAGGCCGTCAAGAATTTCAATTTTTGACTGGATTTCAATTTCCAGTTTATGAATAGCATTGTCCAAATCATCAGCCAGAACAACTTTAGCGTCCAAATCATTTTGTATCTCAAGCAACTCTTCCACAGTGTTTACCTGATGTTTCTTTTGCAGAGAATAAATGGTTTGCAGCTTTTGATGTGCTAAATCGAGTTGTTCAGGATCGTTAACCAACTTTTCAGATTGATTATACAGTTCGTTTGCTATATCGTCGAATTCAATCAACATACTGGAAACACGTTCCGTCAATTCGTTGAATTCAGAAGACAAACCTGAAATTTTCAGCAACGTAGCTTTTACTTCTTTAATATTTTGGATGATTCCGATCTGGTCTTCGTTAGTCAAAGCAATGGATTTATCTAGGGCTTCTTTTATCGACTCGACGTTATTGAGCTTTTCGTAAACATTTTCAAGTTCCGATTGTTCGCCGGCTTTCAAATTGGCAGCCAGTAATTCTTCCAGTAAAAATGAATTATAATCTTGTTCCTTTACCAGATTTTCTTTTTCAGAAACCAGTTTTTTCAACTGATTTTTAGCCGATTTATATTCCGAAAGCTGATTACTGTATTGTCCTAATAGTTCCGAATTACCTGCAACAGCATCCAAAATCTGAATCTGATAGGCTTCTTCCGATAATTCTCTCGTTTGATGCTGAGAATGAATATCGATCAGAAAATCACCTAATTCCTGTAATTCATTAAGATTTACCGGACTGTCATTTACAAAAGCCCTGGATTTACCCGAAGGAAGAATTTCCCTTCTGATGATAGTCAAATCTTCATAATCCAAATCGTTTTCAGAGAAAAAAGGCTTTAAATTGTATTTGTCGATTTTAAATTGCGCTTCTATTACGCACTTTTGCTCTTTGTCTTTTAGCGAAGTTAAGTCGGCACGTTTTCCCAAAACCAACCCCAAAGCGCCAAGAAGTATGGACTTCCCTGCTCCGGTTTCTCCTGTAATGATTGACAGTTGCCCTGAAAAATTCATTTCCAACCTTTCAATCAGTGCAAAGTTTTTAATGGTTAAGTGTGTTAGCATAAATTGTGTCTGAAAAGAGATTAAAACACAAATTTAGAATTTTATATTATTCCATTTTGTGGAATTCAAAGGAGAAATTCTGTTTAATGTTTCGGTTAATTCAACGATGTCAACACTTGGTCCTCCCGAGAAAATGTAGACAATTTCATCTGCTTTTGCATCAAAAAAGATTCTGGTAATAAAAGCATTGGGACGAGTCGAGTGAATTTTTGAGACTGTTTTTACTGCTTTTACAACATTTTGTTTGGCAGCTTTAAGATCATCTGCCATTTTATCCATACCTAGCTGATGGTATTCATACATTGCTTCGCGATACGGAGTAAAAGTATTGGACAATAAGTCGTTAATAAGATAGTATCTGTTTTGTTTTTTCTCTGTTTGTGTCCAACCGGCTCCACCACCCGATTGCGCAAGGTTTGCCATATTGGAGGCCGACTCCAAAAATTTAGTTCCTCCCTGATTTGAAAAAGTATCAGCATCAAGGCCAATGATAATATTAGCATAAAAAGCTACCATTGCCACTAAATTAGAATCATAGCTGTTAGGATTGTAAACAAAGTTTTCAAATTCGACATACCTAAAATTGAAATCTTTATCGTTATAATTAAATACAGGTGACGTATAAGTCGAATTGTAAACAGGTCTTGATGATTGAACCTGTAAGGTACATTTAAAGTCATTTGACTCATAAGACTGAATGGTGATGAACATGCTGCAATCAATACGTTCATTGTTTGCAAAGTTTTTAGTCGACCATTTGGTATTATTCACAAACTCACCCAAAGAACGTTCCAATGTCTTGAATATCTGAACATTGGCCGCGGTAATTTGATCGTAATTGACTTTAACGGAACACTTCAATTCCTGGCTATATCCGAAGAATGAAACAAATAAAAGTCCTAAAAGAATCCAATTACGCATACTGTTTTACTATTTTATTAACGATATCCTGAGCTACTTCTTCTTTGGATTTTAAATCCATAGGTTCCATTTGAAAATCCTTGTCAATGAAAGTTACTTTATTGGTAGGCGTACCAAATCCAGCACCTTCATCATTTAAGGAATTAAGAACAATCAAATCTAGGTTTTTTTTCTGAATTTTCTGCTTCGCGTGCTCAATTTCATTTTCAGTTTCCAAAGCGAATCCAATTAAAAACTGATGTTTCTTTATTTCACCCAGCGAAGCCAGAATATCTTTTGTTTTTTCGAGTTCTATGGAAAACGTCTCGTCGTTCTTTTTTATTTTCTGTGAAGCTACATTTTTAGGGCGGTAGTCGGCAACGGCTGCGGCAGCTACAGCCACATCTACCTCATTGAAGTATTTGTGACAGACATCATACATCTCTTGAGCCGAAGTTACCCTTTCCACTTTTACCAAACTATGCTTTAACTGCAGATGTGTCGGACCCGAAACAAGGATGACTTCAGCACCTAAATCGGCAGCAGCTTTAGCAATATCGAATCCCATCTTTCCCGTGGAATGGTTACCAATGAAACGAACGGGATCGATAGCTTCATAAGTTGGTCCTGCAGTAACTAATATTTTTTTTCCTTTTAAAGGAAGTTTACTCTCGATGTCTTTTTCCAGAAAAGCAACAATATTTTCGGGTTCTGCCATTCTTCCCTCACCGGAAAGTCCGCTTGCCAATTCACCGCTTTCGGCAGGAATCATAATGTTTCCAAATTCCTTTAATGCATCAAAATTAGCAAGTGTGGACGGATGTTTGTACATATCCAAATCCATTGCGGGAGCAAAGTATACAGGGCATTTAGCCGATAAATAAGTAGCTATCAGAAGATTGTCGCAATTGCCTTTTACCATTTTGGAAAGTGTATTGGCAGTTGCCGGAGCGATGAGCATCAAATCGGCCCAAAGTCCAAAGTCCACATGGTTGTTCCATTCCGCTTCTTCTTCCTCTTCATTAACAAAAGTGGAATATACAGGATTTTTGGAAAGTGTGGACAGTGTTAACGGGGTAACAAAATCTTTTGAAGCAGGTGTCATGATTACCTGAACCTGAGCACCTGCTTTTATAAGTAGTCTAACTAATGTCGCTGTTTTATACGCGGCTATCCCTCCGGAAACACCGAGCAATATTTTTTTTCCGCTTAAAACAGACATATTAATTATTGATTAGAATCTCTATAATAGATTTTACCATCCAACCATTCCTGAACTGCTAATGCATGTGGTTTTGGTAATTTTTCATAAAACTTTGAAACTTCGATTTGTTCTTTGTTTTCAAAGATCTCTTCAAGACTATCATTGTAAGTAGCAAACTCTTCAAGCTTGTCAATCAATTCTTTTTTGATTTCAGAGTTGATTTGATTTGCTCTTCTTGCCATAATAGTAATCGCTTCATACACATTTCCTGTCGGCTCTTCGATTTTACTTTTATTGTAGGTAACCGTGTTTACAGGAGCTGTAGTCTTCTTTAAATCCATACTTAATTATTTAGAAAATTTTTGTAATTCAATTTCAATCAGGCCTAATTTTTCTTCAGCCTCTTTTTTATACTTTGTATCAGGGTTAAAACGCACTAAACCGGTATATGCAGTTTTAGCATTTATCAAACGCTCTTCCATTTTGGAAGCGACACTGTTTATCGCTAATTTATAATACGAATCAAACTTATAATACAAGGCATCTTCTTTATATTTAGTTCCGGGATAATCGGAAATAAAATTATCCAACGCTTTTATAGCAGAGTTATAGGAATGCCAATATTCTCCGGTTGTATTATATTGCTTGGCAATTTCAAATGCCTTTTTTTCCAGTTTATCCCTAAGCTCAACAATAATTTTATTAGCCTCGGCAAAATGTTCTGAATTCGGATAAGTATTGATAAATGTCTGTAATTTATCAACTGCCTTGTCTGTATCCGTTTGATCTAATGAATAAACCGGGGACAACATTGAATAACTTTTAGCCGCCAAGAAATAAGCTTCTTCCCTGTGCTCACTTTTCGGGTAAGTTGCCGCATATGATTCAAACTGATAAGCTGCCAAATAATACTGCTCCGTTTTATAATATGACTGTGCAAACATGTAAAATAATTTTTCCGCTTGAGGTTTTCCTCTGTTAGGACCCGCAAGTTGTTCAAACAAACGAATCGCTTTGGAATATTTCTTTTTTTCGTATTTCTGGGTAGCTATTTCATATTTAAAAGCCAAATCCTCTGATTTTAAGGCTTTTTGATAAGGACTACAAGAAAAAAACAATACTGAAAAAAGTAAAATATATAAAATTTTATTCATGTTTAATTTACGTTATTATGCTTCTCCCCTCAATTTTTCATTGATTCAAAAGCAAATGCAAAGTTAATTATTAATTATTTATTACAAAATCTTTTTTTTCACACTCAAAAAAAGAAAGATGCCGGTTTAAAGGCATCTTTCGAACAACGCTTTTTTGACGCGTTTTATTGTATTTATTGGGCTCCGTTTCCGTTACCGCTAAAACTCTTCATATCATTGTCAAACAGATACAAACCTCCTTTATCGTCACCGATCAGGTTGATTTTATCCAAAATCGTACGCGCCGTTGCTTCTTCTTCTATTTGCTCGGAAACATACCATTGCAAGAAATTATGGGTTGCATAATCGCGTTCCTGCAATGAAACATGAACCAATTCGTTTATACTTCCGGAAACCATTACCTCATGTTCATACAGTTGTGTAAACAACGCCTTGAAAGAAGAACAATCCAAAACCGGATGAATCACTGACGGAATTTCCGCTTCGCCACCACGCTGATTGGCATACTTCACCAATTTAAGCATATGCATGCGTTCTTCATCTGACTGTTTGTACATGAAAGCAGAAATACCTTCAAAACCCTGAACTTCGGCCCAAGAAGCCATTGCTAAATAAATCTGTGAAGAATCCGCTTCTACTTTAATCTGTTTATTAATTGCTTCCTGAATAGTTTTAGATAACATAGCCTACAATTTTAATGTTTTGCTAATTTACAACTTTCTTTACAAAAGCGTTAAGTCGATTTGCTAAATCTTCGTTAACATTTACCAATGGCAAACGCAACGTATTTTCAGATAAACATAACGATTTGAACACTTCTTTGATTCCGCCGGGGTTACCCTGTTCAAAAATCATATCAATACTGTCCGCTAACAAATAATGCAATTTATAAGCTTCGTCTACTTTTCGCTGTAATCCTAAACGAACCATTTCCGAGAATTCTTTCGGAAAACCTTCTCCGATTACCGAAATAACTCCAGCTCCACCGGCTAAAACCATAGGAAGCGTAATCATATCGTCTCCCGAAATCACAAGGAAATCTTTCGGTTTATCCTGAATCAGTTTCATCGCCTGAACAATATCCCCTGCAGCTTCTTTAATTCCGATAACATTTTTAAAATCGTTAGCCAGACGCATTACTGTTGAAGGCAACATATTACTTGCTGTTCTTCCCGGAACGTTATATAAAATCACTGGTAGCGGAGAAGCTTCTGCAACCATTTTAAAATGCTGATAAATTCCTTCTTGAGTAGGTTTGTTATAATAAGGCGAAACAGAAAGAATCGCTGAAAAACCTGAAAAATCTCTTGTTTTCAATTCCTCAACCACTTTCATGGTATTATTTCCGCCAACGCCCAAAACCAAAGGCAATCTTCCATTGTTAGCTTCTTTGATAGTGCTGATCACCAATTCCTTTTCTTCTGAAGTAAGTGTTGCCGATTCTGCAGTAGTTCCAAGAACCACTAAATATTCCACACCTCCGTCGATAACATAATTTACAATTCTTTTAAGCGCCTCTACGTCAACAGAAAAATCCTTTTTAAATGGGGTTACCAAAGCAACGCCCGTTCCCATAAATGATTGCATTTTATATTTTGTTTAAAATTCTTAAATATTTAAATAATTCGGTTACAAATTCCTGATGCTTTTCAGCAACGGTGGAAATCATAAAATTATTCAGTCGTTTATCTATCGTGGAAAACCCAACCTTAAATTTTGCTTTTGATTGCAATGTGACCAATGTAAGTATTGGTTTTTCAATATCGTAATAGCTAATCAGCACATCGAAAGGCTTCTGAATAAAACCAACCACTTCCGGCTTACTGAATTCCGCGTTTACCGAAATGTCTTTTCTTCCGAAAAAAGGATTTTCAATGATTTCTTTTTTCTTGAAACGATCCTTATAGACCAGAATATTAATCGCATCGGCATCAATACCTTCAGCTTTCAATTCCGAAACGAGTCGAGCTGCTTTTTCAAAATAACTTTCATCAATAAGCAAACCAACGGTTTGAATTTTTTCCTCTGTAACTTCTGGCTTATAATTTAACAAAGATTTTTTAACTGATTTTTTAATTAAAAAATCCTTCATTAGTTTTAAAAACATAGTAATTTTACTTAAAATACGTATTTAACCAATAAGGCACATTACGGATGGTAAAGTTAAGAAAGTATAACCGTTTTAGCACACAAATTATTATAGCTTTTTCGGTTTTTTTGTTGATTTCCTGTGGTGGAAACAAATATTATAATTCCAAAATAGAGGGGAAACAAATTGGTGTTACGGCACAGGTTGGCGAAGTGGCAACCATAGACAGTTTTATAAAACCCTATCGCGAACACATCAAGAAAGAACTGGACAATGTACTGGCTTACGCTCCGGAAACCCTGGATAAAAGTAAAGGGGAATGGCAGACAACTATCGGAAATCTGATGGCCGACATAACCGTTGAGATGGTCAACCCTGTTTTTTTATCCAGAGAAAAGAAAAATATTGATATCTGCCTTTTAAACCATGGCGGGATCCGTTCTATTCTTCCCAAAGGAAATGTAACAACAAGAACTGCTTATGAAATCATGCCTTTCGATAATAGCGTGGTGGTGGTTGAACTGAAAGGAACCCAAATCAGGGAAATGGCCGACTATATCATGAAAGAAAGAAAACCACATCCTCTGAATGGTTTAAAAATTGTTGCTGATAAAAACAATTTGAGTGTAAAATCATTAACCGTAAACGAAAAACCTCTCGAAGATGATAAAATTTATTATGTCGCCACATCGGATTACCTTTCAGGAGGCGGTGACAATATGAATTTCTTCAAAAAAACGGAGAAGATATACGATATGGATTACAAGCTTCGAAACCTAATAATCGATTACTTTAAAAAAGTAGACACAATCCCTGTTATTACGACAAAAAGAATCATACTGGAATAAAAAATACGAAAATGAAAAGAAGAGCTTTTTTAAAAAACACGGTAGCCAGTACCACTTTATTGACATTAGGTGGACTATCATTAAGTAGTTTTGATACTCCGGAATTACTGACAGATAAACATAAAAAAATAACGATACTTCATACGAATGATGTTCACAGCCATATCGATCCTTTTCCGGCTGACGACCCAAAAAATCCAAATATGGGCGGTGTAGCTAGAAGAGCCGCTTTGGTAGAACAAATCCGAAAGGAAGAAAAAAATGTACTGTTACTTGATGCCGGTGACATTTTCCAGGGCACACCTTATTTCAATTATTATGGTGGGGAATTGGAATTCAAATTAATGAGCATGCTTGGCTATGATGTTGCGACGATGGGTAATCATGATTTCGACAATGGTGTTGACGGTTTCTACGCCCAACTGCACAATGCAAAATTCGACTTCGTTTCGGCTAACTATGATTTTAA
>NZ_DATIDM010000061.1:0-12019 GCF_035456225.1 Flavobacterium sp. | reverse complement strand
AACTACACGTAATGCTATTAAGGCAATCCGTTTAGCTACAGATAAAGCTGAGGCGTCTGCAAAATTATCTTCTGTAATCTCTATGATTGACAAATTAGCGAAGAAAAACATCATCCACGCTAATAAAGCTTCAAACTTAAAATCAAAATTAACAAGACACGTAGCTGCTTTATAGTAGGTGTTCTTAGAAAAATAATCAAGCTCTCATCACTGAGAGCTTTTTTTATTGTTATTAATAGGTTAAAATTTAGCTAACTACTTCATAGTTAGTATTTTTAATTCAAAAAATAGTTGTACTTTTGCACCTTCAAAATTTGTATATGACTTCAATTAGAAACATCGCGATTATTGCTCACGTTGACCACGGTAAAACGACATTGGTTGACAAAATTATGTATCACTGTCAGTTATTCCGTGAAAACGAGAATACAGGAGATTTAATCCTGGATAACAACGACTTGGAAAGAGAAAGAGGTATTACCATTACTTCCAAAAACGTTTCCGTTGTTTATAAAGGAACTAAAATTAATATTATCGATACTCCTGGTCACGCCGATTTCGGTGGAGAAGTGGAACGTGTGTTAAACATGGCCGATGGTGTTTTATTGTTAGTAGATGCTTTTGAAGGACCAATGCCACAAACGCGTTTCGTATTGCAGAAAGCAATCGATTTAGGTTTGAAGCCATGTGTGGTGGTAAATAAAGTAGATAAAGAAAACTGTACTCCGGAAGAAGTTCATGAGAAAGTTTTCGACTTAATGTTCGAATTAGGAGCAGAAGAGTGGCAGTTGGATTTCCCTACCGTTTACGGTTCGGCTAAAAACAACTGGATGTCTGACGATTGGAAAAATCAAACGGAGAACATCGAGCCGCTTTTAGATATGGTTTTGGAACACATTCCTGCACCTAAAGTTTCTGAAGGAACACCTCAGATGTTGATCACTTCTTTGGATTTCTCTTCTTTCACAGGACGTATCGCTATCGGTCGTTTACAAAGAGGTGAACTTAAAGAAGGTCAGAATATTTCGTTGGTAAAACGTGACGGAAAGATCATCAAATCAAAAATTAAAGAATTGCACACTTTTGACGGACTTGGACGTAAAAAAGTTGAAAGCGTAAAAGCTGGAGATATCTGTGCTATTGTTGGATTAGAAGGTTTCGAAATTGGGGATACTGTTGCTGATTTCGAAAATCCGGAAGCATTGGCAACTATTGCAATCGACGAGCCTACAATGAGCATGTTGTTTACAATCAACGACTCGCCATTCTTCGGTAAAGAGGGTAAATTCGTTACTTCAAGACACATCAAAGACCGTTTAAATAAAGAGTTGGAGAAAAACCTTGCTTTAAGAGTAAACGAAACGGATTCTGCTGATAAATTTATGGTTTTCGGACGTGGAGTACTTCACTTATCGGTACTTATCGAAACAATGCGTCGTGAAGGTTATGAATTACAGATTGGCCAGCCTCAGGTTATCATCAAAGAGATTGACGGAGTGAAATGTGAGCCGATTGAGGAATTAACTATCGACTTACCTGAAAATGTTTCCGGTAGAGCGGTTGAATTTGTAACGGTTCGTAAAGGTGAAATGTTAAGCATGGAGCCAAAAGGGGAGCGTATGATCATCAAATTCAACATTCCTTCACGTGGTATCATCGGATTAAGAAATCAGTTATTGACTGCTACAGCTGGTGAAGCAATCATGTCTCACCGTTTCTTGGAATACCAACCGTTTAAAGGTGAAATCCCTGGACGTTTAAGTGGTTCATTAATCTCTATGGAAAACGGAAAAGCAATCCCTTATTCAATCGATAAATTACAGGAAAGAGGTAAATTCTTCGTTGATCCGAATGAAGATATCTATGAAGGTCAGGTTATCGGTGAGAACTCAAGAGGAGATGATATGGTTGTTAACGTAACTAAAACTAAGAAGTTAACAAACGTGCGTTCATCAGGAGCTGATGATAAAGCAAGAATCATTCCTGCTATCAAGTTCTCTTTGGAGGAAGCTTTAGAGTACATCCAGAAAGATGAGTATGTAGAGGTAACACCTAAATCGTTACGTTTGCGTAAAATCTACCTGAACGAAAACGACAGAAAGCGTTTCAAAATTGACTAATTTCAAGTTTATATTAATAAAAAAGCCGTTCGTTTGAACGGCTTTTTTATTAATTGGCTTTTCCCCTGAAAAGGAGGTTAATGATTGCTAAAATGACAATAGCTCCAATAGCTCCAGTTAGTATAGCACCTATGACACCTTCGCCTAAACTTATACCTAATTTGCCTAAAAGCCAATAACCGACAAAACTACCCAAAATACCAACAACGATATTTCCAATCAATCCTAAACTGCTTCCGCTGAAAATTAAGCTTCCCAACCAACCGGCAATTGCTCCAATAATTAAAGTGACAATAATTTCCATAATTCATTGATTTACAGATTTTAACATGTAAAGTTACCACTTAAAAATCAATAAATTTATACAGAAGTTTTTTATTAATAGGAATTATCGTTTCAATGCAAAATGTCCTTTAATGGTTCTTCCATCGTTTAATCTCAATTCAAACCAATAATCGGTGGCGGGTAATGGTTTATTCAGATATGTTCCGTCCCAACCTTCTTTGGAGGGATTGAACTGTTTCATAAGTTTTCCGTATCTGTCAAAAATGTACATTACCGAATTTGGAAAATTTATCTCGAGATTCTTTATTTTCCAGGTATCATTGTATTGGTCTCCGTTCGGAGTAAAGAATTTAGGATAATCCAAAACATAAGCTATTCCAGTTGTATAGCCACAATTATGCTTGTCACGAACATATATTGTATATATTTCAGGATTTAAATTGGTGAAGAAATTACTGTCCTGATAGTTAATATTGTCCAATGAAAATTCGTAATCACCGATGCCCTGCACATAGACAGTAATTGAATTTTGATTACCCTGAAAATTATTTTCTACTATATCTATGATAATTGCCGGAGCCGAACTAGTTACGGTATATTTTTTGGTTGCCAGACACCCATTATTGTCGGATACTGTAACATGGTATACTCCAGGTTGAGTGACAGTTATTGTTTGTGAAGTTTGCAATGGATTAGTATCCCAAGCGTAAGTCGTAAAATTACTTCCGGGATCTAAAACCAAGCTACTTCCTTCGCATAGATATACGGTTTCGTCGTTGAAGTTTTCAGGAGTCAGTACATTAACAATCAGTGTTATGGGCAGGATTTGATAACATTCATAGCCGTCTGTAATTCGGGCATAAATAATTTGTTCGTAAGCAATGGTGTTTGGGTAATTTGTAGGTAACGGATTGCTTGATGATACAGCATCTTGCGAACTCGCATAATATTGAAAGGAAACCCCACTCGGCAAGCCAGGGTTGTTATTTCTGATGTTTTGTGAAACCGTATCTAAATCAAACTGGTAGTATCCATCCAGAGTGGTGTCCAAATCACAGGTCTCAATCGGACCGGTCTGGGTCATCGGATTATTTGGAATCTGCAATGTTATTGTTGTGTATGCAAAACAACCGAATTGATCTTTCACTTTTGCGATTACAGAATTTTGCGCAGGGGCATTTTGAAAAGCTAAAGGGTTTTGTAGTTGATTTAATTCATTTTGAGCGTCAAATAGATTGGAGAAATACCCTGTAATGGTTAAGTCGGGATTCCCACCGGTTATGATTTGGGAAACATTGGTCAGATTGAAAGTAGTGATTCCATCATTGTTATCATCACATTCAATTATTGTGGCATTTGTTGTGGTTATCGTGGAATATTCAATATCAATTTGGCCGGAAGTGGTACAAAGACCGTTTAGAAAAACCTCTACTTTATAAGTTCCGGGACTATTGACAAGGTATGTCGGATTTGTTTCGCCGGGTAAGAGAACGTTGTTTTTAAACCATTGGTAGGTATTGGAACCTGATAAAGCACCATTTAAAAGCAGCGACTCTCCCTGGCAAACCGGATTTCCTGTAGCAATCAATCGGTTTGGTCCAAAATCTGGTCCGAATCCAAAACTGTTTGCTTTTAAAAAAATTGCTGAATCATATGAAAAATCCGATTGATCAGCAATTACTAATTTTATATGGTATAATTCTCCCCGATCAACTGCTGATTGTGCGGTCATGATTTTGGTTTGACCATTAAAGTTAGTTGGATAATTAATAGGGTTGTAGCTTCCGAAATAGGAAGGGTTAACTGCGCCGCAATGGCCTGGAACATTAGGATGTATGGTTGTTACCTTTACAGGAGTGTTTGTTCCGGGGATTACGGCTAAATTTTGATAAGGAGCCGTGTCGTTAACTTTTTTAATCAGGAAAGCAAAACCATCGGAATAATCACATTGCATTTCATCTACATATTCTTCTGAGGCAAAAATGTAATCGAAACGGATTATGTCTGTTTGAGGGATGAAATCAAATTCTAAAACGGTACTGTTATATGTAAGGGAAATGTTTAAAGCTTCTTCCAGCTCTAAATCGCCCAACCAAAATGGATCACCATCATCAGAATGATAACTATTCGGTCCTATTGCTGACGACGCTTTTCCGCTTGACAAAATTATTCCGTTTTGAAAAGGAAAATCGGGCGATGTATTTGTAAAATAAGCATAGCTTTTGGAATTGTCGTTAAATACACCACCTGAAACAGAAAAATTTGAAGCAGGAATACAATCACTGTTCATCAATACATCGCTTACAAGCTGTTGTGCGGTATAGCTTTCATCGATTTGGATGAACTGTGCCTTGGCAATTACCGGTAAGAGTAAAAACATGTAAAAATAGAGCTTAAACCTCATGATGATCTTTGCGGTTTGATGATTTCAAAATAAATTTTTTGGTTATGAAATGATAAACTTGATAACTGTTCACTCGTAATTATTTTCAAATAATTTTATCGTTTCAATGCAAAATGTCCTTTAACAGTTCTTCCGTCTTCAAGTTTTAAAATATACCAATAATCTGTAGCAGGAAGGGGTTGGCCATTAAAAATACCATTCCATCCCTCTCCGTTAAAAGCCATTTCTTTTAATAGTTTTCCAAATCTGTCAAAAATCTGAATTTTACTTTTTGTGTAAAACCCACTTTTTGTGCCTTTGATTACCCAAGTGTCGTTGTAGCCATCCCCATTTGGTGTGAAAAATTTAGGAACTCCTAATACTGAAATTTCTTTAGGAGTCACTCCGCATCCATCTATATCATTAATATATACCGTATGTATTCCGGGAGTAACGTTTTCAAAATGGTTGCTTGTCTGGAACGGTCCTGTAGGCGAATCAAGGCTGTACTCGAATTCATTTTCATCTCCTTGTACATACACGGTAATTGCGTTGTTTTCCGACAAATCCAGAACAGATACAGATTCGATTAAAGCAATATCAGAATCTTTAACAACTACAGTTCTTTCTTTGGAACAGCTTAAGCTATTTGTAACGGTAACGGTATATGTCCCGGAAGCTAAAACATCAATCGTTTGAGTGGTTTCTCCTCCCGGTGACCATAAGTAAGTGAATGAATTAGGGTTTTGTAAACCGATGCCAGCATTCAAGGTTACGGGAACATTAGGCTCGTTTAAGCAGAAGACAGCATTGTCATCAATATCTATATTCGGCAAGGGATCTACAAATAAATCGACAATATTGATACCAATACAGTCATTACCGTTCTCAATCCGTGCAAAGAGACGTTGATTATCTTCTACAGTATTTATAAAATTGGTTGGTATTTCGTTTTCTTCCAATAAAGCATCATTACTGCTGGTGAAGTAGGTAACTATATTGCCTGTGATAGCAAATCCGGTGTCGGTTAAATCAAAAGTGGTAAATCCGTCTTCGGTCCCGTCTGCATCACATTCATGCAAAGCAGCGATAATCGTTGGATTTACTGTTACATTAAGGGTTAAAGTTGTAAAGGCATAACATTGCGTTGTGTTATCCGTAATTTTTACAGTAAGTGTCTGGGGGTTCTGAATATTGGTATAAACAGAATTCAGGGGAGTTGTACTTCCCAAAGTGTAAAATTCTATGCTGTAGTTAGGATTGTTACCGGTTAATGTGCCATTAGCTTCTGATAAATTAAAAGTTGTAAGACTATCAGGATTTAACTGAAAATCACATTGTGTTAATTGGGCAGCTGTAACTGGCGGAATTCTTTTTAATATCAGATTAAATGGTTTTTCAGCATAGCATCCGATAGCGGTATTTGTGATTTTTGCCCAAACTGTTTCGTTTGTTCCGGGAACTGCATTGGTGTAATTGTCAGGTAATGTTATCCCGCTGTTTGCAGTAGGATGATATGTAATAACAATATTTGGGTCTCCTCCGGTTAAAATCGAATCATTATCTCTCAAATTGAAAGTAACAAAACCGTCATTGTCTAAATCGCATTTTTCCAAATTTGAAGGGGTGTTGGTTTGGTATTGAGTTACATGCAAGTTGAAATCGGAAGTAGCAAAACAACCACTGGCTGTATTTGTCAAACGAATATACACTGTTTGAGGGTTGGTAGTGTTTTGGAAATTTGTAATATCTGGAATTTGATTTGTTCCTGTAATGGCATCATTTACAGAAGTATGAAAAGAAGCTGATACTCCGGTTTGATTGCCTATTGCCAATGAAGAAGTTTGGGTAAAGTCAAATGATGTTATGTTGTCATTAACCCCCGAATCACAATTACTCACATCTAAATTGTTTCCGTTTATTGTAGGTGGTGAAGTAAATGTGGCAGTTCCGGTCCAATTAATTGAAAAATTGCTTGTTCCGACAGGTCTGTCGATAACAATAAAATAGGTTTCACCCGCTAAAGCATTGATGGCTTGTACAAAACTGTTCCCTAACGTGCCGGGACCTTCACTCGTATCTGTTTCAGTGGTATTTAAACCGGTTTTATTGTTTGAAAGACCTGCAGCGGCCGGATTTGTTGTAGAACACCGAATGGAATGCCCAAGATTTGCACAGGTGGCATTCGGACCAAATATGAAAAAATCAAAATCCACATTGATAGAAGAACTTTGCGGAATCAGTTCAAAAGCGAGGGTTCCATTTGTTGCTATCGGCACCTTCAACCATAGACTGTTGGTTTCCATGGAGGAACAGTCATTGTTTGTGAAATCTAATTCCTGAATTCCTATACCAGTGGTGGAGAGTCCTGAAAAATTACTGTTTCCGCAGACAACTATTGCGTCCGAACAATTATTTTGTGTATATCCAATTTGAAATGAAAGGTGTGTAAATAAAATAAAGAAAATGGTTTTGGTAATTAGGTTCATTGTATAATGTAAACTTGTTTAAAAAAAGTTATCGTTTTAGGGTAAAGTGGCCTTTAACAGTCCTTCCGTCTTCAAGATTCAGCATATACCAATAATCAGTGGAGGGAAGAGGCTGACCATTAAAAATACCATTCCATCCTTCTCCATTGGGTGCCATCTGTTTTAGTAATTTTCCATAGCGGTCAAAAATGTAAATTTTACTGTTTGTATAAAATCCCTGTTCCATGCCTATGATTTTCCAGGTGTCGTTATAACCGTCTCCATTAGGGGTGAAAAATTTAGGGATGCCTAATACCAAAATTTCTTTAGGAATCACGCCACATCCGTCAATATCGTTCACATAAACGGTATGTATTCCGGGAGTAACATTTTCAAAATGATTGCTCGATTGAAACGGTCCTGTGGGGGAATCAAGGCTGTATTCAAATTCATCTTCATCACCCTGAACATAGATGGTAATTGTGTTGTTATCGGACAAATCCAAAACGTAAACAGATTCGATTACTGCAATGTCTGAATCTTTAACCACTATGGTTCTTTCTTTAAAACAGTTTAGGCTATTTGTAACGGTAACGGTGTAGGTACCGGAAGCTAAAACATCAATCGATGGAGTGGTTTCTCCTCCCGGTGACCATAAGTAAGTGAATAAATTAGGATTTTGTAGACCGATGCCTGCATCCAAAGTTACAGGAACAGTAGGTTGGTTTAAGCAGAAGACAGCTTCGTCATCAATATCTATATTTGGCAGTGGATCTACAAATAAATCGATAACATTAATGCCAATACAGTCGTTGCCGTTTTCAATTCGTACATAAATTTGTTGGGTATCCGCTACCGTATTGGTGAAATTAACTGGTTGCCCTATTTCATTTTCTTCTAAAAGTGCGTCATTACTGCTTAGGTAGTAGTTTGTTGTATTTCCGGGTTGTTCAAAACCAGCATCGGATAAATTGAACTCGGTAAAACCGTCTTCAGTGCCATCGTCATCACATTTGCGAAGTGGGACATGTGTTGTAGGGTTGGTGTTAACCGTTAAAGTTAGTGTAGTGGCCGCATAGCACCCTGTTGAATTGTCTATAACATGCACAGTAAGTATTTGAGGATTCTGAATGTTTGTGTAAATAGGGTTCAGTGCCGTAGGATTACCCTGTGCATAAAATTCGGTACTGTAATTGGGATTATTTCCGGTTAATGTACTATTAGCTTCTGATAAATTAAAAGTCGTAAAACCATCTGGATTTAACTGAAAATCACATTGTGTTAATTGCGCCGGAACAGCATTAGGCAGTGGATTTACAATTAAGTTAAATACACTCGTAGTGTAACAATTGGAGTTTAAATTATTTTCAATTCTTACAACTAACGGCTGTTGGAAAGGAATAGTGTTGTAGAATGAAAGCGGTTGTGGGTTGGTGTCCAAATCGGCATCATTCTGATTCAGGTGGTATGAAATTGTAAATTCACCTGCGTTTTGAGTTCCTAAAATACCATTGTTTAACAGGGAAAGATTAAAAGTTGTTTGTCCGTTGGCAGCATTCCCATCTGAAGTATCATCACATAAATTATAATCAGTAAGTGAATTGATCACCGGACCTTTGAAAACATTCACTGTGAAATTAGTTATATCATAACACAATTGGTTGTTTTTATTTGTAACCCTTGCATAAATTTCAAAAACAGGTGTTGTGTTTGTAAAACTTGTTGAATTAACTGCATTTGAATCGTCAATTGCATCCTGATTGGTAAGGAAGTATTTTACTTCATAAAAGGTTGGATCCTGACTTCCAAGGATAAGCCCTGAAAGCGTAGAAAAGTCGAACGTATATATTTGATCACCATCATCATCACATTGGTTTAATATCTGATTTGGAAGAGGAACCGCAGTCGGAACTTCGTGTATAGTAATGATTTGTTCATTAGTTATAGGGGCTCCACCCACTGTTACCGTAACAGTTACGGTGTAATCTCCGGGTGCGCCATAAACATGTGTCGGCGATAATTGGGATGAAGTAGTCCCATCTCCGAAATCCCATACAATACTTTCTAAATTCGGATTTTCAGGTATGCTGAATTGAGTTGCGTCTCCAAAACAAGTATTGCTCACCAAAATACTTGTGTTAAAAACAGAAGTGATAAATGGAGGCAATCCTAAAGAAGAGGTACCGTAAATTAAGGGCACTCCCATTTGTTGATAATTACATGCCAAACCGTTTATTTCAGGTTGGTTAATTACTCCAATATGGGAACTTATGTTCGATTGACTGGAGGAATTAGCACGATATATTTTTTTATTTGGCCCGAGCTGAAGTGCTCCTGGAGAAGCATTTGATTCTTCAATGATAACAGGGGTAAGAGGAGAAACAGTAAGGTCAAATTGAATAAGACGACTGATGGAACTATTGTTTAAACCGTTAGTCGCATATAATTTTTTTGAATCGGCAGAGAATTCCACACCATAAGGATTGCCTCCGTTTATTACAGTAATGGAATTTGAAACCACTCCGGTTGAATTATTGAAATCATGTAGTAGAACTTGTCCGTTTTCGGTAGTCCCGCCAGTTGTGTTTCCCAGTTGGTTGTGAGCTATCGCTATTTTTCTTCCGTCAGGAGATGATTTTAGGTAGCCAATGGAATTTCGTCTGTAACCGTTAACACTAACGGTTGGGCCAATTACGGAAATAACAGGATTTAAATCAACACCATTACTGTCTATTTTAAAGGCATAAAATTTATCTACAAAATGAGTTATGACCCAATAACCGGATCCGTTGTTGTTCTTTACAGCTGTAATTTTTTCGGAACATTTGTATTTCGCTTCCGAGTTAGCAAGCGGATCGTATGTTGTCAGGAAGACATTTCGGGTAGTAACATTACCGATGCTGCCATTATTTCCGGTAATGGATAAGTCTACAACAGAATAGGTTAAGCCATTGTTGAAACCATCATCCTGATCCGGACCTGTATTCGTGTTTTGATCAGGGAAAACGGCAGCATTATCGTTATGAGGTTCATCAACTGTGAAAATATAATAGATATTCGGATTTCCCGGTTTGGGAACAATAATGGCTGATTGGGTACTTGAAGGATCGCCTAAAAGGCCGGTTCCTGCATTGTAATTCCCATTAGGCATGATAACGTGGTTTCTGTCCCAAACATTTCTTCCGTCAGAATAGAACAAAAGATCCCCATCTGAATTGGATATGGAACTACAGCCTTCCAACGTGAATATTTGTCCGCCTGATAGTGGTACAACAGAACCATCCGGCATGAATTTAATGCCGGCACCATTACCAAAATACCAATTATTGGCTTCCCCCTGGGAATAGCAGGAAGCGCAAATAAGAAGTAACAGGAAGATATAATTAAAAGGTTTCATGATAAATGCTATGCATATAAAGACAAATGTAAGAATTTTTATCTTTTTAAGCTGAAATGTCCTTTAATAATTCGCCCGTTATCTAAAGAAAGTGTAAACCAGTAATCATCGGAAGGCAGTGAATAATTGTTTAAAGTACCGTTCCATCCGTCATTTAGTGGTGAAATATGTTTTACGAGTTTGCCATAACGATCAAAAACATAAAGTTTTGAATTGGGATAAAAAGCATCAAGATTTTTAATAAACCAGGTATCATTGTAGCCATCGCCGTTTGGAGTGAAAAATCGTGGGTAGTCCAAAACATAAACAGTTTGAGGCGGTGGATTGCCACAACCGTTTTTATCACGTACAAAAACCTGATATTCACCCGGTAAAACGTTCATGAAAATATTACTGTCCTGGTAATTAACCCCGTCTATTGAATATTCATAATTTCCGTTCCCGCTTACATATATTGTGATGGAATTATTCATCCCCGAAAAACTATTTACCTCAATATTGAGAATGGTTGCTATTTCTGAAACAGTCACAGTGAATGTTTTAGTAGCTTCACAATCATCCGAATTGGTTACGGTTACCGTATAACTACCGGCTTCCGAAACGGTTATGGTTTGAGTTGTCTGAACCGGTGTAGTATCCCAGGAGTAACTTGTATAACCACTTCCGGCATCCAATACGGTACTTTCCCCGTCACAAATCGCTACTGTTTCATCCTCAAGATCTGGGAAAGAACTTACGATGAGGGTAACGGGTAATATTCCAAAACAGTCCGGTCCATTTGTTATCCTGGCATAAATGATTTGTTGATATGCAGTTGTATTGGTAAAAGGCGTATTTAAAGGGTTATTCAAGAGAAACGCGTCTTGCGAACTTAAGAAATAATGAATTTCATAAGTGGAAGGGAGAGCATTGCTGGTAAGGATTTGTTGTGAAATCGTATCAAGATTGAATGGATACAAACCATCTTGTGGTAGAACTGAATCGCATTCCTTTACCGGATTAATTGGTGTTATAGCATTGTTGACTACCTGAAGCGTAATAACAGCGTAATCAATACAGCCAAACTGGAGGTTTTCAGTTCTAACTACAATACTGTTCCCGAAGGCGTTTGAATAGGTTTGCGGATTCGTAATTTCACTTTGTTCGTTTTGGGCATCGGTCAGATTATGGTAATAGCCTGTGATGTCCATTTGAGTATCTCCGCCTGTAATGGTCGGAATAGCATTTTCCAGATTAAAAGTTGCAATTCCGTCGTTATTATCATCGCATTGTATCAGAACTGTATCATTTGGTTCAGGGGCATATTCGACATTCATGTAACCGCGAACCATGCAGGTACCTACATCGGCGACCAACATGTATACTC
>NZ_DATIDM010000060.1:0-10987 GCF_035456225.1 Flavobacterium sp. | reverse complement strand
AATTCTTCTTTCGAAAATAATTTCAAACCATCGGCAAGCGGTTGAAGCAATCCTAGTGGTCCTGCTCGGTTCGGACCAATACGATCCTGAAGCCAAGCTGCCACTTTTCGTTCCGCCCATGTAGAATACATGGCCATTACCATGGTGATGGCAAAAATAATTACGATGAAAATTCCTTTTTCTATGATAACTGTACTCTCCATGTCTTATGAATTAGAATTACCGTTAGTATTATTTAAAGGAACTTTTACCATACTGATTTTTTTCTGGTCTTCTTTACGGCCAAGTAAAATCTGGTCTTCCGTTTTGATTTCTACTTTTGGCACGTTCAGAGCGTATTTGTTTCTGTTGATAACCGAGAATTTTTCGAATTTACGAGGGCCTTCGATTACCCAGTCTTTCACGTCTTTTTTGTCAAAACGACAAGTATTGCAAATGAATTCTTCCACTTCATGATATTCGTCTTTACGCGCCGTTACACGTTGGATTTCATCACCAAACATCCAAACAGTGGTTTTTCCGCAACATTTGTCGCAGTTTCTATGCGCGTCGTATGGTTTGTTGAACCAAACTCTCGATTTGAATCGGAATGTCTTATCGGTTAAAGCACCTACCGGACAAACATCAATCATATTTCCGGAGAACTCGTTGTCAATCGCTTTGGATAAGCAGGTTGAGATTTGGGCATGGTCACCACGGCTGATTACACCGTGTACACGTCCGTCGGTTAATTGGTCTGCCGTTAACACACAACGTTGGCATAAGATACAACGGTTCATGTGTAATTGAATGTTAGGGCCGATATCTTCCGGTTCGAAAGTTCTTTTTTCTTCGATGAAACGGGTTTCCGATTTTCCGTGTTGGAAGCTTAAGTTCTGTAGGTCACATTCCCCGGCCTGATCACAAACAGGGCAATCCAATGGATGGTTGATTAACAAAAATTCCGTAACGGATTTTCTGGCTTCCTCAACTCGAGGTGAATTTTTACTGTTCACTTCCATACCGTCCATTACGCCAGTAACACATGATGCTACCAATTTAGGCATAGGGGTAGGGTTGGCGTCACTACCTTTAGATACTTCCACCAAACAACAGCGACATTTACCACCACTTCCCTGTAATTTGGAATAGTAGCACATCGCAGGCGGTACGGACTCGCCTCCAATCATTCTTGCAGCCTGCAGGATGGTCGTCCCCGGTTCTACATGTATTTCCTGACCGTCTATTGTTACTTTCATATTGCTTTTGTTTAAAGCGAAAAAATTACTTTTTTCAACTTTCGACTTGGGTTATACTATTGTTTTTCCAATTAAGTGACGTACTTTTTCAAACGGTTCGTGCACAAAATGGTCTCTATTTTTAACTTTTTCAGGGAAACGAACGTGGTATTCAAATTCTTCTCTGAAGTGACGGATAGCTGCCGCAACAGGCCAGGAAGCCGCATCCCCTAATGGGCAAATCGTGTTTCCTTCTATTTTACTTTGAATACTCCACAGTAATTCGATATCCTCTTCACGACCGTGACCGTTTTCGATTCGGTGTAATATTTTTTCCAGCCAACCGGTTCCTTCGCGGCAAGGAGTACACTGACCACAAGATTCGTGGTGATAGAAACGGGAGAAATTCCAAGTATTACGAACGATGCAAGTAGTGTCGTTGTACACGATGAAACCTCCGGAACCTAACATGGATCCTGTTGCGAAACCTCCGTCAGACAATGATTCGTAGGTCATTAAACGATCTTCTCCGTTGGCGGTTTTGAAAATCAAATTTGCAGGAAGAATTGGCACTGACGAACCACCCGGTACTAAAGCCTTTAATGGTCGATCGTTTAACATTCCACCTAAATATTCATCAGAATTCATGAACTCGTCTACGGATAATCCTAATTCGATTTCATAAACTCCTGGATTTTTGACATGTCCTGATGCAGAAATAAGCTTCGTTCCTGTTGAACGGCCTACTCCGATTTTTGCATATTCTTCTCCGGAATTCATCACAATCCACGGCACTGCAGAAATAGATTCTACGTTGTTTACCACGGTTGGGTTTTGCCACAATCCGCTAACTGCCGGGAATGGTGGTTTGATTCTCGGATTTCCTCTTTTTCCTTCCAACGATTCGATAAGAGCTGTTTCTTCACCACAGATGTAAGCTCCGGCTCCACAATGAACATGTAAATCCAAATCGTATCCGGTTCCTAAGATGTTTTTTCCTAACCAGCCTGCTGCATATGCTTCTTTGATGGCTCTTTCCAGAATTTTATATACCCACATGTACTCACCGCGAATATAGATGTACGACAGGTTAGCGCCTAAAGCATAACTTGAAGTAATCATTCCTTCAATTAACAAGTGAGGGATGTATTCCATTAAGAAACGGTCTTTGAACGTTCCCGGTTCGGATTCGTCGGCATTGCAAACTAAATGTCTCGGTTTGCCAGATTTTTTATCGATGAAACTCCACTTCAGTCCCATTGGGAATCCTGCACCACCACGTCCGCGTAACCCTGAAGTTTTAACTTCTTCGGTCACTTCATCCGGGGTCATCGATTTCAATGCTTTTTCCACTGAAGCATAACCTCCGTTCTGGCGGTACACTTCGTAGGTTTTGATACCCGGAATGTTTATCTTATCTAATAATATCTTTCTTCCCATGGTATTATTTATCGTGTAATGTTATTTTACCGGCTCTGCAGTCGGCTATTAACTGATCTACTTTTTCCTGGTTTAAATTCTCGTGGTAGAAATCCCCGACTTGCATCATAGGAGCATAACCACAAGCACCCAAACATTCAACACCTACTACGGTAAACATTCCGTCAACGGTAGTTTCGCCTTCCTGAATGCCTAATTTATTGCAGGTATAGTCCATTAAATCTTCCACACCGCGTGTTACACAACATGAGGTACGGCAGAATTCGAACATGTATTTTCCGATTGGTTTTTGGTTAAACATCGTATAGAAAGAAACTACTTCATATACTTCAATCGGTTGTATGTTTAGGATTTCGGCTACTTTGTCCTGTAGTTCGTAGCTCAACCAATTGTCGTGAGCGTCCTGAACTTCGTGCAAAACAGGTAATAAAGCCGATTTTCTTTTGTCTTCCGGATAATGACTGATCAGTTCGTTGATACGGGTCATTAATTCCGGAGTGATATTGATATCCTGTTTGTAGATATATTTTTCCATAATCATTAAGCGTCTAATTCTCCGGCAATAACGTTCAAACTTGATAAGGTCGCAATGGCATCGGAAAGCATTTGTCCTCTTACCATATCGTTAAATGCCTGATAATATATAAAACAAGGTCTTCTGAAATGTAGTCTGTATGGGGTACGGCTTCCGTCGGTAATTAAGTAGAAACCTAATTCTCCATTACCGCCTTCTACCGGATGATATACTTCTGTTAATGGTACCGGAACTTCTCCCATCACGATTTTAAAGTGCCAGATTAGTGATTCCATAGTGGAATACACATCTTCTTTTGGAGGCAGGTAATATTCCGGAACATCGGCATGATAAGGTCCTTCTGGCATTTTTGCCAAAGCCTGTTTGATGATGCTCAAACTTTCCCAAACTTCCTGGTTACGAACGCAAAAACGATCGTAAGTGTCACCTGATTTTCCAACCGGGATATTAAAGTCGAAATCTTCGTAGGAAGAATACGGTTGCATTACGCGAACATCATAATCTACACCAGTTGCACGAAGGTTTGGACCTGTAAATCCGTAGCTGATGGCTTTTTCCGCTGAAATCGGACCTACGTTAATGGTACGATCCATGAAGATACGGTTACGAGTCAACAGGTTTTCGAATTCCTGCCAAATTGTAGGGAACTCGTCAAGGAACTTGTCTAGTTTTGTCCAAACAGCAGGGCTCCAGTCTCTTTCGAAACCACCGATACGTCCCATGTTGGTCGTCAAACGTGCACCACAAATTTCTTCGTAGATTTCGTAAATTTTTTCACGGAACTGGAATACATATAAGAATCCTGTCAGGGCACCGGTATCAACACCTAAAACCGAGTTACAGATAATGTGGTCAGCAATACGGGCCAATTCCATCACGATAACCCGCATGTATTGTACGCGTTTCGGTACTTCAATACCCAATGCTTTTTCCAATGTCATCCACCAACCCATATTATTGATTGGTGCCGAACAATAGTTCATTCGGTCGGTTAATACGGTAATCTGGTAAAATGGTCGGTTTTCGGAAATTTTTTCGAAAGCCCTATGGATATAGCCTACCGTTCCTTCTCCGTCTACGATACGTTCTCCGTCCATTAACAGGATGTTTTGGAAAATACCGTGAGTTGCAGGGTGGGTTGGTCCTAGATTCAGTATAGAAAGTTCGCTGCCATCCTCATTTCTTCTTTGATTGATGATGTTGGCATAGCGTTTTTCCGGTGGTAATAATAGGTCTGACATTGTTCTTTAAAAGTATTTCAGGGTTCTATTAGCAGTTTTGTGTTGTTCTTCCGAAGAAGCGGTCGTCTTTATCGGTTCTTCCTCCGTCTTCCAATGGGAATTCTTTTCGCATTGGGAAAGAAGTCATCTCATCCATGTTTAAAATACGTTTCAACTGCGGATGTCCTTTAAAAATAATCCCGTAAAAATCGTAAGTCTCTCTTTCCATCCAGTTAGCTCCAAGGAACAAATCGGTTACCGTATCGATTTCCGGGTTTTCACCATTCAGATAGCATTTGATGCGGATGCGTACATTGTCGATCCAGTTGTGCATATGATAAACCACTGCGAACTGGCGGTCCACCTCATAAGCCGGATAGTGAATTCCGCAAACATCGGTTAGGAAGTTAAAACGCATTGTCGGATCTTCCTTTAAGTAACGCATTACTTCTACGATGGAATCAGAAGTTACTTCGAAAGTTAAAATATCGTGGATTTGAACAAAATCGGATACTTTTAATCCGAAGTTTTCAATAAGTTTATTCTGTATTACTGAGGTTTCTAAAGCCATTTTATTTGATGTTATAAGAACCTAATAAATCGTTGTATTCTTCGGAGCTTCTTCTTCTTACGGATTCGTTTTTCACGATTTCCTGCAATTTCATGATGCCGTCCAGAATTTGTTCGGGTCTAGGTGGGCATCCCGGAACGTAAACGTCTACCGGAATTACCTTGTCAACTCCTTGTAAAACAGAGTAGGTATCGAAGACACCACCGGAGCAAGCACATGCTCCAACAGCAATAACCCATTTTGGTTCTGACATTTGTTCGTATACTTCACGTAAGATAGGTGCCATTTTTTTGGCGATAGTACCCATAACCAAAAGCATATCGGCCTGACGCGGAGAGAAACTCATACGTTCTGATCCGAAACGAGCCACATCATAATGAGATGCCATGGTAGCCATAAATTCAATTCCGCAACAGGAAGTAGCAAATGGCAACGGCCAAAGGGAATTGGCTCTGGCAAGCCCTACCACATCACTAAGTTTGGTAGCAAAAAAACCTTCTCCGGCATATCCTTCCGGAGCCGCTACCGTATTATGTTTTGATGAATCATTCATTGTCTTAATTTTTTATTCCCACTCTAAACCTTTCTTCTTGATAACATAGTAAAAACCAATTACCAAAAGTGTCATAAAAATACCCATCTTTACCAATCCTTCGAAACCCATTTCTCTGAAGTTTACTGCCCAAGGGTACATGAATATTACCTCCACATCGAAAAGCACGAAAAGAATGGCGACCAAGAAGTATTTTACCGAGAACGGAATTCGGGCATTACCTACAGACTCGATACCACACTCAAAGTTTTTGTCCTTATTCTTAGAATGTCTTTTCGGTCCTAAAAAGCCTGAAATTATGATGGTTGTTACCACAAATCCCACGGCTAAAAGTAATTGCATTGCAATAGGAATGTAATCGATTTGGTTTGTTTGCATGATTAAATCTCTTTTTATGAAAGAATTCACAAATATACATTCCTAAAATTTAAACGCAACGTAATTTTTTAATGATTTTGGCGTTATATCTTTCATAAATGTAAAACATATTTAGACTAATTACAAATAATTAACTTGTTCTTATTCGGGTATTTCTGAAATTTCTGAATAAAAAAACCGCTCCAATTGGAGCGGTTAAGACCTTCAGTCGGTAATCAAAAAATAATATATATTAGTCTTCGATAACAGCTACTTCAGCAGCTACTTTACCTTTTCTTCCTTCTTCTTCCACGTAAGATACTCTTACACCTTCGCTTAAGCCTTCAGTTTGAAGACCTGTAGCGTGAACGAAAATATCGTTTCCTGTTTCGTCATCTGTAATGAATCCGTATCCTTTAGATTCAATAAAGAATTTTACTTTTCCTGTTCGCATTCTGTAATAAAAAAATAATTAATAATATTCCAAAGATAAACTTTTTTATAAAGCAAACAAGTTTTTTATAAAATATTTTTAAAAAAACCGATTAAGTGTTGAGAAATTTAGATGAAAGTTAACTGAATGTTAAATAATTTAAAAAACGACCCGAAGGTCGTTTTTCTGTCTGTTATTTTAAGTTAAGTTTTATGGACAGTTCTTCCATTTGTTTCTCGTCTATCTGTGACGGTGCATCAATCATGACATCTCTTCCCGAGTTGTTTTTAGGGAAGGCAATGAAATCCCTGATGGTTTCCTGTCCGCCCAAAATAGCTACCAATCGATCCAGACCAAACGCTAAACCTCCGTGCGGTGGTGCTCCGAATTGGAAAGCATCCATCAGGAATCCGAACTGGTTTTTTGCTTCTTCTTCGGTAAAACCTAAATATTTAAACATCAATTGCTGTGTTTCCTTATCGTGAATACGGATGGAACCACCTCCGATTTCGTTTCCGTTCAGCACCATGTCGTAAGCGTTGGCACGTACTTTCCCTGGCTCTGTAGCCAATAAGTCAATATCTTCCGGTTTTGGTGATGTGAAAGGGTGGTGCATTGCGTGATAACGGCCGCTTTCTTCGTCAAATTCCAGCAACGGGAAATCAACTACCCATAACGGTGCGAATTCGTCCGGTTTGCGCAGACCTAAACGAGTAGCCACTTCCATACGAAGCGCACTTAACTGCGATCTTGTTTTGTTAGCTGGTCCTGACAACACAAAAATAATGTCGCCTTGTTTGGCTCCGGTCGCTTCTGCCCATTTTTTTAAATCGTCCTGATCGTAAAATTTATCTACGGATGATTTTAAACTTCCGTCGGCTTCATATTTACAGTATACCATTCCCGATGCGCCAATTTGAGGTCGTTTTACCCAGTCAATCAGTGCGTCGATTTCTTTTCTTGTATAAGAGGCTCCACCAGGAACAGCGATTCCGACAACCAATTCTGCCGAATTGAATACGCCGAAGTCTTTATGTTGCGCCACGGCATTTAGTTCGCCAAACTCCATTCCGAAACGGATGTCCGGTTTGTCGTTACCGTAGGTTTTCATAGCATAATCGTAGGTAATTCTCGGGAATTTTTCTACTTCAATGCCTTTTATTTCTTTTAATAAATGTCTTGTCAATCCTTCGAACATATTTAAGATGTCTTCCTGCTCTACGAAGGCCATTTCGCAGTCGATTTGCGTGAATTCCGGTTGACGGTCCGCGCGTAAATCTTCATCACGGAAACATTTAACGATTTGGAAATACTTATCCATTCCGCCCACCATCAATAATTGTTTGAAGGTTTGAGGGGATTGCGGTAAAGCGTAGAATTGGCCCGGATTCATACGGGAGGGTACTACGAAATCACGCGCTCCTTCTGGAGTCGATTTGATTAAATAAGGTGTTTCCACTTCGCAGAAATCTTGAGCAGACAGATAATTACGAACTTCCTGCGCTACTTTGTGACGGAACAGTAAGCTGTTTTTGACCGGATTTCTACGGATATCCAAATAGCGGTATTTCATACGGATGTCTTCACCGCCGTCTGTTTCATCTTCAATTGTGAAAGGAGGGGTAATCGCTTCGTTTAAAATGGTTAATTCCGAAACCAGGATTTCGATATCTCCTGTAGGCATGTTCGGGTTTTTCGATTCGCGCTCGATAACCGTTCCTTTTACCTGGATTACGAATTCACGCCCTAATGTTTTAGCCAATTCGAAAACGGCTTTATCGGTACGGCTTTCGTCGAAAATTAGCTGTGTGATTCCGTAACGGTCGCGAAGGTCTACCCAAATCATGAATCCTTTATCTCTCGATTTCTGAACCCAACCCGCAAGAGTTACTTCTGTATTGATATTGGAAGCATTTAAAGTTCCGCAATTATGACTTCTGTACATTTTTATAAAATTTGATGCAAATTTAAGTTTTTTTTTGACTCGGATGTCGGCTTTTTACTATTAGAAGTAATTTTAATTTTGTAAGATTTTACGTTGTTGTGTTAAGTTTTGTTTCAGTGTTACCGAATTGTTATCTAAAAGTTTCTTTAATGTAAAATATGTCGTAATTTAGGGTAATATTTAGCTAACCCATTAAAATACAGATACTATGAGAAAGACTTTATTCATTGGATTGTTGCTGATGGCAGGTGTGGTTTCTGCTCAGAAAATAGAACCGAAATATGTGGTGTCAGGCAGAGAGGTAAAAGCGACCTATTATTATGATAACGGTCAGGTAAGACAGGAAGGTTTTTACAAAGACGGTAAATTGAACGGGAAATGGGTGGCTTATAATGAAGACGGTTCCAAACAATCGATGGGGGAATATTCAAAGGGGATGAAAACCGGAAAATGGTTCTTTTGGAGCAATGCAACACTGGCGGAAGTGGATTACAACCGCAGTAAGATTGTTGAAATGAAAAAATGGACTAAAGACGCGATAGTAAACAGAAATTAACCACGGTCTGCTTTTTAGAAAAGGTTATATCTGTTTATAAAGACGGATTCAATACCAGCGTCTTTGAGGGGGAATGGCTGTTACAGAGTAGTGACAGCCATTCTTGTTTTATGAATGTTTTTTATTTTTAAAGTTTAACCGATTCTTTGAGTATCCGAAATATAAAATTAAAAACCCGCTACATCACTGCAGCGGGTTTTTAAAACAATTAAATTTAAAGATTACATTTCGTGTTTCGGGTTGAAACCGTCTTCACTTAATTCTTTGTGAACATAATCAGCTACCATTTCAGCTTCATAATCAATTTTTTCTCCTTTAGAGAATTTGGCGATTATTTTCTCCATGATTTCATAGATTACGGGAACGATAATCAAGGTTAGGAATAAGGAGGATATCAATCCACCGATGATTACCCAAGCCAAACCATTTTTCCATTCGGCACCGGCTCCAGACGCTAATGCAATCGGGAACATACCAAAAACCATGGCGATGGTGGTCATCAAAATCGGACGCAAACGAGCGTGGTTGGCCTGTATCAGTGCCGTACGGATTGTTTCTCCGGCAGCACGACGCTGATTGGTATAATCCACCAGCATAATCGCGTTTTTACACACCAGACCAATAAGCATGATGATTCCCAAAATGGTAAAGATGTTCAAACTGTTATTGGTTAATCCTAAAGCCAATAAAGCTCCGATGAATGAAAGCGGAATGGCAAATAATACCACAAACGGGTGAACGAAACTGTCATACAAACTCACCATTACAAGGTAAACCAAAATAATAGCGGCTAATAACGCAATTCCCAGCGTACCAAAACCTTCGTCCTGGTTTTCCTGCTGACCTCCCCAAATGTAATTTACGCCATTTGGTTTTTTAAGTTTCTCTAATTTTGTTTTCCATTCGTTAACAACGGTACCTGCAGGAACCCCAACGTTTTGTCCTTGTACTGTTACCGAAGCGGTTTTGTCTCTTCGCTCCAGCTGACTTGGTCCTGAACCTTCCGAAATTGCGGCAAATTGTGATAATTTAATTTGTTGTCCCGCATTGTTTACGAAAATCAGATTGCTAACGTCTTCAACACTTTTTCGGTTAAAGGCATCGTATTTAATATTAATGTCGTATTCGTATTCTCCGGCTCTGAACTTTCCGTCCGTATTTCCGCTGAAGGCTGTCTGCATAGTCATACCCACAGTTTGTAAATTAAGACCTAAAGCAGCCATTTTATCGCGATCTACCTGTACGTTTACCTCTGGGTTACCTTCTTCAACCGTTAATTTGATTTCGGTGGTTCCGGCTATGGTGCGCAATTGAGCTTCGGCTTGTTTGGCAAATCCCATTGCGGTTTTAACATCCGGTCCGGTTACAATTAATGCCAAGGAAGCATCTTCGGCAGTTCCTAAAATACCTACCGGCACCGTTTTTACTTTAGCGCCGACCAAAACTTTTTCGAGTTTACGTTTGATTTTTGCGGCATAAACCGAAGCATCATCGGTTCTCTTTGATTGATCGATCATTTTAACATCGATTTCGGCTTTGTAAGCTGTCGCCTGGGTTCCGGCAAATCCTTCAGAAGTTTGTCCGATAATGGTAAACTGACTTGCAACATACTGTTCTTTTTTCAAAAAGTTTTCCGCTCTTTGAGTCATGAAGTTGGTTTGTTCCAATGAAGCGTCTTTCGGCATTTCAATCTGAACTAAAAACTCCCCACTATCCGAATGGGCAAAGAACTCCCCTCCGATATATCCTCCACCGAAGAGTCCGAAAATAGTTCCGAAAAACAAGACCAAAACAACTGCAATTGTCTTGATGTAATGGTCTAAACACCAAGTTAACAAGTCGGTAACCCAATTGGTGAAACGAGTTAGATATCTTTCGAAACCTAAAATGATTTTTCCAAACAAGTTTTTGCCTTCAATGTGTTCCAGTCTACCAAAACGTGAAGACAACCAAGGAATAATGGTAAAGGAAGCCAATAATGACAACATGGTCGAAATCATTACCGTAACACAAAACTGCGTAATAATGTCTGAAACCAATCCGGAACTCATCGATATCGGTAAAAACACCACTACAATTACCAGGGTAATGGAAGTTACCGTACCTCCAATTTCGGCTGTTCCGTCAAATGCGGCTCGGATTCGGCTTTTACCCATCTCC
>NZ_DATIDM010000059.1:0-5283 GCF_035456225.1 Flavobacterium sp. | reverse complement strand
TTCCGTGTCTTTAATCTTGTTAGCCAAGTGTAATAACTGAATTTCGCAGATTTCAATTCCGTTAGGGATTGTTTTTTCTTCAAATTTCTGTTTGATGATTCTTTCGATAGCCGAAATTTTACGCAATTCACTTTTCGTGATAATTACGATGGAAGTACCTAATTTTCCTGCACGACCTGTACGGCCAGAACGGTGGTTGTAGGTTTCGATTTCATCCGGTAACTGGTAGTTTACTACGTGTGTTACGTTGTCTACGTCGATTCCGCGGGCAGCCACGTCTGTAGCAACCAACATCTGGATCTGACGTCCACGGAATGATTTCATTACCCCGTCACGTTGCGCCTGAGATAAATCCCCGTGTAAAGCAGCAGCGTTGTATCCGTCTTCGATTAATTTTTCGGCAATCGCCTGAGTGTCTCTTTTTGTACGACAGAAAACTACCGAGAAAATATCCGGGTTAGCATCCGCCAAACGTTTTAGAGCCTCGTAACGGTCACGGGCATTTACTAAGTAAAATTCGTGAGAAACCGTTGCTGAACCTGAGTTCTTATGTCCTACCGTAATTTCTACCGGTTCTGACATGAATTGTTTTCCGATGCGTGCTACTTCAGCAGGCATGGTTGCGGAGAATAACCAAGTGTTTTTCTCCTCTGGTGTGTCCGATAAAATGGAACAAATATCGTCGTAGAATCCCATGTTTAACATCTCATCTGCCTCATCCAAGATACAGAAATCGATGTTTTTAATGTTTACAAGACCTCTGTTAATCATGTCCTGCATTCTACCTGGCGTAGCCACAATAATCTGTGCGCCACGTTTTACCTCTCTAGCTTGTTCTGTAATGCTTGCACCACCATAAACAGCCACAGTATGTAACCCCTTTATGTACTTTGAGTATAATTTAATCTCGTTGGTGATTTGTAAGCATAATTCTCGCGTCGGCGATAAAATTAATGCCTGAGTATTTCTGTTCTCAGCATCAATTTTTTGAATTAGTGGAAAACCAAAAGCGGCGGTTTTCCCTGTACCTGTTTGCGCTAGGGCAACTAAATCTGTGTTTTGTTCCAATAGTACTGGAATCGCTTTTTCTTGCACTTCTGACGGATTCTCAAATCCTAGATCTTTAATCGCCAGCAGTAGCGACTCATTCAATCCTAATTGTTCAAATTTATTCATAAAATATTTTAAATTGGGTGCAAAGGTATTGTTTATTAATGGAATAAACTAATGCAAAATTCAATATTAAAATTTTATTACGAATTGAAAATCAATAAGTTACTGTTTTAAAAAAGCAACTAATTGAGCAACAGCCCTGCCGCGATGGCTTATGGCGGACTTTTCTTCGAGTGAAATTTGAGCAAAAGTATCAGAAAAACCTTCGGCAATAAAAATTGGATCGTAACCGAAACCATTGCTTCCGATTGGTGCTTTTGTGATTTCTCCGTTGATGATTCCGGTAAAAAGGTGCTGATCGCTATTTAAATTTAGGGCGATAACGGTTTTGAAATTTGCTTTTCGGTTGGTTTCGTTTTTCAGAAGATCCAGCACTTTATTGATATTGTCGTTGTCATTTCGCTGCGGCCCTGCAAAACGCGCGGAATAAACACCCGGAGCTCCGTTTAGCGCTTCTATTTCCAAACCGCTGTCATCGGCAAAGCAGTTGTAACCGTAATGTTCAGTAACATAATTTGCCTTCAGGATGGCGTTGACTTCGATAGTATCGGCTGTTTCGGGAATATCTACATCGCAACCAATATCCTCCAAAGATAAAATGGAAATACTATCCGGAAGTAATTGCTGGATTTCTTTTATTTTATTCTTGTTGTTGGAGGCGAAGACCAGTTGTAACATGTTTCGTTGTTGTGGGTTAGTTGCAAAGACTGCAAATATAGCTGTTTGGGGAATATAGTATTAATAAAAAAATCTCAAACTCTTTTGGAATTTGAGATTTGAATTTTGAAACCTTTAGGCTTACTTTTTAATGAATTTCAAGGTTTTAACAGCGTTATCTGAGGTTACTTTAATCAGATAGGTGCCAGACTGCAAACTTGAAACATCAATTGTGTCTTCGTTAGCATTAATGGCTTTTGCTAAAACTTCCTGACCTAATAAATTATAAATTGCCGCTGAAGTAATTTCACCATCATTTGAAACCGTTAAAATGTCTTTTACAGGATTTGGATACACTTTTAAATTTTGTGCATTAAAACTTGCTGAACTTAAAGTAGTCGGACAGTTTACTACAGTAAGATTGCTGTTATTTGTAGTGTTTCCTAAACCTAGCTGACCTAAATCATTTTTTCCCCATGCTGAAATTTCTCCTGACGATTTTCTAGCCACTCCGAAATAACTTCCTGCTTCTATGTCCAACCAATCAGTAGCTGTTCCTATTTGAGCCGGACTAAAATGATCGCCATCAATTGTACCCAATCCTAATTGCCCGTAATTATTGTATCCCCAAGCCCAAAGCGTACCATTGTTTTTTATGGCAATGGTGTGATAGGTTCCTGTTACTACTTTTGTCCAATCTGTATCCGTTCCTACTCGGGTTGGTTGAAATGGCGAACTATTGTTTCCAATACCCAGTTGCCCGAAACCATTTGTTCCCCAAGCCCATAAAGTTCCGTCAGATCTAACGGCTAAACTAAATAAGTCGCTGGCGCTTGCAGAAAGCCAAGTGTTTCCTCTGACTACAGGAGCAGTTTGATTCTCAGTTGCAGTAATTCCTAATTCTCTTGAAGCATTTCTTCCCCAAACCCATAAAGTGTTATCCGTTTTAATGGCTAAACTATGATTTGACCCCGTTGAAATACTTTTCCAATTGGTAGCAGTACCGACTTGTGTTGGTGTTGATACCGAATAAATGCCGCCCAGTCCTAATTGTCCGCTTGCACCATAACCCCATGACCAAAGCGTACCATCGGTTTTAATGGCTAAACTATGTGCACTACTGCCAACAGTAGTACTTAGCCAATTGGTATCCGTTCCCAATTGGATTGGGGATAACCTGTTCGTTGTATCTCCCAGTCCTAATTGTCCATTATTATTGGAACCCCAAACCCATAAAGTTCCGTTTGTTTTAATAGCTGAAGAGGGAGAAATGGATTGCCAATCGTTATCCGTTCCTATTTGAGTGGGTGCTATTCGGACAGTGGTATCTCCTAAACCTAATTGGCCACTGGGATTATTGCCCCAACTCCATAAGGTCCCATCACTTGCAATGGCAATTGTATGACCGTTTGCAGATGCGATTTTTAACCAACAGTTGTTTTGTCCATAGGACAGTGTTCCTGATGCAATCAGGAGAAGTAAAGTAAAGATTTTGTTCATAAGTATATTTAGTTTGGTTTTCAAGACTGTAAGTATTTTATATCTATTTTTTTTAAAAACGGAGCCTAAGGTAAGATTATTTTTATGTTTTAAACTATTGTTTTATTGTTATTTTATCAGTAATGTTTTCAAACCTGTTGCAATATTAAAGCAAAGAAAAATACAGATTTTAATGAATGAATATTCGTTGATTTTGAAATGAAATTCGTGGTACTTTCACTGAAATCCGTTCCAGACTTTCTTTATTAATTTGATAAGAAATGTGATGACGAAGAATGCAAAAATAAAACCAGTTGATTGACTGGCTTATAAAGGTTAGGTGCAAAATTTGTTATTATGGTTTAAAACATTTCTTAAAAATTGGAAGGATAACTGGGATTGTTGATTTTTTGCACATCAAGATAGAAGGAAGAAAAGAATCTTGGCATGGAAACTAAAGGTAATTCTTCCCTCATTCCTTTCTTGAGGTTTTTTACCGCTTTACTCAAAAACTACGCTAATGCTCTCATGAAATTTGTTGTTTCGAGTTTGTTTTTCAAAAATAGATGAAATGAAAACCAGAATTTTAACCAATGAACATCCGATTGTTTCTGAGAGATATTCGTTAGAATTTAAGAGATATTCGCTTTTTTATAAATTTTATGCCTGAAACTTTTCAAGCAATACCAAAAACTCTTCTTTTTTGCGAACCGAAAGCGGTATGTTAATTTTGTTTTTCATGACAATAGTGTTTCCACCATCCGTTTTTATAAAATGATCGAAATAGGCCATGTTTATTAAATGCGACTGATGTGTGCGAAAAAAGTTGTGAGGAGTCAGCAAGCTTTCATATTCTTTGAGATTAGTCGAAACCACTAACTTAGGAGCATTTATGAAATGAAACGTAGTGTAGTTTTTATCCGATTCGCAATTTACAACATCTTGAATATTAACAGAATAAATTCTATCGGCAGTTTTAAGAATAAGATTTTGAAGGTTTTTAGGTCTTTCCAGATTAGCAAACAGATTACTGAGTTTCACATCAAAAATTTCCTTACTAAGTGAATTTTCTACTTTTCTTATCGCTTCTGTCAAATCATCAGAATCAAGAGGTTTTAGCAAATAATCAATGGCAGAAAACCGGAAGGCCTTAACGGCAAAGTCTTCATAACCTGTAATGAAAATGACTTTAAAATTGATTGGTTTTACTTTTTGAAGCAAATCAAAACCGGTTCCATCAGGCATTTCAACATCTAAAAAAACAAGATCGGGCGACAATTGTTTTATGATTTTTACACCGGATGCTACAGAATCAGCTTCGCCTATTAAGGAAACCGTAGGGCAGGTAGCTTTAATTATGGCGCTGTTTTTTTTTCGGATATTCTCGATATCATCAATAATTATGGCTCGTAACATGTGCTTTTTAGTTTTCGTAAATATAAGGGATTTCAAAGCTGACTTTTGCCCCAACAATATTTTCATCATTGTCTTTTATGTTATCGGTCAGCACTGCAAAATTTTGGTTTTTGGTATAGCCTATCAAACGTTCTTTGGTAATGGTCATCGCTAATGATTTATGACCCGTTGTTTTTTGGGACGTTTCAAATCCTTTTCCATTATCAGAAACATTAAAAAACAATTTGTTCTCTTTTAAATAAAAACTGATATCTATTTTGCCTTTTTCTGTTTTGTTGCTTAGGCCATGCTTAATGGCATTTTCTATAAATGGTTGTGTTAACATCGGTGGCAGTAACAAGGTTTCCATATCGATTGCATCGTCTACTGCCAATTCATAGTTAAACTTATTGCTGTATAAAAGTTGTTGAATGACGAGATAGTTTTCAATCATTTCTACTTCTTCAGCTAATGAAATGTAGTTTTGGGTCGAATTTTCGAGAATTTGTCTTGTCAATTTGGAGAACTTGGTAAGATAATTTACGGCGTCTTGATCTTGGTTGTTGTAAATTAAACTTT
>NZ_DATIDM010000058.1:0-16891 GCF_035456225.1 Flavobacterium sp. | reverse complement strand
TTACAACTGTCCCGGATCGGTTACGCATAGAGGACTATCTGAAAAAAATAAATAAAAAACGCTGATGATACCGGCAATAGAAAAAGCAACATTACAGGAAATCAATGCGCTTCAGGAGGAAAAGTTGCACGAAACACTTGCGTATTTAAACGAAAAATCACCGTATTATAAAGCGCTTTTCGAAAGAGAAAAAATAGATATCCGGGAGATTAGAACAATTGCGGATTTACAGCGAATCCCTACTACGTCAAAAACAGATCTTCAGTTGGATAATGACGCCTTTTTCTGCGTTCCGATGCATGAAATCATTGATTATGCCACCACTTCGGGAACGTTGGGAAACCCAGTTACCTTTGGACTGACCGATAAAGATTTGGATCGTTTGGCTTATAATGAAGCTATATCGTTTGCCTGCGCGGGAATTAAGAAAGGTGATGTCGTGCAGTTGATGACAACATTGGACAGAAGGTTTATGGCAGGTCTGGCTTATTTTCTCGGGTTGCGAAAACTCGGAGCTGGCGTTATCAGAGTGGGAGCCGGTATTCCCGAATTGCAATGGGATTCGATTTTAAAATACAATCCGAAATATTTGATAGCAGTTCCTTCTTTTTTATTAAAAATGATTGAATATGCCGAAAATAACGGAATTGATTATAATGCTTCCAGCGTAAAGGGAGTAATCTGCATCGGTGAATCATTGCGAAACCAGGATTTTTCGGCAACGGTTTTGGCTGAAAAGATTACTTCAAAGTGGAACCTGCAATTGTTTTCGACTTACGCTTCAACCGAAATGAGTACCGCTTTTACCGAATGTGAATATTTTCAGGGAGGACATCAACACCCTGAATTAATCATCACGGAAGTTTTAGACGACAACAATAACCTGGTTGCCGATGGAGAAAGCGGCGAACTGACCATTACCACTTTAGGTGTTGAAGCAATGCCTTTGTTGCGTTTTAAAACAGGCGATATTGTCCGGCTTCACACTTCAGCCTGCCCTTGCGGGAAAAATACGTTTAGGGTTGGCCCGGTAGTCGGACGGAAGCAACATATGATCAAATATAAAGGGACTACGTTATATCCGCCGGCCATGCATGATTTGCTTACTTATTTTGAAGGTGTTCAGAGCCATGTAATAGAGATTTCCTCCAACGAGGTAGGGACAGATGAAATCCTGATTAAAATTGCATCCAACCAGCCGTCTGAAGAATTGCTGAATCAGATTAAAGATCATTTTAGGGCAAAATTGCGCGTTTCACCAAAAGTGGAATTTGTTGCAAAAGATATATTAAATAATGTTATATTTGCTGCACAAAGCCGTAAGCCTATAACTTTTATAGATAAGCGGGTTTAAAATATGGGGATGTAGCTCAGTTGGCTAGAGTGCTTGACTGGCAGTCAAGAGGTCGTGGGTTCGAGCCCCATCTTCTCCACAGCAATTCTAAAAAGTCCTGACAGATATTGTCGGGACTTTTTTTATTTCGTGTTTTGTAAAGTCTCCTGACTCCTGTGTTAGCAGGGAATCTAACAGCCATCACATTAAATATTTTATTTTCAAGGATTAAATTGTCAATATTTTTTCTAATCTTTGCATCAGCATCAAGAAAGCCATTTAAAGGCTTACCAACCGATTTGCTTAAGACACGGTGGTTTAGTATGTGGAACAGTCGTTCAAATGTATTGAGAAATCATAATTCTTCTTCATTTCACGACATAACAGAATCGTAAACTTAATTTGTTATGTTAATATCTACAAAAATGAATCTTTCTTTAGAAGCAAGATTCAATCTCTTTATTAAGGACAGGATTAATAATAGTTATATCACTGAAAGTGGAGACTTGATAAATGTTTATTCTTCTAATGATTTAATCAATAAAGAGCTATTAAAGAAAGGAATTGATTATAGGGATAAAGCTATAGACGAGATAAGATTAGAGATAAGGTCGAAATACCCACCTACACCAAATCCGCAAAATCGTAAATATTTAGAGGAGCTATGGATTTTAGAGGATTGTTTGTTAGAACTTGCGTTTTATTTGCATGATTATGATTACAATAAAATGAATCCTATTCTACAAAATGAATTTAAAAACCTGAGGCAATTTTCCGAGCTTTTAAGAAAACACACGTTTAATTTTTAACCTTAAAGTTCAATAACGCTTTTTGTTCTATTTCAAATGCATTGGCAATTTTGACTAGTCTTTTTATTGTAGTTAATTATTAGACTATCAATTCTAGAAACACCCGTTTGGTTATGCTGCTCCCCGTCTTGCGGACAAGGTTTAATTCCCTTTAAAGTGAATCAATAGGATTAGCATTATAGGCTACCTTTAACTCTTTGTCTAACCAATTAATCCGACGGCGATTATCCTAAATTTCATAAAATTTTAATACCTTTATTAGCCTTTTTCTTAAAGGTTTAGATTGTGTTTGCCGTGCCCTGATTCTTTGACTTGAGTTCAATATTAAAAATGAAAATTATGAGTGGAATCAAAAAAACACTGTTGTTTCTGGGATTGTTTGTAATCGCTGCTGTTCTTTTGGCAATGATTTACGTGAAAACGGCACTTCCCAATGTAGGTGATGCCCAGGTTATGAAAGTGGTAGCAACCCCCGAAAAAATCGAAAGAGGGAGGTACCTGGCCAATCATGTTACCATTTGTATCGACTGTCATTCCAAAAGGGATTGGTCTAAATTTTCCGGTCCGATTGTTACCGGTACCATTGGTATGGGGGGAGAATTGTTCGATCAGAAATTTGGTTTCCCTGGTTCCTATTATTCCAAAAATATTACGCCTTCCGGAATCAGTGGTTATACCGATGGGGAACTTTACCGCGCGATTACTACAGGGGTTAACAAAGATGGAGCAGCCATGTTTCCGGTGATGCCGTTCCATAATTACGGTAAAATGGATCCGGAAGATATTAAGGCAATCATAGCTTATGTGCGAACCTTGGCGCCAATAGAAAATAAAGTCCCGGAATCGTCATCCGACTTCCCTATGAATTTCATCATCAATACCATTCCGCAAAAAGCGATTCCTTCCAAGAGGCCAGACCCAAAAAATACAGTGGCTTATGGCGAATATTTAGCAACAGCATCTTCTTGCATCGATTGTCATACCCAATTTGAAAAAGGGGAATTTGTTGCCGGAGCCGAATTTGCCGGAGGAAGGGAATTTCCGTTCCCGGATGGCTCGATAGTGCGCTCGGCTAATATCACGCCACATCCGTCAGGAATCGGCGACTTGTCAAAGGAAAGTTTTATAGCTTTGTTTAAGTCGCGCGAAGACTTCTCAAAACTTCAATCTGGCATTAAACCTGGAGAATATAATTCCATAATGCCATGGACGATGTTTGGGGGTATGAAAAACGAAGATTTAGCGGCTATTTACGATTATCTGAAAACATTAAAACCAATTGAAAAGAAGGTCGAAAAATTCACAAAAGGAGGTTGATTTCCTTGTCATGTGGTTATAATAAAGTCTGCAATAATAGGATTGTATGAAAAGCAAAAACACGAAAAGCCAGAGAAGTGTTCCGGCTTTTCGTGTTTTTATGATCGGATATAATTTTTATTGCTTCGTTAAAGGTGATCCAACTGGAATATCACAGCGATGTCCGGCCTGACCATGTGGTGGGTTCATTCCCGGTGCTGTTTCATTAGCCGATGTACTCAACAATTCAGGGACTGCCGAATTTGGTGTGCCCGTATTCCCGGAAGGAGTGGCGTTGCTCGGTGTAACCGTGAAAGAAGAAGGATTAATTTTTTGGACCGTAGCTGCTCCTGGCGGTGTGGCAGGCTTTGCAGGTGGTGAATTTAAAGGAGCACCCACGGCAATATCGCAACGGTGTCCGGGCTGTCCGTGAGGAGGATTCATCCCTTTGGCAACCTTAACGGGAGCAGGTGGCACAACGGAGGTAACGGGTTGAGGTTGTGTGGTTGTTACGGTTTGTGGCATTTGTGCCGGTTTATTTGGAATGTTAGTGCCGTTCACAATCTCATAAACGGAAGGTACCGGTTTTTTATCGGTCGGATTTGCTTCAGCAGTTTCTTCGTTTTTACATGAAACAAACGGTAAGGTTCCTGCCAAAACTAGGCCTAAAAAGTATTTTTTGTTCATCAGATGATTTTTTAGTAAACCCAAAAATACAGTTTATTGTTAAGTTTTTGCATTATAACATGTTAAAAATAAGCTCTCAACTGAATACTCCCGGTATGAATGGTTTGGCTGGTCTCACTTTTTCTTCCCTGATAATTAACATTTACGTCAAGATATTGGGTTAAGTTTTTTTGGAGCAGTAAATTCCAGGTCATGTTTTTTCCAGGTTGAAGCCCTTCCA
Organism: Flavobacterium sp.; assembly: GCF_035456225.1. Taxonomy (GTDB): domain Bacteria; phylum Bacteroidota; class Bacteroidia; order Flavobacteriales; family Flavobacteriaceae; genus Flavobacterium. The sequence goes on along the minus strand of NZ_DATIDM010000058.1, from coordinate 12,546 downwards.
GCATCTGATAGGCTACTGCTGAAAACTGATTACCTTCAAAAGCATTTTTATAAAATGAAAATTCACCATTTGCCGTAAATTTCTTTTCAGTAGAAGAATAGTTGAATGAAGTTCCCATTCTGTGCCTGTTCAGTTTTTCCCCGGCATTTATTTGATTTTCTTTATTCTGAAATTCATAGAAAATATCCCAACTGGCATTTTGGGAAAACAGATAGGAAATTTTTGGGGCCAGCAAATAACCTTTTAGGACATAATTTTTACTGGCATAATTTTCCGAATCGACTCTGCTTGAAAGAGTTTGTCCGTCAAAACCGAACAGCCATATTTTTTCCACCAGATGCGCATATTGCAATTGATGGGAATACGATTTGTTTTCCTGTGTTCCCGCTGAAAGTAACACTTTTGCATGATTGTTGAGGTAGGTGTAGGTCACCGAATGGAGTTGTTTCCCCCGATTGTAAAAAAGGCTGTTCCGGAAGGTTGTATTCAGTCCCAACAAGTCTTTGTCACTGGTGGAAAATGGATTTAGGTCGAAATTGTCCCCATGTCGCTCAATCTTACGGTCCATCAAAAAGGAAGACTGATAGTAAAAAAGCGAGAGTATTTTTTTGTAATCCGTTGCGTTTTGCCATTGGAGCGGATTCAAAGTAAGGGATGTCGAAAATTTATTCTGATGGGTTTTTACGTATATCTGATTGGGAAGAAAAATGCGGACATAAATTGCCAGATCAGGATACGGCGCGACTTCAAACTCCTGCAATTCCTGAACGCCGTTGCCGTTATAATCGTTCCAGGTGTACACGCCCTGGCCCGGTTCAACCTCCAAGTAGGTATATTCCTGTTGCGCAAGGGTTCCTGAACCGGTTTCATATGTCACGGCCGGCTGAATCAACTGATTGAAAAACCGATCGGTATACAATATGCGGGAATTCAATGAAGGTTCATCCGCCCGTGCAGGATCTTCAAACTTTAGATTACGATAGTTCACAAAAACGCCCAAATCACTCTTTTCTGTCTGTATCAGTTTTGATTTCAGATAATAGGAATCCGAGATGTTTACTTTTTTTACGAACCCGTTTTGCAAACTGTCATTGCTTCGGTGTAAATACCCTATTTCGGTATAAACCTTTGTACTGTCACCTCGACCAATGAACGTACCGAATTCTTTGTAACGCTGACTCAACGGCGAGAATTCATGAGTGGTCTTGTTTTTTTCTTCATTGTCTTCCATGCGGAAACTGCCACCCACCCAGTTTTTTCTGAAATGATATTTTGCCAGGGTCTGACTTCGTATAAAACGGGAATCCGTTTCCTTGGCATCACTTTTTAAGGCGCTGCTGTTATTGGAAAATGTAAATTGGTTCAGTTTGAATACACCGTCAACCACATGGCGGGTTCCCGTGAAGTTTTCCGAAAAGTCCAGTTTTTCCAATTGGTAGCGGGCGAATCCTTTACCGGGAAGTTCGAAGTTAGCTCCGGAAATCAGTAAACTCTGATCGCCCTGCGGATTGGTTAAGTTCCAGTCACGGTTGAATTCGATGGTGAACAACCGTTCAATGGTTCGGAATTCTTTCTGAATGAACTGCAAATCGGCAAACGCGTCCACTTTCCATTTTCGGGTGAAAAGACGTTGTTTGGCGTTGATTTTTCCTGCGATACCCTGGTTGTCATTGTCGTCGATGGAAGAAAACAGGTTCTTGTCGTTGTTGCTGAAGCCAAACTCGAAATCGACATTGGTTTTCTCACTTGGATTGTATTTTCCTAAAACGGTAGCAATCTGAATTTTTGTGGGAGGAACCAGCCGGGTTATGGGTTCATAACTTCCCTGTGGGACACCTGCAATTGGCGCCACATACTCGTAAATTCGTCCAATGGCCTGATTGCTGGATAAAACATAATTTCCAAGATTGTTGCCTACCAGAGTGAACTTCACATTATACAAAACATCGGTCGGATCAATGGAATATTCAAAAACTTCCACACCGCCTATCAGGATTTTTCTGTACAGGATTTTATTTTCGGAATAGCTGTCTTCATAAGCGGATGGGGCGGTCATCAGATCCGGATTATCACCGGCATCCACCAATATTTGCGCTTGTTCCTGGGAAAGGCTTTGTTGTAACGGCTGATTTTTCACATCGTTTTCAGAATAAAGAAAAGTGCCAATGCTCCATTTCTCCTGTTCATGGGTTACGCCTCCATAGGTCACGAATCGGGTATAGCTTCGCTCGGAATATTGATATTCTACGTTGATACGCATTTCCGAAGTTATTGGGAACAAAGACGTAAAGCGAATTTCCCCGGCATTGTAATCGATGATGTAATCGTTGTTTTCGCCTCGTTCCAGTAAAATTCCGTTCACATAAACCCGCTCGGAACCCGAAATAACCAAGACATACAATTCTCCGTTAGGGCCTTTTAGTTTGTATGGGCCCTGATTTCCTTCTTGCCCGGTAAAGGTACTTTTGGCATATTGTCCACGTACGATGGCGCCAGCAACAAACACATCGGTTTTGTTTTCCGGTTGGCCAAAGTTAAAATGGGTGGAAAGGCCTTGTACTTTTTTATTGAAATTCAAAAAGCGGGACTGCCGGTTTTCCAGAAACAAATCTCCGGCGCGGATGGCCCATTTATCGGAGAATAATTCCACGAAAATCTGATCAAATTCATCCAGTTTTTGCGAATAGCCGCCTTCCTGCAGCGGAACGTTACTGTCCTGCAAGGAAGCACGAAGGCTCACTTTTTCCGATATTTTTCCGGTAATCTGTAAGTCGAGATTGGAATTTACCACCGCATTCTGATTGTTTCCCACCGTAACCCCGCGAGAAATACTTCCGGAAGTATTCAGTCCGTCAAAAGGTTTGAAGGTTGAAATCGGTTCACGGGAAACCTGATACATTTTTTGGCCCGCTTCATTGCTTACGACTCGGCTTTGGTCGTAAATGCTGTATTTTTTAGTCAGGTAGTCGGGAAATTTTAAATAGCGGACAGTCAGCGTGTCTTCCGACTGAAAATCGTTTTTAAAGAGTAACGTTCCTTTTTGAAAATCAACATTATAGAAAAGTGTGTCGATTTCATTTCCGGACCGGTCCAGAAGTTTGAAAAATTCCTTGTTGATACTGACACTGTCAATAATTATCGGTTTTTCCGAAACCACTATTTTTTTGGTCTGATAAGGCGTTTTGGTTTCCTGTGCCCAAAGGGTAGAAAAACAAAGAAGAAAAAGAAGTAAATACGCCTGCTTCAACATAACTGTTATAACTCGAATTTGCCAAAATTAGTGTAATTAATCGAGAAATTCTTTCGGCTTTACACCAATGAAAGCAGGTAGCCTAAAAGAGCTCCGCCTAAAACGACCCAAGCACTGTTTATTTTTCGGAAACCAAAGGTTGTGATTAGACTTAAAAGGGTAATAAGAACAGTTTTCCATTCCGTAACCGATTCTTTTCCCATTATGAAACAGACAACGATAATCAATGCCACCGAAGCGACATTAACCGCATCCAGAAAGGAAGAAAAAAGGGCTGAATTCCGCATTCGTTTTACCAACGGATTCAAGGCAGCCACAAAAACAAACGAGGGAAGAAATATCCCGACGGTAGCCACCAATGCACCTGTATAACCATTGATCTGATAACCAATGAACGTTACGGAAGAAAAAACCGGACCGGGAGTGAATTGCCCAACGGCTATGGCGTCAATGAGGGTTTGCCTTGAAAGTATACCTGTCTGTACCAGTTCCGAATCTAAAAAGGCGAAGAGAACATAACCGCTTCCGTATAAAATCGAACCGATTTTCAGAAAGATGAAAAAGAGTTGACTGTTGGAAGCCGTAATCAGTCCAATCGGTATGAAACTGTTGGCGTGTTTTTGGGAATTTTTTAAATATTGTACGGTCATAGCCAGTAATCCGGATCCGAAAAGCACTATAATTTCGTTAATTCCGAAAAAAGAAGCAATTAATGCAAGGATGCCTATTCCAATCAGAAAGTTTGATTTTAAGGAAGTTTTTGCCAGAGGATAAACCGCTGATAATATGATGGCGATAATAGCGGGTTTGATGCCGTAAATGAACGGTTGGATTTCGGGTAACGTTCCGTAGTTTTTATACAGCCAAGCCAAACCCAGTGTGATGAAAATGGCTGGAAGAATGAAACAAAGGCCTGCAAGTACAAGACCTTTCCAACCACCTTTTTTTTTGCCCAAATGTATGGCCAATTCCGTACTGTTAGGGCCGGGAATCAGGTTGGTGGCGCCCACTAAATCCATAAAATGGTCGTCGTTCATCCATTGGCGTCTGCGAACGACTTCATCCCGCATCATAGCAATATGAGCGGCGGGTCCGCCAAAAGCAATCAGCCCTAATTTTAAAAACAGTTTTCCGATTTCTTTCAGCGAACCCTGCTGCATATAATTATTCTTGTGTTACGATCTGCATCGTTTCACGGCTCATCTGTTTTACCAGAACCGTTTTGTCTTTCTCCACCATTGCGATGGCTTTGTCTGTAAAGTGACGGATGGTATACAGCGATACGTTTTCGTTGTAGAAAATTTTGAATTTCTTGGCCAGGATATTTTTCAGTTCACCGAAATTCCCAAACTTATCTTCGATACAAACCGAGAAACTGATCGCGGAATTCTGAATCAAGCTCACTTTGATTTTGTATTTGTGGAATAAAGCGAAAATTTCACTGATGTTCTCCTCCATAATGAACGAAAAGTCGATGGAAGAAAGAGAAAGCAATAATTGGTTTTTCTTCACGATGAAACATGATGTTTCCGGCTCCAAATGACTTCCTTTGGCAATGCTGGTTCCCGGTAAAAGCGGATTTAAAAACGATTTTACATACAAGGGGATTTCTTTGCTCTGTAGTGGCTGCAATGTTTTCGGGTGGATAACCGAAGCACCGTAAAACGCAAGCTCGATAGCTTCACGATACGAAATTTGGTTCAACAAAGTTGTGTTTTCAAAATATCTCGGATCGGCGTTTAAAACCCCCGGAACGTCTTTCCAGATGGTTACGCTTTCGGCATTTAGACAGTACGCAAAAATAGCGGCGGTATAATCGGAACCTTCGCGGCCTAAAGTCGTTGTGAAGTTGTTTTCATCCGAACCCAAGAATCCCTGCGTGATGTTTAATACTTTTCTCTTGATGTTTTTGGAGATTGTTTTCTGGGTAATTTCCCAGTCTACAATAGCATCACGATAAGTGTTGTCGGTTTTGATGAAGTTACGAACATCTACCCAATGGTTTTTTATGTCCACATGATTGAAGTAGTGACTCAAAATGGTGGTCGAAATAATTTCTCCCATACTCACCACCTGGTCGTACACGAAGTTATAATTTGGAGATTTGTTCGAGCTTAAAAAGTACTCCAAATCAAGGAAGTGTTTGTTTACCGCAGTAAAAACAGCATTTTTTTCATCTTCAAACAAATCCAACAGAATCTGGTTGTGGTATTTCTTTATTTCCTGAATAGAAGCGTTTAGTTCCTTCGACTTCTCGAAATAGTTCTTGATTACCAATTCCAATGCGTTGGTTGTTTTTCCCATAGCCGAAACTACAAGAAGTACATCTTCATAACCTACCTGTTGTAAAACACTGTGTACGTTTTTGATACCTGCGGCATCTTTTACGGAGGCTCCTCCAAATTTAAAAATTCTCATGTTGTGTAAAAATTCCGATCCCAAAAGCCACTTCGCAAACCGAAATTGTCTTTTGGGATTTGTTGTTGTTTATTATAGTTAGCTGCGGTTTAAAAAGGCCGCAATTCCTTCTTCATTCATTTGGACTACTCTCCAGTCGCCCAATACGTTTGCTCCGGATTTTTCGTAGAAATCGATGGCGTTCTGATTCCAGTCCAATACGTTCCATTCGATTCTTCTGACTCCGTCTGCTTTGCCCTGTTTAATGATTTCGGTGTAAAGGGCCGATCCCAAACCGGTACCGCGCATTTTTTCTTTTACGATAAGGTCTTCCAGGTGGATGGTTTTTCCTTTCCAGGTTGAATATCGGTAATAATACAAAGCCATGCCCACAATTTGCTTCGCCTGTTCGCCGTTGCTCGGGTCACCATCTACTTCTGCAATAAAAGTGTGGAATAACGGATTGGCACCAAAACCGTCGCGCACCAAATCAGATTCGGTAACCACTACGGCATCGGGTTCTTTTTCGAAAACTGCCAACTCACGGATTAAATCCAATACGGCCGGCATGTCCTTTTCTGTTCCTTTCCTGATGTGCATCGTTTTATTTTTTCTTCTTTTTCTTGGTTGTTGTAGTCTTTTTAGCTGCCGGTTTAGCCGTTTGTTTTACGTAAGGCTTGTATAAACCGTCTTTTTCAGCTTTGGCTTTTGCGTTGGCCGCTCTCTTTTTCGGATCCGGGTGAGAACTCATCATTCTTTCAATAAAGGAGGATTGTGTTCCTTCACTTAATTTGGCCAAAATGGTGAAGGCCGATTCTACAGCATTCACGTTATATCCGTTTCGTTTCATGAAATCGTACGAATACATGTCGGCATCCGATTCCTGTTTCTGGCTGTATTGGCTGTCGACTAACGCACTGCCAATCTTGCCTAACTGACTGTCGGTTACTTTAGCTACGCTGGTAGATTGTGAAGCGGCCGCATCGGTCAAGGCCTCTTTCTGATACGCTGTTTTGATAGCGTCCCTTGAATCGTGATTGGCTACGTGCCCTATTTCGTGTCCGATTACGGCCAACAGTTCGTTGTCGTCCATGATGTCCATTAGTCCGGAGAAGACTCTCACGCTTCCGTCGGCGGTGGCAAATGCATTTACTTCTTTTAATTTGTACACTTTGAAGTTAAGGGTCATTCCGTTTTCATTGGCGTGTTTTCCGAAAACTCTTTTTAAGCGGATGGTGTATGGGTCTTTATCGTCGGCAACCGGATTTTCCTTGTCCATTTTGGCAACCGCTTCTCTGGAAAGGTTGGCGGCATCGGCATCGCTGAAGGTTAAACCGGTGATTCCTTTTTGAACCGCTCCTAATGTTTTTTCTCCTAGATTGATTTGGGCACTGACAGTTCGTAATCCCAAAACCGTAAATAAGGTAGCAAGAAGTAAAGGTGTTTTTTTCATACCAAAATTATATTAAGATAAAAGAGTTTTATATTTATTTTTATATTCGTTTAGGACTGAATATTATTTGAAAATGTTGCATTAAAAATCAAAAATATTGATTAATATTTGCAACTGCAAAAATGACATGTTAACAATGAAACAGCGCAATAACACTTTAGGTGAATTTATCATCGAAAAACAAGAGGAGTTTAAGTATTCCTCCGGAGAATTATCACGTATTATCAATGCTATCCGTTTGGCTGCAAAGGTAGTAAATTATAAGGTAAATAAAGCCGGATTGGTTGATATTGTTGGCGCGGCCGGTGAACAGAACGTTCAGGGCGAAGATCAGCAGAAATTGGACGTTTATGCCAATGAGGTTTTTATTCAGACGTTGATCAACCGCGAAATTGTTTGCGGTATTGCTTCGGAAGAAAATGATGATTTCATTACTGTTCACGGAAAAGCGGGTGATGATAATAACAAGTATGTGGTAATGATGGATCCTTTGGACGGTTCTTCCAATATTGATGTGAATGTTTCCGTTGGGACCATTTTTTCGGTATACCGAAGAGTAACTCCAATAGGAACCCCTGTTACGCTGGAGGATTTTCTTCAGCCAGGCGACCATCAGGTGGCGGCAGGTTATGTAATTTACGGTACGTCAACCATGTTGGTGTACACAACTGGACATGGCGTAAACGGATTTACACTGAACCCGGCTATCGGAACGTTCTATCTTTCACATCCGAACATGCAATATCCTAAAGACGGAAAGATTTATTCCGTGAATGAAGGAAATTATATTCACTTCCCGCAAGGGGTGAAAGATTATATCAAATATTGTCAGATGGAAGAAGGCGATCGCCCGTATACTTCGCGTTATATTGGTAGTTTGGTTTCCGATTTCCACAGAAACATGATTAAGGGCGGTGTCTATATTTATCCGACAAGTTCCAAAGCGCCGAAAGGGAAGCTGCGATTACTGTACGAATGCAATCCGATGGCTTTCCTTGCAGAACAGGCAGGAGGAAAAGCATCTGACGGGTACGGAAGAATCATGGAAATAAAACCAACAGAACTCCACCAGCGTGTGCCGTTTTTCTGTGGAAGCCAGAACATGGTGGAAAAAGCGGAAGAATTTATGGCGAAGTACAAATAGGTGCTAAGGTTCTCAGTTGCTGAGTTCTGAAAAATAAAGAAAGGAGTGAAAAAATTATCTGTTTTTCACTCCTTTTTTCTTTGCGTACAATTTTTCTACGGCTTAACAACTGAAAGCCTTAACGCCTCAAAACCTTCAAAAAATTATCTATTCATATGCTGCATCTCATAGATGAAGGTTTCTTCATTTACATGTTTGTCTACCAGAACCAAAGCTTTGTCGACAATGTAATTTACGTTTCCTGGCGTAAATCCTAAAGCTAAAGCGATTTTCCTTAAAAGTACATCCTGTTTGTCTCCTAAATGATGGTCATGGTGCACCATTCTGGCTAAATTATACAAACGCTCTAAACGTTCTAAATAGAGATAAGGTGGATTGATTTCGTACTTCATTGGATTTTCTAAAATTTCTTCATAGTCTTCTTTCGAAATATCAAGTTTATGGGCAATTTTATCCAAAAAATTTTTTTCTTCCTGACTGATTTCTCCAGTATAGGCAACGCGTACCAATGCCGAAAAATGACCTTTATTTCTTAGTTTAAATTCGCTATCAAATAAATCTGCTATTGACATATTGTTTTGTTTATAGTTGAATTCAAATTTACAAATTTTCTGTTTTCTTTGGATTAAATTGGTAAGCTTTTCTTAACGGACGAAAGCAATTATCAAAATAAATTGTAAGTTTGAGAACCCAATCTATAAATTGTTTATAATGTCGGATTTTATAATGTATTTTAATATCGGTCTGCGCCACGTACTTGATATTAATGCTTATGATCATGTGTTGTTCCTGATTGCGTTGGTTACCCCCTATGTTTTTAAAGACTGGAAAAAAGTCTTCATATTGGTTTCCCTGTTTACATTAGGACATACGTTGGCGCTGATTCTTTCCGTGTACGGAGTGGTATACATCAAACCGGTTCTGGTGGAGTTTCTGATTCCGATTACGATTATACTTACCGCCCTGTTTCATTTGTTTACCGCAGGGAAAACTGGAAAAAATGAAAGTATCACGTTTGAGGCTGTGGTTACGGTGTCTTTCGGAATTATACACGGTTTAGGTTTTTCGAATTATTTTAAAACCATTTTGCCGGGCAGTGCCTCCGATAAGTTGCTGCCGCTTTTGGAATTTGCCGTTGGGATAGAAGCAGCACAGATTATTATCGTGCTGGCAGTACTGATAGTTTCCTATATTGTGCAGACATTTTTCCGTTTTTCGAAGCGGGATTGGGCACTGGTTATATCAGCCTTTGTGGTTGGAGTAGTATTGCCGATGATCATTAACAGTGAGATTTGGAACAGATAAGTTTGTGATGAAAGAAAAGAAAAAAGCTAAATACGATAAAGCCTATTTGCGAATTGCCAAAGAATGGGGACAATTGTCTTATTGCCAGCGTAAAAAAGTGGGGGCAATCATAGTTAAAGACCGAATGATTATTTCCGATGGCTATAACGGAACTCCGTCGGGTTTTGAAAATTGCTGTGAGGATGATGAAGGGCTAACCAAGTGGTATGTGCTTCATGCCGAAGCCAATGCGATTTCCAAAGTGGCCCGCTCCACACAATCGTGTGAAGGTGCTACGTTGTATATTACGCTTTCCCCTTGTAAAGAATGCAGTAAACTGATTCATCAGTCGGGTGTGAAACGCGTGGTGTATCACGAAGGGTATAAAGATGATTCCGGATTGGAATTTTTAAGAAAAGCCGGTGTTGAGGTGGATATTATCCATGAGTTGGATTTCGATTAAGATGTAATGAGGATTAAAAAATTATACTTGCCTATTATTTTAGCTACTGCTTTGGCGGTTGGCGTGCTTATTGGCGGTTATCTGAATTTTTCGGGACCGGGAAAGGGGTTTACATCGACATCAAACCGAAGCAAGTTGAATAAGCTCATGGAACTTATCGAAAATGAGTATGTTGATGATGTAAACACCGATTCGATTGTTGATTTAACCGTTAATGGTATTCTTGAGAAACTTGATCCGCATTCGGTGTACATTGCCAAAAGTGAAATGGAGCAGGTAAGTCAAAGTATGAAAGGCGATTTTGTGGGCATTGGGGTAAACTTTTACATGTACAATGATACCGTTGCCATAATTAAACCTATCGAAAACGGTCCGTCAGAAAAAGCTGGGTTAAAGGCTGGTGATCGAATTTTATACGCCGGTAAAACTAAGCTTTTTGGGAGAAAACTGCCTACTGATAGTTTGTTTTCGAATCTGAAAGGAGAAGAGGGATCCAAAGTGCAGCTGATGATCTATCGTAAATCGGAAAACAAAAAAATCAAGGTCGAGGTAACGCGTGGGCTCGTGCCAATAAAAAGCGTTGATATTGCTATCATGCTGGATAAGAAAACTGGTTATATCAAAATCAACCGTTTTGCAGAAACAACTTTTAAGGAATTCCACAATGGTTTGTTAGGGCTTAAGAAGCAGGGGGCTACGGAACTTATAGTTGACGTCCGCGATAATGGGGGCGGTTATATGGAAATGGCAGCCGATATAGCCGATGAATTCCTGAAGAATGATGAACTGATCGTGAAAACAAAAAATAAAAAAGGGAATATCGATAAAACCTTCGCTACAGAATCCGGCAATTTTGAGAATGGCAAGGTATATGTTTTAATCAATGAAAATACGGCCTCGGCGAGTGAGATTTTAGCCGGCGCGATTCAGGATAATGACAGAGGGGTTATTGTTGGTCGCCGTTCATTCGGAAAGGGACTGGTGCAGAAGGAGATGCCGTTGGGAGACGGTTCGGCGGTTCGATTGACCGTTGCGCGTTATTACACGCCTTCCGGCCGATCCATTCAAAAGCCATATAATCATGGTACGGATGAATATTTCAGCGATTTTGAAAAACGTTTTGTCAGCGGTGAACTTTTTGCTGCAGATAGTATAAAAGTAGCCGACAGTTTAAAATTCAAAACCAAAAAAGGACGTATTGTTTATGGTGGCGGCGGAATTATTCCCGATGTTTTTGTGCCGATTGAAGGCGGCCATGGGGACGAAGCAGTGGGAATGTTGATGCAGTCCGGACTGATGAGTTATTTTGTGTTTGAACAATTGGATAATGACCGAAATGCGTTTGAAAACCTTTCATTTCCGCAAATGTTGGAAAAACTGAACGCAACGGATGTATACTTCAATAACTTCAAGAGTTATATCGCAAAAAGCGGATTGGTTTTCAATTTAGATACCCAAAAAGCAACCGTGAAGCGTTTTATAGCTGCCGAATTTTCCCGACAGTTGTTCGATGAAAATAAGTATTTCGAGATGGTACTGAAAGAAGATCCTATGGTGAAGAAAGTCTTGGATCAGAAACAGACACATGTCAAGCATTAGAAATTACTGAAAAAATAACAAATCCTGACCTTTAACGGTTGGGATTTTTTGTTTGAAATAGGTTGAAGGTAGCGTATGGTTTTTTCTATTCTCAAGTTTAAAATAGCTGGGACATCTTTTTTATCTAATTTACTGATATTCAGTAATTTGTTAATAATTCGTAAATTTATGGTTGTGTTATCTTGTTATAAGAAGTATACTGTTTTAATTGTATGTAAATAGTAATTTAAAGATGTAACCATGAAAAAGCACTATCTTTTATTTGGGTTGTTTATTTCGGTTTTGCTGGTTTTCTGCTCAACATCGGATGACGAGGGTTATCACGTGGTAAAAGTTAAAGAATATAAGACTAATTTGCCTTTATCTGGGGCGGTTGTGAATTTGTATACTTGCGGTAATTATGATTTTGAATTCGGATGCGATAAATCGCTTTTTATGACGCTTACTACTAATGATTTGGGAGAGTGTCATGTTTCTCAAAGCGATTACGCTAATGCGAGTGAAGGGATAACGGTGTCTAAAGCGCAATACTGGGAAAGAGATGGGAGGTACGGAGAAAATTACATAGAGCCTGAAGCTTGGGTAAAAGTCAATATCAAAAATATCAATAATTATCCTAATCCAAGTTTTTTTGTGTTTAAGACTAGAAGCGAATTGGGTAATGAGAGCTTTCAAGTGTTTAGAGCTCCCAGTGGTTCTTCAATTGCAAGATTCAGGCTTTTTGGCAATGAATTGAATAAAGTCGACTGGTATGTTGCTGAAGGTGACCCCCCTTCTCCATTTTGTCAATATTGTTGTTATTGTGGTATTGTCCCTTATGCATCCGGCAATTTTTCTTTAAGTCCTCAAAAGTTCGAAGTACTTAATGCTACTATAGAATATTGAAATACATTGATTGAATTTCAGTTAATTTCGGGTACTTCTAAAAGAGAGGTTTTTTTGTGATGTTTTATGAA
>NZ_DATIDM010000057.1:0-8682 GCF_035456225.1 Flavobacterium sp. | reverse complement strand
GCAGAAATGCTTCGGCAGCCATTAATGTTTATAACGGCAGCATAATTCCCGCTGACAGCAGGAGTAAACGATGCGTTGGTCGCACCTGATATAGGCGTGTTGTTATTGCTGCAGTCTATCCATTGATAGGAATCTGCCGATGTGGTTGTTATTAGGGTGTTTCCCGATAAAGTAACAACCACCGGTGTGGGACTGCAATCTTTGTATTTGGCTAGAAACATATCCGAGGAGTTGATGGATGTTAAGTTGAAACTGTCATTGGAGAGGTCAAAGTCAGTATTTAGGCTGAAAGCTCCGGTTATAATCATTTCGTCATTGTTATTCATCACTATTGAACTGGCGGTTTCCTCCAAGACCCCTCCGGCTGATCTGGCCCAGAGATAATTTCCGTTGGCGTCGTATTTTGCAATAATACTGTCGACGCTTCCCGAAGAAGTGTGGGTTGCGATTGCCGGAGAGAGATCAAAATCGGCGGTCAGAGAGTAATGTCCTGTTATGTAGCGATTGCCTGCGGAATCAACAGCGATGGCGTTGCTCAATACGCCTGCGGCTGCGGGTGTTGGATTTCATGCGCTGAACGCCCATTGCAGTTGAGGGGCAGATTGTCCGTGTGTTTTATCGATTATACCTGCTGATACTAACCAGATAAAGAAGTATAAGTATTTTATAATCAAAATTTTAACATATAAAGTTATGAAAAATCGAAACGCGTAGGTGGTTAAAAATGTTTTAAACGCTCAAAATGAAAGGATTGTGATTTTGTTGTTCGGGACTGACAGAATGTTTGTTTCTGTATCTGATAAAAATTACTCAAGGATCAATAATATAAAAAGACCAGACAGTAGTGTTGCGTCTTAAAAAAATCTTGATACTATTTAATTTTGTGTGCGATACGCTTAAATGATATGGATAATTTATGGTTAAATCTGATAGTTTTGTGTGCAAATGGCTGAATAATAGTTAATTAAAACCAATTTTAAAATATTTATCCTTAAAATAGGTGTATCTTTACTAAAGAGCATTTTTAGAAGCTCTATTACTTCAATTGATAATCTCCTCTTCATAATGTTTAGCTGAAAGTTTTTTGATAGTAAAGATGGAATGCATCGGGAAATTCCAATGTTAAAACTGTGGTCAAAAAAATTTAAAATAAACATCATGAAAACTTTTTATAACAGTATAGCAATAATACTTATTGTCTTATGGGGCGTTGCCTTTTTTGTCAGTAACACAGGGTCTTTTATTCATTTGTTGTTACTTCCTATTGCGGCAATTTTAGTTTACGATTTTGTAGGAATCATTAAGCTTTTGAATAAGGCGTAATTTGTAAATTTTGAAATCAGCTGATTGTGATAAGTGTCACTAAGTATCAGTAATAATAAGCAATTAAAAAATGAAAACACTGCACGGCATATTGTCTGAGAAGATATTCTCTGTAACGGAGAAGATTCAGCAAAACTTTCCAGGGCTTTATGAGCATTTGGACGAAACGCCCTTTTCATTAAAGACTTTCGACAAACATGGAATTGAGGATGCCGACCTGATACATTATTTGGAAGAATTAATTTTCCAAATGAATTGTAGCAAGAAATCGGCCGTAGATTATAATACAAATGAAAATATTATGAAAAATTTAAACGACAACTCAGAATCCCTGAATGAAAATTGGGGGGAACAAAAAGAAAAGTTATTGGAAAAGTATTCTGTTTTAAGTGAAACAGATTTGCTGTTCATAGATGGGAAAAAAGAAGAAATGCTTGAAAAGGTTCGAAAAATATTAGGGTTGACAAAAGAAGAACTCATGTTTATGCTTTTCAGATTTTAACTTTTACGGATTGTGCAATAGTGGGAGAGTATCAGTGTGGCTGGTACTTTTTTTGTTAGCACAGTCTGTAAACTTCTGATTTTCAATGTTTTTTTCTTGTAAAAATTGAATCTTTTTTGAAGTTTTGTCAAAAAAAAAGCTTTGTTAAATATATTATGTCTAGCTTTGCCTTCTAATGGTTTTCTGCCAATGCTTGTTCTGATTTGTAAATTTGCAGTCTCTTTCTCTTCAGTTTTAGCGTTTCAGTTGCCGCTTTATTAATTTAAACAAGTTTACACCGTAAACTTCTGTGCAGGAGATGTGGGTTGCCACGACTTCAGCAACACAAATCCTTGATTTATTTAGTGTTGTATACTATCAAGGAAGTTTTCCGAAAAAATAATCACTGCCAATTTTCCGACTTTCAGGGCATTAGCCCAATGTCCTGTTCTGTCTGATGCTCTAAAACTACTTTAGGCTTTTTCATTTCATTTTACAATCACACCTAAATCGCATCATTAAGTATTATTTGATGCTGTATAACAAAACGTCAAAATTTCTGAAATGAATTTTGACATTAAAAGAACAATAAAAGCTGGTTATCAGCTACAAAATTTAAAATTATGACATTTGAAAATTTAAATATACTATCTCCCATACTCAAGGTGCTTGAACGGGAAAAATATTTTTCTCCCACACCCATACAAGAGCAAGTCATCCCGTTGATTTTGCAGGGTAATGACGTATTGGGATGTGCACAAACAGGCACGGGAAAAACAGCTGCTTTTGCTTTGCCCATTTTGCAGCAACTGGCGCTTCGACAAGCTGTAAAGCCTAAATCCATCAGAGCATTGATACTTACCCCAACAAGGGAATTAGCGATACAGGTAGGAGACAATTTTGCTTGCTATGGAACTAATCTTAACCTAAGATGTACGACTATTTTCGGCGGGGTGTCACAAGTACATCAGGTAAAGGCTTTGAAGGCCGGTACAGACGTGCTTATTGCCACTCCGGGACGTTTGCTTGATTTGATGAATCAAAACCTGGTTAGTCTTTCCCATTTGGAAATTTTTGTATTGGATGAAGCCGACAGAATGCTTGACATGGGTTTTGTGCATGATGTAAAGAAGGTTGTGGCATGTCTTCCCGCTAAAAGGCAAACACTGCTTTTTTCGGCTACTATGCCGAAATCCATTCAGCAATTGGCCGACAGTCTCTTGAAAAATCCGGTTTGCGTAAGTGTTGATCCGGTGTCTTCTGCTTCACAGGCGGTTGCCCAGTCCGTATATTTTGTTGAAAATAGCGACAAGGAGCAATTGCTTACAACGCTGTTAGGTGATTCGGGAATTTTGCGTTCGTTGGTTTTTACCCGTACCAAGAGGGGAGCCAATCAGTTGGTAAAAAAGCTTATCAGTCAGGGGGTTTTGGCGGCTGCCATACACGGTAATAAATCCCAGAATGCCCGTCAGAAAGCTTTGGAAGATTTTAAACAAAATGATTTGAGGGTTCTTGTGGCTACCGATATCGCCGCAAGAGGTGTTGATATAGAGGATTTGCCTCACGTGGTTAATTATGACCTTCCAAACATTCCGGAGACCTATGTGCACAGGATTGGGCGGACGGGACGTGGCGGTAAAAGCGGTGTTGCCGTTTCCTTTTGCAGCAGAGAGGAAAAAGGAGAACTTAAGAGTATTGAGAAATTAATAGGGGTCACCCTTTCTGTTTCCAGTATTTAATGCAGGATTATAGTTTTTAAAGACATATCGAAGCCGATTCTCCTGTTTACAAATATATGGGGTGAAAGGTCTTTGATGTGGCTATAATAAACGAATACGAACAATTGTTGAATTTTAAAAACACAGAACTATGGCTGATTCATTTTTCAAGAAAGAAAAAAATAAGAAGAGAGTATTAAAAAAGAAAGTCAAAGACCAGAAAAAGGAAGACAGAAAAGTCAATAATAACAAGGGGAAAGGATTTGACAGCATGATTGCTTACGTGGATGAAAACGGGAATTTAACATCGACGCCTCCTGAAATTAAGAAACCTGTCGAAGGGAAAGTAAATTTGATTACACCGAATCCGCGTTACGGAAACGGGATTGTAAAATAAGTTGAACAGAGATAATTTTTTGGTTGGCTTTGCGTGAAGGTCTAAGAGTTTAATTGGAAGTGGATTTTGGTGAACCATACCGTTTTCCGTTAAACAGGATGCTTCTTTAGGAAATAAAACACACAAATAGTATTTGGTTTTAAATGAAAAAGGCTTCGCAGAAATGCGAAGCCTTTTGTTTGCAGTTTTATTTGTATAAAAAAAGCCCGACATTACTGTCAGGCTTTAAAAGCTCCCCCTCTTGGGCTCGAACCAAGGACCCTCTGATTAACAGTCAGATGCTCTAACCAACTGAGCTAAGGAGGAAACTGTATTTTTATGTAAAGAACTTTTTTTAAAGATATAAAAAGCCACTCTTGCGAATGGCTTTTTTTGCTCCCCCTCTTGGGCTCGAACCAAGGACCCTCTGATTAACAGTCAGATGCTCTAACCAACTGAGCTAAGGAGGAAGGTGTGTTACCTTTAATGCGGTGCAAATATAAGCTGAAATTTTATACTCGCAAATAAAAAATTAAAAAATTTTATAAAAGTTTATCGGCTATTAGCTGGTAAATGTCTTTTCCAAAGGTTAAGACCATTAGACTCAGCAAGATAATCATTCCGGCTGTTTGTACGTGACCCATAGCTTTTTCACTTAAAGTTTTACCGGTTATCATCTCGGCAATGGTAAACAGGGCATGGCCACCGTCTAATCCCGGGATCGGCAACAGATTCATGAAGGCCAAACCAATCGAAAATAGGGCAGTGAAATTCCAGATGAATTCCCAGTTCCAGGTATCAGGTAATGCCCTTGCTATTCCGACAGGGCTTTTTACGTGTTTGTAAGCCTCTGTTTTAGGACGTAAAATCAATTTGAATTGCTTCACGTTGTATATTAACAATTGCCATGATTCCTTGACCGCTTCCGGGAAAGCTTCCGCAACATTCAGTTTGTTCACGATTTCGTAGCTTGGCTGATTGTTCGGTTTTAATATAAATCCAAGTTTTCCGTTTTTACCAACATGGGCAGGTAAAGCCATTCTTTGTGTTCCTCTTAAGATATTCAGCGTTATATCTTTATTCGCAGACTGGCTTAATTCCGATTTGAAATCAAAGAAATTCTCGTAAACTCTGTTGTTGAAGCCTAAAATGACATCATTTTCCTGAAGTTTTGCCTTGTCTGCTTCCGAACCCGGAACAATTTGATTAACAGAAGAATCAGCCATATCCATTGATTCCGTTAAAAAGATGCTGTCGCCGAATCCTGCATCTCCTTTTTTGTCGACAGCAAGGAGAACGGTAACCGGAGCGCCTTTTCTTAAAACGGTAACCGGAACGGTTTTTCCTTTGTGATTTTTCAATTCATCCGTAAACTCATCAAAGTAAACGAATGATTTGTTGTTAAGCATCTGTAATTTATCCCCGGCCATTAAAACGGAAGGTTTGTTCTTTACAGAGGCTACGCTGTCAATCACGACTTGTGAAATCAGATTTCTTGCCCCGACAAAATCACGCCCTTCTTTGGCTAAAATTTTGGCTTTATTTTCGTCAGACAAAACGATGGTTTGCTTTTGGCCGTTTCTTTCGATTTCAATATTGTCTCCCAATAAGGCATCCAATACCATACGATTGAAGCGTTCCTGATGTACTCCGTCCACTGATAGGATTTTGTCACCGTTTTTAAAACCTGCATTCAATCCGGTTTCCCCAAATGACAATCCGTTTTCCTGTATTTTATCGGTGGAAACATATTTTTGTCCGTAAGTGGTATAAACTACCGTATACAGAAACCAGGCAAGGAGAATGTTGACGATGATTCCGCCCAACATGATAATCAGTCGTTGCCAGGCCGGTTTTGAACGGAATTCCCAAGGTTGCGGTTCCTGCTTCATCTGTTCCATGTCCATGCTTTCATCCACCATTCCCGCTAATTTCACATAACCTCCGATAGGAAGCCATCCGATCCCCCATTCGGTATCACCAATCTTTTTTTTCAGTAAAGCGAAACCCGCATCCATGAAAAGGTAGAATTTTTCCACTCTTACTTTGAACATTCTGGCTGTAATATAGTGACCGAATTCGTGTAGAATTACCAATACGGATAATATGAAAAGGATCTGACCTAATTGTATCATTTTAAACTATGAATTTTTATTATAAACGACAAAAGTAAGGTTTTCGCCTTACTTATTATCAAGTTATTTAGGTTTGCCTAATTTTTTATAAAATTTTTATGAATTACGCCTTCAGAGGTTGTGATCTTAACTATGTGAACACCGTTAGATAGCTTGTTTACGCTGAATTCTGCATTTGTCTCGGTGGCCACCAATTGACCCAGAGCGTTGTAAATATCTGCTTTCTGCAATTGAATGGTTGTAGGCAGCTGAATTGTTATACGGTCATTTGAAGGATTCGGATATAAACTGATGATTTGATTGAGTTCAAACGATTCGTTTCCTAAAGTGGCGGTGCTGTTTTTGGAAATGATATGTTTGTTGGGATCAAATAGAATTCCTGTTGGAGCGAATGGCACAGAAACTGTAAATTGCTGTCCGTTGCTGGTATTGTCTAAAACGACATCATGCGTCAAACCTCCGGCGCCGGTGAATCGGATAGGAACCGGAGCTTCGAAAAACGAAACCGAAACATGGGAACTGGTCTGGTTAAGCGTGATGCGCACCTGATTGCCGCCCAATGTTTGTGCGTTTACCGTATAGGTAGGATATCCCTGCATATAAATCCAATCATTGAAAAATTCAGTTAGGTTCATGCCGGATACGGCTTCCAAATGTGTTTTTAGCTGCGGTGTGGTGGCATAACCATAGGCTAGAGCAGGGTCATTTAAATAATTGCGAAGCGCCTGAAAAAAGTTTGCGTCTCCCAATTTGTGTCGTAACATATGCGTTACCATTGAGCCCTTGTCGTATGAAATTCGGGAACTGAAAATAGTGTTTACATTTTGAGCTTGAGTATCCGATAAATATAAATTTCCGCCCGCTTGCGAGGTGATATTGTTTATTTTGCTTGCTTTCCAGGATACAAAATTGGACGCGCCGTCGAAATTTTCAACCACAAGTCCAGACATATATTCGGTGATCCCTTCATTTAGCCAAATGTCTTTCCAGGTGCCGCAGGTAACTTTATCGCCAAACCACTGATGAGCCATTTCATGTGCAATGAGACTTCTTCCGAAATTGTACATAAAGGAAACGGTGGTGTGTTCCATTCCGCCTCCCCATCCAAACTGTGCGTGGCCATATTTTTCGTTACGGAAAGGGTAGGGTCCGATCAAAGATTCGTATAAATTTAAAATTAATGGCGTTTGGTCGATCTGCGTTCTTGTCGCAGCAGTATTGTTTTCTGCATAAATATAATTTACCACCGGGTAAAAAGGACTTGCCATTGTACCCAAGCCTGCCTGCTGGTTGTAAATCTGATAATTGGTCACAGCCATGCAGATAAGGTAGGCCGGTATAGGATATCCGTGATGGAAATGAGTGGTTTTATTTGCTCCGTTAACAGTTTGCGACTGTTCCAATCCATTAGAAACACTAACGTAGGAGGAAGGAGCTGTGATATAAACATCGATGCTTTCTACTTTGTCATTTAAATCCTGCTTACATGGCCACCAGTCCCTTGCGCCAAACGGTTCCGATAAGGTAAACAAAACCGGGGTGCCATTATGAGTGCTTGTTGTGAATGCCTGTTCGCCAGATGCCGGTGCTCCTGAATAAGTTATTTTTACCGTTGCCGAATTACCTGTCGTTACTGTGGTGGGAAGTGTGATGACTAATTCGTTATTGGTATTTTGAGTAAATGTCAGATTGGTCAGACCTTGTTTTACACTGCTTACAGTTAGTTGATTAGTTAAGTCGAAAGTTACGGTCGACATGTTAGACAGCGCGGTAAAAGTAGTGGTAACTACTCCTGAAATTGCATATACAGCCGGATCAACGGTGAATTCCAGTTTGTGATAAGTTACGTTGTAATTCTGTGTATTGGGATTAACCCTGAAATCCATTGTTTTGGCAGCCGATTTCATTTCGGCTTCAATCATCCGATGGTAATCTTCATCATGGGTTTGTGAAAAACCATAAAAGGTTATGAGTAATGCAAAAAGCAGGGGAAACTTTTTCATATTTCTTAAAAAATTTCCCCAAATATAAAAAATATTATAACATTAGAATTTTGTTTTGTGTTTTTTACAACAGTATGTTTTAATTTATTTTGGGATAACCTAATTTATAAGGGTTTTATGCGAATGGAAGCGTTTTTCTGTTTATGTAGATAAAGGGAATTATGGTGTTGGTTTGTGAAATATTTCCGATAGAAAATAAATTCACTGGATGTTGAATAGGTTAGTGATGAGTTGTTTAAGATATTTTTATCGAAAAAAATCAATTTTTATGACTTTGTAAAATCGTTATTCTTTTATCAGCTTATGGTGAATAACCCCTGTCGAAGTGCTGATCACTAACGGGTAAATACCATTGGCAAGGGTGCTGATGTTAATAACCGATTTGTTTTCCCTCATAATCAACATCCCCAATACATTGTAAACTTCTACTTTATCCAAGCTAACATCTGTCGGAAGTTTTAAGGTTAAGATGTCGTGACAGGGATTGGGATAAATGATAAGATCCGAATTGTCTCCCACCATATTCGCCGTGCTGTATCGGGAAATAATATTTTTTTTCGGGTCAAACAGTATTTGCGTGATTTTAAAGGGTACTTCTATAATAAATTCCTGATTGTTCGAGCTATTGTCCAATATAAGATCTTGT
>NZ_DATIDM010000056.1:0-2520 GCF_035456225.1 Flavobacterium sp. | reverse complement strand
ATTTGGTTTAGTGGCGCACGGAATATCAGAAAATAAAGTCTCTCGTTCTGATTTAATAAAAAAGTCAGTCGAAAATAAAATTTTGCTTTTCAAATCATATAAGCAATCAATTTTGCTTTTCGATGAGAAAATATCACAGGAGTTCAAGATTATTTCTGAAGAGTATTCAAAGAGACATTCTATATTTGAACAAATTATGATGTTTTCCGATTTAGATATTTCTAAAGAAATTTCAGATTATATCATTAAAAAAAAATACAAGAACAGCCATTGATGGAAGTGTATTTAAACTTTTGGAAAGATGAAGAAAATGTATTGTATATGTTTGTAAAATTCCCAGGATTGAGAGATTACAGTGAGTCAAACAAAAGGATCGATGAATTTAATAGAAATTCAAAATTAGAAGAAATGATATTGCCATACTTGGATCTTAAAGATTTGCATTGAAGATAATCATTAAAATATTAGTTAACAAATAATCAAGACTACAGTCACATATAAAAATGGAAAATTTAAAAGAGTTAGTAGAACGATTAAACTTATCGGATGAATGCACCGATTTGGAGGCCAAACGCGCTTCCGAAATAGGTAAATCAGTGCTGGAAACAGTTTGTGCTTTTAGCAACGAACCGGGTCTTGGCGGTGGTTATTTGCTATTAGGGGTTGAAAGAGAAGATGAGGTGACAAGTTTGTTTCCAAGCTATATTGTTTCCGGAATCCCTCAAGAAAACCTTGATAAGATACAGACCGATTTGGCCAATCAGTGTGCTGAAAACTTTAATATTCCTATCCGTCCTCAAATTACGGTTGAAAAAACAGCCAATGATAAATATGCTATCGTAGTTTTTGTTTCCGAACTAAGTTCTGAACAAAAACCGCTGTTTCTTAAACACAAAGGCTTGCCGCAAGGTGCCTATCGCCGTATTGGTTCTGCAGACCACAAATGCACTGAAGATGATTTGGTAATTTTTTACCAGGGAAACGAAACCTTGGACAAATCCATTATTAAAGATGCCGATTTGGAGGATGTATCGGAGGAAGCGATTTCCCTTTACAGACGTTTCAGAAAAAATGTAAATCCTTCTGCCGAGGAACTTACCTATGATGATAACGATTTGTTGAAAGCATTAAACGCTATTAGAAAAAGCAACGGAATCTTTCAGGTTACTTATACCGGATTATTATGCTTTGGATCCAGAATGGCGCTCCGCAGATTATTGCCTATGGTAAGAGTCGATTATATTCGTGTAAGCACCAACAAATGGATTGAAGACCCAGACAAGCGTTTTGATGCTACGCTCGATATGAGAGGTTCCCTTTTGGAATTGGTGCAACGTATTATTTCAACAATTTCAGATGATTTGCCCAAAGGTTTTGTGCTAAATGACAATAACATTCAGGCCAAAAATATCGGGTTGCCAATGCGTGTTTTACGTGAAGCTGTGGTAAATGCGCTAATCCATCGTTCATACAGGGAAAACAGCCCCATACAGATTATTCGATACCCAAACAGAATTGAGATTATAAATCCTGGGTTTTCATTAAAAACCGAAGACCAATTGGGTGAACCGGGTTCTGTAAACAGAAATCCTTTTATATCCGCAATTTTCCACGAAACCAACTTAGCGGAAACCAAAGGAAGTGGTATTCGCACTATGAGAAGCCTGATGGAAAAAGTCGATATGATGCCTCCTACTTTTGAAAGTAGTAGAGAAAACAACACTTTTACGGTAAGACTCTTATTGCACCATTTACTAAATGAAGAAGATATTCATTGGCTAAATAGCTTCAGTAATTTCGATTTGAATGACAATCAAAAACGAATTTTGATTTTCGTTCGGGAAGTAAATGCAATCGATAATTCAACAGCCCGACAAATCAACGGATCTGATATTCTTACCGCAAATGCCGATTTAAGAAAATTAAGGGAACTGGATTTATTAATTCAAAAAGGCAAAAGTAAATTCACATATTACACCACTTCGTTACTTCTGCTATCCTATATTTCCAACGAAGAGGAAATCCTTAGTGCACTACCTCCTGACCTTAGTGCACTACCTACCGACCTTAGTACACTACCTACCGACGATGATATTCCAATTGCATTAAAACAACTGATAGAATCATTAGGTAAAAGAACTAATGATAAGGAAAAAATAACTAATATTATTTTGCAATTATGTTCGCATAAACCTATGAAAGGTAAGGTGATTGCACAGGTGTTGGGGAAAACGGAGAAGTATATTTTCAGAGAATTTTTAAAACCGTTATTAGACGAAAAAAAATTAAATTATACCATTCCAGATATGATTAATCATCCCAATCAGGCTTATATAACAATTGTAAAAATGGACGAAAAAGCAGAATAAGATAGCTTAGTGCACTAGCTAAACACTAATTGCTCCCTCATATTGAAATAAAAAAAGGAAACAGTAAACTTTAATTTTATAGTTCACTCAAGAGAGCTTTGGATACCACCAAAATATGATTTGAAACATTATCTTTGAAATAAAATTAATG
>NZ_DATIDM010000055.1:0-29564 GCF_035456225.1 Flavobacterium sp. | reverse complement strand
TACACACAAAACCCTATTTTCAAACAGGGAGATAATGTTCTAGAACCTGATTCCATCCGCTTTAATACGAAAACCAAAAAAGCATTGGTTTGGAATTCGAGGACACAACAAGGAGAATTTAGAGTAAAAGGTGAAATAAGCAAAAGGGAAAACGATTCTGTTTACTTCATGAGAAATGCCCGATTTACAACTTCTGAAAACATAGACGACCCTGAATATTACTTCCTTGCCCGTAAGATAAAATTTGTTCCCAGGAAAAAAGTGGTTACCGGCTTTACCAATATGGTTATTGCCGATGTCCCTACTCCCCTCGCCTTGCCTTTTGCATATTTCCCAATGAGTGAAAAATCGGTATCCGGATTTATTGTTCCGACTTTCGGAGACACTCAACAGAAAGGTTATTATTTTCAAAACGGTGGGTACTACTTTGCCTTAAGTGAATATTATGATTTATCCGTCTTGGGGGATTATTACACCAACGGAAGTTATGCATTCCGGGCAGAAAGCAGTTATGCAAAAAGATATAAATTTAACGGAAGGGTAAACCTTCGATTTGAAAACCAAATCAACAGCGAAAAAGGATTTCCTGATTATTCAAAATCAAGACAATACAATATCCAATGGTCTCACAGCCAGGACACAAAAGCCAGTCCGACTTCGAAATTTTCCGCTTCGGTCAATCTTGGTAGTAGTCAATACTTCCGTCAATCATACAATCAATCAAATATCGGTTCATCATTAAATAATAACTTGAGCTCGTCCATTTCGTATTCGAAAACATTCCAGACAGTTCCACAGGTTTTCTTTTCTACAGCCGCTACACATTCCCAAAACACCAATACGGAGCAAATAGACATGACATTGCCAACAATTCTTGTCAACGTTGACCGTATCTACCCTTTTGTTCCCAAAGACGGAATCAAGAAAGGAGCCTTAAAGAATATCAATTTTCTTTACAATTTCAAAGGTGAAAACAAAATCAAAACGACCGATTCACTTTTCTTTAAATCAGAAATGTTCGATAGTGCTAAAAACGGAATGCAGCATTCCATCCCGATAAGTACAAACTTTAAGGTTTTTAAATACTTCAGTGTTAATGCAAGTACAACCTATAACGAATATTGGTATTTCGAAACGATTAGAAAAGATTACAACGCCGAAACCGACGAAGTAGTAACTACAGCTGTCAATGGTTTTGACGCTTACAGAACCTATAATTTCTCAACTACGTTGACAACCAGAATCTTCGGAACATTTAAATTTGGTGATGATAAAAAAATTCAGGCTATACGACATCAATTGGTACCCTCTGTCGGATATGATTATTTACCGAGCTTTGAGCAGTACTATGATAGTTATCCAATAGATGCCACCGGCACTACTTATGCCGAATACAGCCGTTTTGAACAAGGAATTTACGGTGCGCCTTCTAAAACTGTAAACAACAGAATAAGAATGGCTGTAAACAATTCCTTTGAGGCTAAAGTACGCGACAAAGACGAAACTAAGACGGAACCCAAAAAAGTGATGTTGCTTAGCAATTTAAACTTTTCTACTGCTTATAACATTGCTGCAGATTCTTTACGCTGGTCGCAAATGTCGGTATCCGGAGGAACACAATTTTTTGACAATAAGTTAAATCTTAACTTCGGAACTACTTTGGATCCTTATGCGATTGATAATTCCGGCAGACGAATTGACAAATTCAATATTGACAATGGCGGTAGTCTTTTCAGAATGACTTCGGCCAACCTAACAATGAATTATGCGATTTCCAGTGCCGATGCAAGTTTAAAAGGGGATGCTTCACAACAAACCGTATTAAATGGTGGTCGCGAAGATAATTTATTTGGTCGCGGAACAGATTTGAGTGATCAGCGACAAAGCCTTTTCAAAAAAGAAGACGATAAAAACAAGGAGAAAGAAGATTCTGAATTTTACACATTAAAAATTCCCTGGAACTTAACCATGGCTTATTCCCTAACCTATTCCAATATGAATCGTGAAAACGAGATAGTCGGAAACTCTTTAATGTTGGCCGGTGACATTAGCTTAACCCCAAGATGGAAAATGGGATTCTCTTCAGGGTATGATTTTGTTCAAAAAGGAGTTACTTTTACTCAATTGCGATTTGAAAGAGACTTATTAAGCTGGAGGATGAGTTTTAACTGGGTGCCAATTGAGCCGTATACAAACTGGGGCTTTTTCATAGGAATCAAGTCGTCTGTTTTAAGCGATATCAAATACGACAAACGTAATTTACCTGACAGAAGTTTATAATTAATTGAGGAGAGAGTAAGAAAGAGATAAGAGATAAGAGATAAGAGACAAGAATCAAGAATCAAGAGAATGACTTAAAAAGTTGAGTGCGGGTTACTGCACAAAAACTGAAATCAAAGTTTAGATAAAATATGAAAAAAATAATTTTTACAGAAAAAGCGCCTGCTCCAATAGGCCCGTATAACCAAGCTGTTTTGATTGGGAATATGCTTTATACTTCAGGGCAGATCGCAATCAATCCGGCTAACGATGAATTGGTTTTAGAAAACATCGAATCAGAAACCAAACAGGTTATGGAAAACATGAAAGCTGTGTTAGAAGCTGCTGAAATGACTTTTGAGAACGTGATAAAGGCTTCTATTTTTATCAGTGACATGAACGATTTCTCAAGAATCAACGCTGTTTACGGAAGTTATTTCGACGAGAAGACTGCTCCGGCAAGAGAAACTGTTCAGGTGGCTTGTCTTCCAAAAAATGTCAATGTTGAAATCTCAATGATTGCAATAAAATAATATTCAAAAGATATTTTTCGCGTTTCCTGATAGATATTGGGCGAGACAATATAAAAATCAAAACACCCTTATGAAACTAGATTTAGTTGCATAAGGGTGTTTCATTTTGCAAGGACCTGGAGAATCAGAAATGGTATTTCTTCCGTTCTTATTGTTGAGGAACCGAATGATAATTTATTAATCCGTCAATAGGTTTTCTATATACGTTTCCTAATTTCATTCCGTTTTTAGACAAAATAATTTCGAGTTCATTTTTTAAATAATAAGCAATCGAACCGATAAAATGTACCGGAACTTCCTTGCAGTTTTCATATTGTTTGATATAAAAATCAACAAAATTCTGCATATCATTCAGTATTATTTTCTGAAAGAAATCATCATCTTTGTGCTGAATCAGAAACTTGGCAAATGTAGCCAGATAAGCGTTCGGATTAGGCATTTTGTATAAATTGTGTTTAATGACATCGGCATCCAGATCGTATTCTTTTTCGAAAATTTCGGCTAAAGCTTTTGGCATCGTATTAAAATAATACGCGCGAATCAGATGACGGCCGAATTGGTTTCCACTGCAATCATCCATTGCCAGATAACCTAAAGACTGTACTTTCTGATGCAATTCTGTTCCGTCGTAATAACTACAGTTGGAACCTGTTCCTAAAATACATACGATAGCCTTCTCACCTCTTGGTGTTGTAGCAAACACCGCTGCATAGGTGTCTTCCTTAACCTCCACATACGCATTCGAAAAATATTCCTGAAGAATTTCAGTTAGATGATTTTTCATTCTGTCAGTTCCACAACCGGCTCCGTAAAAATAAAGTTCTTTTACTATTGATGCATTTTGAGCAATGTCGAATCGGTTATTGATTCGATTGATCACTTCTTCTTTTGTAAGAACTTCGGGATTTAAGCCTAATGTACTTGTGGTAAATTGAATATCGCCATTATCGTCTAAAGCAATCCAATCTGCTTTTGTGGAACCACTGTCTACTACTAATTTCATATGTGTTATCTATAAAAAATCCCGCTTAACAACGGGATTCAGTAAAAATACTATTTTTTTACAAGTTGGCAATATGTGCCGACAGATCTAACAATTTTGAAGAATATCCGTATTCGTTATCATACCATGCAACAATTTTATAAAACGTTGAATTCAAACCTATTCCAGCATTGGCATCTACAATACAAGTACGCGAATCCGAAATAAAATCCTGCGACACAACGGCATCGTCTGTAAAGCCCATAATTCCGTTCATGGAAGTTTCGGATGCATTTTTCACCACATTCATGATTTCGTCATATGAAGTAGCTTTTTTTAGTTTAACCGTCAAATCGACTACCGAAACATCTGCGACCGGTACACGCATTGACATCCCTGTTAATTTGCCCTCTAAAGCCGGTATTACCTTGGTAACCGCTTTGGCTGCCCCGGTTGAAGCGGGAATTATATTCACCAATGCTGATCTTCCGCCTCTGAAATCTCTTCTGGATGGTCCGTCAACCGTTAACTGTGTTCCTGTTGTGGAGTGAATTGTTGTCATTAACCCTTCCACAATTTCAAAATTATCGTGTAAAACTTTAGCCAATGGCGCTAAACAATTTGTAGTACATGATGCATTCGAAACGATTACATCTGAAGATTTTGCTTTATCGTGATTCACACCCATTACGAATGTCGGTGCATCATTTGAAGGCGCTGAAATTACAACTTTTTTAGCACCTCCCTTGATATGATCATATGCCGTTTCGACTGTAGTAAAAAGGCCGGTACATTCAGCAACTACATCTACACCAACTTCGTCCCATTTTAAAAGAGACGGATTTTTTTCGGTTGTTACACGTATATTTCTGTCGTTTACAAATAATAGTCCGTCTTTAACTTCGACTTTCCCTTTAAATCTGCCGTGAACTGAATCATATTTTAACAAATAGGCCAGATGTTCGACAGTCAACAAATCGTTAATGGCCACAACTTCTATATTATCTCTATTAATGGATTCACGGAGCACAACACGTCCAATCCTTCCAAAACCGTTAATTCCTAATTTTATTTTCGTCATATTACAATTTTCTTATGGCTGCTGCTGGGTTTTCCAGATTACAATAGCCTCTTTTTGATTAATCTTAATTTTATACTTCTGATTAGGTTGACATTATATCTGAAACTCTCAATAATTCCTGATCTATTTTAGATTTCCCTTTTACCGCCTGTTCCAAGGGAGTCAGTTCTATGCTATCACTCTGAATTCCGACCATGAAATTTGTTTTTCCTTCCAATAATGATTCTACCGCTTTTACTCCCAATCGGGATGCAAGGACTCTGTCAAAACAGGAAGGGGAGCCACCTCGCTGCATATGCCCGAGAACGGAAACGCGGACCTCATATTCCGGTAAATTCTCTTCAACATAATCCTTTAATTCAAATACGTTTTTCCCGATTTTATCGCCTTCGGAAACAACAACGATACTTGATGATTTTCCGGAAACTTTACTTCTTTTAAGAGATTCCAGTAAACGTTCCAGACCTAAATTTTCTTCGGGAATCAGAATTTCTTCAGCACCGGCACCAATACCGGCGTTTAAAGCTATGTGACCTGCATCACGTCCCATAACTTCTACAAAAAACAAGCGATTGTGTGAATTGGCTGTATCACGAATCTTATCAATGGCTTCAACAACCGTGTTTAGTGCGGTATCGTAACCAAGCGTATATTTTGTTCCGTAAATATCATTGTCGATTGTTCCGGGGATTCCCATTATCGGAAAACCGAATTCATTGTTAAAAACCAATCCTCCGGTAAAACTTCCGTCGCCACCAATAATAACTAAAGCATCAATATTGTTTTTCTTAAGATTGTGATAGGCTCGCTGTCGTCCTTCCTCTGTCATGAAATCCATTGATCTGGCTGACTTTAAGATTGTCCCGCCTTTATTGACAATGTTTTTAACCGCTCTGGGGCCCATTTCCATTATATCGCCTTCAATCATGCCTTGAAACCCGCGATAAATCCCCATACATTCAACTTTATGAAATGCACAGGTTCTTACCACAGACCGTATGGCGGCATTCATACCGGGGGCGTCACCACCCGAAGTCAGCACTCCTATTCTTTTAATACTTACAGACATTACAAAATTTGTTTTTAATAAATTTAGTAAATAAAACATATGATTCCCTAAAGAATAACCAGTTTCTTGTTAAAAAAAGGTTTTTCTATAAATCATACGATTATAAATCCGGGTAAATTGTTACAGAAAACTACTCTATTTCAGGGACTTTTTGTGATTCTTTTTCAGGCTCGGCAGCCTTTTTATTTTTTTTGCTTTCAATCCATTGAATGAATTCAGGCGTTAAATCAGAATCGGGAATCTGGTCTGCCGGGTTTTGGTTTTTATCTACTTTATCTTTTTTAGAGAATACTTTTCGCCAAAGTTCTCCCATATTATTGAAATCAATCTGATAAGACAAACCTATCCCTTGTGTATATCCGACCCCTTCTCCTATATAATTAATATCATTTTCACGGTTAAACACTCGGGCTTTCAAACTACCGTCTTTGTTTAACAGCATTTGCAATTCTACGTTACCTACAATGGCCGATTCTTCAGTTCCGCCGACAGGTACACCAAGTTTCCCGTTAATGGTGATGCGTTCGTTGATTTGAGTCGACATGGTAACACCAACCTTACTTTGCGTTTGCAGCATTGGATCCTTATCACTCTGAACATAATTTAGTCCGACTTTGAATTTATCATCATCTCCGGTCATCAAATCATTAACCACCGTACTTGCTTTCTCAAACAGTGTCCCTGTAACAGAACTTGTGGCATTTTCAGGCGAAAGGAATCCTCCTCCCGACAACAATGCAATAGCCTGTGTCTGACGGATATCTTTATCACTAAGCTTATAATCGATCTCCGATTTCAAAACCGAACTTACCGTTGGGAATTCAATTCTGAAATCAGGTTCGGGATTGCTTAAATTTCCGTTAACTGAAATCACCACTTCTGTTGGAACTTTTTTATTAAACGAAGCATTATCCAGAATTACTGCAGGATTTGCTTCGGTTTTATATACAGCTTCAAGGTCTAAAACAGCATTTAGCGGATCTCCATACCAGCGAATAGTACTGAATTTCTTAACCTGGAATTTCTTATCAACCAAACCGCCATATTTGTAGTTGTATGTACCATCATAAACCTGATAATCCCCATTCATTACGAATTTTCCTGCCGTATTGATTTCCATATTTATAGAACCTTCCCCCCTTCCTTTCATGGCATGTCCAGTTGCCCGATCCAAAATAATTTCAATTTCCGCATTTTGATTAATATCCAGATTAAAATCCATTTCAAATCCTTTGGATTTATTTTCAACTGCAGTAATTCCCTTTTCTTTATTCCTTTTTTCTTGTTCTGTGATAAAAACGATAAAAGAATAACTGCCCGAGCCTTGCGAATCGTTTAGAGGGATTTTTATCGAAGTTCCTTTATTGGATTTGGCATCAACTTTAAGCACCAAAGCATTTGTCGGACCTTTAATGCTTGCTTTACCATCAATGAAAGCTACACCGTAATAAGGCGCGTCTTCACTGTCTTTAGTATCCAATACTAGCATGTTTTCCGATTTAATATCCAAATCCACACTCCAGTCAGCCAATTTATTATGACGTACGCTACCATCTAATATTCCGGATGTATTGTATTTCGTATCGGTGAGTTCAATATGACGGAAAAGAAACTCATGCTCTGTAACATCAACTACCGCATTAGGTTCCATATTAAAATCAACACCTAAATAAGGTACTTTCATTCCGGCCTCATTGAGGTAAAGTCGTCCGTCAATTTCAGGGTTGTTGACTGTCCCGACAATTGCTGCCTGACCCGACGCAAATCCTCTTACATCCGAAAAAATACTTCCTAACAATGGCCCGAAAGCTCCAATATTGAATCTGGAAAAACCGGTATCCAGTGATAACATACTCTGACCGGACACAATTTCAACATTTCCTCTCAAATAGAAATTCTCAACATCATTGTTTTTTATAGAGGAATTAACATTAAACTTCCGGAACGAATTATCGCCTGTTACCTGTAAATCCAGATTACCTAAATCGTAATTGTTAATTTTCAGGGAATCAACGGTAATGGATGAGATTGGTTGATAAACATCCTTATCCTGCTTCACATTAACATGACCGTTTAAATTACCGTTAAAAGACAGGTTGGTGAGTGCCGGAGTGACTTTGGCCAAATCTACATTATCGAATGTAAGCTGAATATCTTTATGATCTTTTCCTTCCAGCATACCCGACAATTCCATTTTCTGACCATTGTGTGTCAATGCTATTTTCTCAATTGAAAAATCAGTAAGTTTTTTATTGAAAACGACTTTATTATCATTCGTATTATTTTCATTTAAAAACCACAGGTAATTTTTAAAATTCACTTCCGATTTTTTAAATCCAACTACCGATTTGTTGTCCTGATCAATCGTGTGATATAAATTCAGATTATAAAAATCCTGATTCTTATCCCCACCTTTAAATTCAGAACGTACAAACATTGTATCGTTCATGGTTACATTAATCAAACTAAAATCTGAAACCTTATAATTTTTGGTTTTGATACTGTCCAACTCAATGAAAGCATTATAAAGCGGATTTTTATTATCGATGTTAATTCGGATATTATCGAAACTGTTTTTGTAAGCCACTACATTCGGAGAGGAAAAATTCATCTTAAAATTCCCTTCATCTGCATTGATTTTTCCTTTCAGAACAGTGTTTTCAGCCAAAGTAATATTAGGATCAAATACTTCAATGATCTTATTATTGATGATAAAATCAAAATCTAAAAACTGACCGGGTTTCAGTTTATATGGTGAATAGTTCGCATACAGACTTCCTAGCGCGTTTTCAACAATTTTCGGAACCTGATTTACTTTAAAATTCCCAATTACTTTTCCATTAATAATATCAGGAGAATTGATCGTAATCGTTCTTACGCGTTGTTCATCAAAAGTAGATTGGACGTGAAAATCTTCAAAATAGTATGTATCTTTTCTGTTTTGATAGGAAGCATTGGCAACTTCAAGTAATCCTTCGATATCGTCAACTGTATTTCCTTTGGCTTTAAAGCTTAACTGTCCTTTGAAAATCGCAATGGAATCATTCTTTCTGAAATTCAGCAAATGCAAATCCGCATAATCGATGTTCGCCTGAAAGTCATAATTTTTAACCTTCGAACTTAAATCGATCAAACCTTTGAAATCCATTCTCAAATTCGGATCATTACTATTGAAATACCCTTTAAAATAAGGCATTTTCATTGTTCCGTCTAAAGTGACATTCTGGTAAGTATAGCCATTATATCTGAATTGGTGAATATTTCCCTTTACGGAAGTATTAAGATGTTTTTGATCGAAGCCTTTTCCGTCTACATTTAAATCTAAAGTGGCGCGCTCAATATCTTTACGGCCTGTCAGCGGACCTAAATCGAAATTGTTTAACGACACATAACCTTTATAACTCGCATTATTGATATTATCGATATTGGTCATGGAAAGTTTTGATTCCACTTTTCCAAGGGCGGAAAGCACCAGGATGTCAGCATCGATAGTTCTTTTTGTTAATTTCACATCACCTATTAAATCGATGTTGCCGAGTTTTTTAAGAACTGGCGGAAGTTTTTTTCCTAAAACCCTGGGTAAAATCCCTTTAAGATTGTCATAATTCGCACTTACCCTGTCAAAATTACCATTCATATAAAACTCGCTCTTCTTATTAAAAAGGTTTTTAAAGTTTACTTTCCCGATAATTTCAGTTTTGTTTCGATCCAACAAACGTAAATCGTTCAATACAAAATCATTCAATGTTCCTGTAAGATGTGTATTGAGGTAAAAACGCTGATTTTTCCCGAATTCGTTGTAGAAAAAATTCAGTTCATTTGAAGATACCGAAGCTTTTTCCATTTTGACATCGAAAACAACTTTATTGTTAAAGTCGGAAAAATCTTTTGGCTTGTACTTCATGACAACATCGCCGATAAAAGTAGATTCGTCTGTTTTCAAATCCATTTTTTTCAAAATGATGTTTTTCTTGGTATAGGTAAAATCGGCAGCAAGATTTTCAACAATCAACCCACGCTTTTCTTTCAATGCCAATTTATTTATGTTCGCAGTGATATTTGGTCCTTTGATGAAAAAATCCTCAAATTCTCCATTCAGGTTTGTAAATTCAACCGGTTTGGGATTTTTCAGGTTTTCATCAATTAAACGAAATCGGCTGTTCGTCAGATATAAATCATTCACCCGCAATCTGAATTTTCCGGAACCCGGTTTTCCATCGTCAAAAGCTTCAACAAACAAATCTATGTTTGCTTTCTTTTCACCTTTGTATTTTTTCAGTTTGAAATTCAGTCCGTCAATTTTGGCTTCACCAAAAAACAAACGGGAATTTTTCAACTCTTTAAAACTTAAGATGTTGGATTGCAATCGATTGACATAAAAAAGCGTGTCTTTGTGATGATCCGAAATCAGTATGCCTTTGAGCTTTACACTTCCGAAAACCGAAATGGCAACTTTTTCAATTTTAATGTCGGTACCAAAATCATGGTTGATTCTCTCCGTTACCTTTGCGGCAATTTCAGTCTGTACCACCGGTAAAGAAAGCGCTATACCAAGCAGCAATAATAATAGGATAATTCCTAAAATTATTCGAAATGCTATTTTTTTAAATTTTTTGATACCCGAATTTGTTTTAAATTTGTCGAACCGACTGGTAAAATTACGTTTTTAGCACCCAATCGCAAGCATTTTTAACTGCAAATGAAACCTAAATTCAAAGATAATACAGTCGATACAAATTGTAATACAAATTTCGTGCCTTTTTTATGACAAAACCGTCGATTTACATACTTGCCATCGAAAGTTCCTGTGATGACACCGCAGCAGCCGTACTTGAAAATGATAAAGTTTTATCAAATATTGTTGCCAGACAGGCTATTCACGAAGAATATGGAGGTGTTGTACCTGAACTCGCATCGAGAGCACACCAGCAAAATATTGTTCCGGTTATTGACGTAGCTTTGAAAAAGGCAAATATCGACAAATCACAACTTTCCGGAATTGCATTTACACAAGGTCCCGGATTAATGGGATCGCTTTTGGTTGGAAGTTCATTTGCTAAATCAATGGCGCAGGCGTTAAATATTCCTTTGGTGGCTGTTCATCACATGCATGCTCACGTTTTAGCTCATTTTATCGATGAAGCGGGTTACGACAAACCGGAATTCCCCTTTTTAGCTATGACAATTTCCGGAGGCCACACGCAGATTATCAAAGTCAAAAGTTTTTTCGATATGGAAGTTATCGGAGAAACCACGGATGATGCTGTGGGAGAAGCTTTTGATAAAAGTGCCAAAATATTAGGTCTTCCCTATCCCGGCGGACCTCTGATTGATAAATTTGCACAAAGCGGGAACCCGAAAGCTTTTCAGTTTACAAAACCAAAAGTTGATGGTTTGAATTTCAGTTTCAGCGGATTAAAAACGCAGATTTTGTACTTCATCCAAAAACATGTAGCTGAAAACCCTAATTTCGTTGAAGAGAACAAAAATGATATCTGTGCTTCCATTCAATATACCATTATTCAGATTTTGATGGATAAACTAAAATTAGCCGTAGCCGAAACCGGAATTAACCAAATTGCCATTGGTGGCGGGGTTTCTGCAAATTCAGGAATCCGAAATACACTAAAAGAAGCCGAAGCAAAATACGGATGGAAATCGTTTATCCCTAAATTCGAATATACTACAGACAATGCAGCCATGATTGGTATTGTTGGTTATTATAAATTTTTGGAAAACCAGTTTGAAGATGCTTCTGTGGTATCTAAAGCACGTATCGAATTTTAATATGCAGCTATTCTACACTCCAGACATAAATTCCACTTTAAATGAGTTTTCTTTCGACAAAGAAGAGAGTAAACACATTGTTAAAGTTTTACGTAAAAAAGAAGGCGATATTTTACACGTAACCAATGGTTTAGGATTATTATTTACCACCGAAATCATATTAGCATCGGAGAAAAAATGCACCGTAAAAATCAATGCGACAGAAACCCAAAAACCAT
The DNA here is from genome assembly GCF_035456225.1 of Flavobacterium sp. Taxonomy (GTDB): domain Bacteria; phylum Bacteroidota; class Bacteroidia; order Flavobacteriales; family Flavobacteriaceae; genus Flavobacterium. Next base: position 17,635 of record NZ_DATIDM010000055.1, on the reverse strand, counting down.
CTGATTTTTACCTTCATTTAGCTGTAGCACCAACCAAAATGAACGAGCGGTTCGAGTGGTTTTTAGAAAAAGCGACTGAAATCGGGATACACGAAATCACTCCGCTTATCTGTGACCATTCCGAAAGAAAGACGATAAAAACGGAGCGTTTTGACAAGATTATTCAGTCGGCAATGAAACAATCACTTCAGTACTATTTACCGAAACTGAACGATCCGATATCTTTCAAAGAATTCATCGGCAAAAATCATAATGGCAACTTATACATCGCCCATTGTGAGGAAACCGATAAGAAATTATTAAAAGAAGCCGTTCAGGCAAAAGAGAAATGCACCATATTAATTGGTCCGGAAGGTGATTTTTCAGAAAAAGAAATCAAATTGGCGTTAGAAAACAAATACATTCCGGTATCTTTGGGTAATACAAGATTACGAACCGAAACTGCTGCTGTCGTAGCTTGCCACAGCGTAGTTTTTGCAAACGAATAATATGAAAAAACTATTTTTACTTGGAATTTTCTTTGTTTGGAATTTGGGATTTTCCCAGGAAATAGCACTTTTGAAATATTCAGGTGGTGGCGATTGGTATGCGAATCCGACTTCACTTCCAAACCTGGCTAAATTCTGCAATCAGAATATCAATACTAAAATCAACACTAAAATCCCTACTGTTGAAGCCGGAAGCCCGGATTTATTTTCGTATCCGTTTGTACACATGACCGGTCACGGAAATGTGGTTTTTAGCGACAACGACATCGTAAATTTGAGAAACTACCTTACATCAGGAGGTTTTTTACATATCGATGATAATTACGGAATGGACCAATACATCCGAAAAGAAATAATAAAAATATTCCCGGATAATCCTTTAGTGGAATTACCCTCATCACATTCTGTTTTTCAAAAGCCGTTTGTTTTTTCAGGAGGATTACCAAAAATCCACGAACACGATGGAAAAAAACCTCAGGCATTTGCCATCTTCATCGAAGGAAGAATTGTCCTTCTTTATACTGTTGAAACGGATCTTGGAGACGGATGGGAAAATCAGGAAGTCCACAACGATCCTAATGAGGTCCGCACAAAAGCACTTAAAATGGGAGCTAATTTGATTTACTACGTTTTTAACAATTAGCTGATCAAAAAATATTGAGTTTTTTTAACAAAAAATCAACTTTCAGGACTTCAAAATAACAATAACGTATATTTCATCGATTTTTTTTACCTATTACATACTATTTTTCTTAATTAATCGTTTTATCTCTAAAATTGCTTACGATTTTTAAATCATTTCACCAATTTTAATTTAATCTTACTAATTATGAAAAATTTTTTTTTAGCAACAGCCGTATTTGCAATGTTGGTTTCTTGTACGGATCAGGAATCAGCAACAAAAGATGAACAAAATTCAATTGCCGGAAAAAGAGGCTGCGCCTCTCACGAAGTTTTAGAAGAACAATTAAAAGCCAATCCTGCACTAGCTGTAAAAATGAATGAAATTGAATCGTTTACCGAAAGAGCCATAAGAGAAGGGCGTTTGGTTAACGGTAAAATAGAAATTCCGGTAGTTGTAAATGTTCTGTACAAAACTGCAGCTCAAAACATTTCTTTAGCGCAAATCCAATCACAAATTGATGTGCTTAATAAGGACTTTAATGGAGCCAATACCGATTTCAATCAAGTCCCTGCGCTATTTTCAGGTGTTAAAGCCAATATTGGCATTTCGTTCGTATTACAAGGTGTTGTTAGAAAATCTACAAACACTACTTCATGGAGCACTAATGATGCCATGAAAAAATCACCTAAAGGAATTCCTCCAACTACTCCATCTACAGTATTAAACTTATGGTGCTGCAATATGGGAGGCGGAATTTTAGGTTACGCACAATTCCCGGGAGGTTCTTCTGCTACCGATGGTGTTGTTATCGATGACAACGCATTCGGAACAACCGGAACAGCCGCTTATCCATTTAATTTAGGAAGAACTGCAACACATGAAGTAGGACACTGGATGAATTTACGTCATATTTGGGGAGACGCTACTTGTGGTAATGACATGGTTGCCGACACTCCATTACACAATACAGCCAACTACGGAGCTCCTGCGTATCCTCACTACAGTACTTGTTCAGGAACACCGGTAGAAATGACAATGGACTATATGGACTATACAGACGACAGAGCCATGTATATGTTCTCTGAAGGGCAAAAATCAAGAATGTTAGCTGTTTTTGCTGCCGGAGGACCTCGAAATTCATTCGCGCAGCCATAAAAAAGCCGCAAACAATTTTAAAAGAGGCTGTTTCACTTTTGAGACAGCCTCTTTTTATTTCCATTTTAAAACCAAAAACAAATTCAACAGAAACAGTAGCCTAATTTTCTATACATATTTCCTAAATAAACAATTTCACAAACATCGATAATTATATTTTTTACAGCCAAATTCTAATTTTTATGCAAATTTCACAAAAATAATCCTGTAATACTTTTTTTATAATACCCGTTTTGAATTTAAAAAAATTGTTATATTATTGTAATAAATTATTCATTTACCCAATTATTTAACTCTAACTTTAAATTTTATGAAAAAAATTCTTTTGTCTGCTGCTTTGTTAATGACATTGATTTCATGTAACAAAGAAGAGAATTCTACAACAAATGACTTAACTACAAATGCCACAAGGAACTGTGCTTCAAATGAAGTATTGGAAAATCAATTAAGAGAACATCCTGAATTGGCCATTAAAATGAATGAAATTGAATCGTTCACTGAAAAAGCTATCCGTGAAGGTCGTTTAGTGAATGGTAAAATTCAAATTCCTGTAGTAGTTAACGTACTATACAAAACCACTGCAGAAAACATTTCACAGGTACAAATTCAATCTCAAATTGATGCTTTAAACAAAGATTTCAACGCGACAAACACTGATTTCAATAAAGTTCCGTCTACTTTCTCAGGAGTAAAAGCAAATGTTGGAATCTCATTCGTTTTAGATCAGGTTATCAGAAAATCTACAACAAAAACATCTTGGGGAACCAACGATGCCATGAAAAAAACAACTCAAGGCGGATTGAACCCAACGTCACCAACAACAAAACTTAATTTATGGGTTTGTACAATCGGTGGAGGTATTTTAGGATATGCACAATTCCCCGGCGGGTCATCATCAACTGACGGTGTGGTAATCGACTCAAAATATTTCGGTACTACAGGAACAGCAACTTATCCTTATAATTTAGGAAGAACAGCAACTCACGAAGTTGGTCACTGGATGAATTTACGTCACATTTGGGGTGACACTACCTGTGGAAACGATCAGGTTTCTGACACACCATTACACAATACTGCCAACTATGGCGTTCCGGCTTACCCTCACTACAGTACTTGTACAGGTACTCCGATTGAAATGACTATGAACTACATGGATTACACTGATGACAGAGGAATGTATATGTTCTCTAATGGTCAGAAATCAAGAATGTTAGCTATTTTCTCAACCGGAGGAGCAAGAAACTCATTCGCGCAACCATAACGGTATTCCAAAATAAATCATCAAAACTCGCTTAATAAGCGAGTTTTTTTTTACTTTTAATGTTTAAACTCAATTAATAAATGACTTCAAAAGATATTTCAAACGGTATTCTTGGGGCAATTTTCAAACTGACCGGAATCGCTATTTTGATTTACGTCCTTTATTTGATAAAAACCGTTCTTGTCTACATTTTAATCTCATTGCTTTTAGCGATGATCGGCAATCCGATTGTGGATTTTTTTCAGCAAAAACTCAAATTAAAAAAAAACATTATGCCCGTGGTTCTGACCATGTTATTCTATGTCATGCTAATTTCGGGGTTTATCTTACTTTTCATTCCACTGTTTATTTCTCAAGGACAAAACCTCTCCTTGTTGGACACTGAACAATTTGAAAAAGTTTTTTTCGAATTAACCAATCAATTGGCTGCTTTTTTGGATTCCCATCATATAAATGCCGAAGAAGTTTTAAAAAAACTGAATATTTCTTCAAAATTAAACTTCAGCATTATAACTTCCTTTATAAATTCATTCATTAATCTTCTTAGCAGTTTCAGTATTGGTTTGGCTTCTGTTTTCTTCATCACTTTTTTTATGCTGAAAGACCGGCGTTTATTCAAACTGATTTTTATAAAGGTAATTCCGGATGCGCATGAAGACAAAATATTGGCATCCATAGATAAAATTACTCATTTGCTATCGCGTTATTTTATTGGAATTTTGGTACAACTGTCAATTGTTTTTGTGCTGTATCTGATAGTGCTTTTAATTGTTGGAATAGATAACGCCATCACCATTGCCTTCATCTGTGCGATTTTGAACATCATCCCGTATATTGGTCCGCTTATAGCAAATGTCTTGGCTATCCTTCTTACTATGCTCAGTTTTGCAGGTGCCGATTTCGCAACCGTAATGCTTCCGAATTCTTTATATATCATGATTGGATTCATGATAGTTCAGTTTATTGACAACAACATCAGTCAACCGTATATTTTTTCAAACAGTGTCTACTCCCATCCTTTAGAAATTTTTCTGATCATACTAATTGGTGGTTTTCTGTTTGGAATATCCGGAATGATCCTTGCTGTTCCCACCTACACTGCACTAAAAGTGATCGGTAAAGAATTTATCCCGGAAAATAGAATCATCCGGATATTAACTAAAAACATTTAATTTGGATTCCCCGCTTTTAAATTCAGCCGTTCAGGACTTTATAACTGATTCTTTACAGGCCAATTTCACCAAAATTGCCTTGATGAAAAATCCGTTCCCAGACATCAAATGGAATGATATATTAAATCAGATTGCTTCAAAAAACAAAGCCAAAGAGAAACTGCCAACATGGTTTTCACATAAATACATCATCTATCCGTCAAAAATTTCTATAGAGCAAACATCTTCTGAAAGAGCCGCAAAATATAAGGCTTCACTCATTGACGGCGTAACATTAATCGATCTCACCGGAGGTTTTGGTATTGATGATTATTATTTTGCTCAAAAATTCAATAAAGTAGCGCATTGCGAAATAAATGAAGAACTTTCAAAGATTGTCCGACACAATTATCAGATTCTAAACCAGCGAAATATAGAATGCTATCAGGGAGACAGTCTGGACATTCTAAAGAAAATAAACATGAAATGGAGTTGGATTTACATTGATCCTTCCAGGCGAAGCGACATAAAAGGTAAAGTTTTTATGCTGAAAGACTGCTTGCCGAATGTCCCATATCATTTAGAAGACTATTTTGAGTATTCCGATAACATTTTGGTAAAAACAGCTCCAATACTGGATATAACCGCAGGACTGTCGGAACTGAAATTTGTTAAAAAAATCCATTGCATCGCCGTAGACAATGAAGTAAAAGAACTGCTTTGGGAAATTGAAAAAGATTACACTGATAAAATCACACTGAATGCAGTAGCCTTAACAAAAGACAAAACAGACATTTTCTCTGTCGAATATGGAAAAAATGATACTCAAGCCAATTATTCGCTACCCAAAAAATACCTTTATGAGCCCAATGCCGCAATGATGAAAACCGGAGCATTTGAAGCTATTGGGGTTACATACGATATTGAAAAACTGCATCAGCATTCTCATTTATATACTTCAGATGCGGAAATTGATTTTCCTGGCAGGAAATTTGTAGTGAAAGAAGTATTACCATTTGATAAAACGACTCTTAAAACGCATTTGGAAGGTAAAAAAACCAACATAACAACCCGTAATTTTCCTATGTCTGTGGATGAAATACGAAAAAAATGGAAGATTACAGACGGCGGAAGTGAATATTGCTTTTTTACTACCGACCTAAATAATGATAAAATAGTTTTACTTTGCGAAAAAATTTAAAAACAAAAATGAAAAATTTAGTATCAGCCCTATTCTTTTTTATTGGAATCATCGCTAATGCCCAACAAAAAAACTGTGAATACGACGTAGATGAAAAAACGGATTCTACTTTCATAAAGAAAACACCTGATTATCTTATCCATGAAAAAGATTTTGTAAACTCGAGTGATTTCGTGTTTTTTTCACTGATTAATTCAGACGGCACTCCTTATCTTAATTTTCAGCTATTACAAAAAAGCAAAGATTTTATAAATCCGAAATGTTTTGACACATCCTCAAAAATATCCCTTCAATTGTCAAACGGCAAAATTGTAACCCTATTGAGCGGTGGCGATATTTGCAGTCAATTAAATTATGCCGAAAAAGAAAAAAACAACATTAGGTTATTGAACAATTATTTCCTGTTCGGCAAAGACGGCTTTGAAGATTTAAAAAAATATCCGGTAACTATAATGAAAGTGAAGTATTCTACAGAAACCGTAGATTATATCTTCAAAAAAGAACTAAAGTCGGAAAAAATCAATGGGACTTATTCCCCTGAAATGTACTTTATCAACTATTTAAATTGTATCGAGTAACAGTTCAAAACATAGTAAAAACAAAAAAACCACTGAAATTCAGTGGTTTTTTGTGATCCCGTCAGGATTCGAACCTGAGACCTACTGCTTAGAAGGCAGTTGCTCTATCCAGCTGAGCTACGGGACCTTAATCTTTTTTCAGTTGTATTGGGAATACTGAAAACTATCGTCGGGGTGGCAGGATTCGAACCTGCGACCTCCTGGTCCCAAACCAGGCGCGATGACCGGGCTACGCTACACCCCGTGCAAAAAAAGCGGAGAGACAGGGACTCGAACCCTGGCGACGGTTACCCGTCGACAGATTAGCAATCTGCTCCGTTACCACTCCGGCACCTCTCCTGTTTGCAAAGAACTTATCCTTATTTTGCGGTTGCAAATGTATGTTAACGATATTGTTTCTGCAACTATTTCTTAAGTTTTTTTTCAATTTTTGGAAAGAAATTTTAAAACTATTTCATTGTCAGTCGAATAGAAAAATAAAAAAAATGGCAATTTTAAAGCTCAAACCTCAAATTAGCCCTAAACCTTAAAAACCTCACAATTCTTAGATTCAAATTTAGTTATGTGGACAATTTTGGTTAAATTCGCATCTTGAATGAATAAACAACAATATATCATGAATAAAAAAGTAGTTATTGTATCAGCTGTAAGAACTCCGATTGGAAGTTTCATGGGTAGTTTATCAACCGTTACAGCTCCGCAATTAGGCGCAACAGCAATTAAAGGTGCTTTAAATAAAATCAATTTAGATCCGAATTTAGTAGAAGAAGTTATAATGGGTAATGTAGTTCAGGCCGGTGTTGGTCAGGCTCCTGCCCGTCAGGCCGCTATCTTTGCCGGATTACCCAATACCGTAGTTTGTACAACAGTAAATAAAGTATGTGCATCAGGAATGAAAGCGATTATGCAGGGCGCTCAAGCTATCATGGCCGGAGATGCAGAAATAATCGTTGCTGGTGGTATGGAAAACATGAGTTTGATTCCACACTATGTACACATGAGAAACGGCGCAAAATTCGGACCTACAACTTTAGTTGACGGAATGCAGAAAGACGGTTTAACCGATGCATACGATAACACTGCTATGGGAGTTTCTGCCGATTTATGTGCAACCGAATATAAAATCACACGTGAAGAGCAAGACGCTTTCGCAATCCAATCTTACGAGCGTTCTGCAAAAGCTTGGGAAGCTGGTAAATTCAACAATGAGGTAGTACCTGTATCTATTCCACAAAGAAAGGGTGATCCAATCGTTTTCGCAAAAGACGAAGAATACTCAAACGTAAAATTGGATAAAATTCCGGCATTAAACGCTGCATTTACAAAAGAAGGAACTGTTACGGCTGCTAATGCTTCAACTATCAATGATGGTGCCGCTGCAGTTGTTTTAATGAGTGAAGAGAAAGCAAACGCAATGGGATTAAAACCATTGGCTTACATCAAATCATACGCAGATGCGGCACAGGAACCAAAATGGTTTACGACTGCTCCTGCTAAAGCGTTACCAAAAGCATTAGACAAAGCTGGACTTTCAGTTTCCGATGTGGATTTCTTCGAATTCAACGAGGCTTTTTCAGTAGTTGGATTAGCTAATGCCAAAATATTAGGCTTAGACAATGATAAGGTAAACGTAAACGGTGGTGCAGTTTCTTTAGGCCACCCTCTGGGATGTTCAGGAGCAAGAATCGTTGTTACGTTAATCAATGTTTTAGAGCAAAACAATGCTAAAATCGGAGCAGCTGCTATCTGTAATGGCGGTGGTGGTGCTTCAGCAATTGTTATCGAAAGAGCTTAATCAATTATAAATTTAAGAATTATGGGTTATGAGTTTTAGAACTTTTTGAGTTCGGCTTATAACTCATAATTTATTAACTCATAATTCCCTTAAATGTTTGCTATTTGTAATTTAGCCATAGTTCCATTACGTGCAGAACCAAGTGACAGAAGCGAGTTAGTTTCTCAAGTGCTTTTTGGCGAACATTTCAAAATTTTAGAACAAACAGACAAATGGTCCAGAATCCAATTGGCTTTTGATACTTACGAAGGCTGGATTGATAATAAGCAGTTTCAGCTGATTTCGGAAGCGAATTACAATTACCTGTCTAATTCGGCCTGTATTATGAGTGCCGACCTGATTGAATTCATCACAACAAACAACAATTCACTGTTACCAATTTCTATAGGAAGTTCCCTGTCTTTTCTGGACAATCCTGAAATTAACACTTCTCAGTTTTCCTTTGAAGGAATGAAAGCCTGCGGTGTTAAACCAAAATCGGAATTGATCAAAACCGCATTCATGTATTTGAACGCACCTTATTTATGGGGAGGAAAAACACCTTTTGGTATTGACTGTTCAGGTTTTACACAAATGGTTTACAAATTAAACGGATATTCTTTGCTTCGTGATGCCTCTCTACAGGCTACACAAGGAGAAGCGTTGAGTTTCATTGAAGAAAGTGAACCCGGTGATTTAGCTTTTTTCGATAATGAAGAAGGCCGAATTACACATGTGGGAATAATGATGGAAGACAACTACATTATTCACGCTCACGGAAAGGTGCGCATTGACCGACTGGATCATCTCGGGATTTACAATATCGATACCGGAAGACACACTCACAAACTCAGGGTAATTAAAAAGATTATTTAAAAACAAGTCATAAAAAAACCACGCAATAGGCGTGGTTTTTTTATATATCAGAATAATCTCAATAATTACAATATTGCATTTAAAACATAATATGTAATAGCTGCAATAATTGCCGAAACCGGAATAGTTAACACCCAAGCCCATAACAAACTAACGGTTACTCCCCAGCGAACTGCAGAAACCCTTTTTGTTAATCCTACTCCAATAATAGAACCTGTAATCGTGTGCGTTGTTGAAACCGGGATTTTAAAATGCTCTGTCATAAACAATGTCAATGCTCCTGCCGATTCAGCTACAACACCTTCAAAAGCGTTAACTTTCGTGATTTTGGATCCCATCGTTTTTACAATTTTCCATCCACCACTTAAAGTACCCAAACCAATTACAGTATAACAGGTTATCGGAATCCAACCCGGCATAGTTCCTTTATCAATATCAACATTCAGATCTAAGAAACCAGCGGACAAATCAATGCCCGGATTTGTTTTGATATAAACGGCAACTGCAGCAGCAATGATACCCATTACTTTCTGAGAGTCATTACCTCCGTGCCCCAAACTGAAAGCTGCTGACGACAACAACTGCATTTTTTTAAGGATGGCTTCCGATTTAGCTACTGAAAAACTACTAAAAACCAAGTTAAACACAGATAAACTAAAAAAGATAAAACCTACCAGTAAGAACTTAATATTATGCGGTTCTGCTACAACACTCCAAAAATGACTTTCAAATCGGGGTTTTTCAATTTTATCATAATGATGTAAAACTGAAGACAAGAACCAAACTCCCAATAACATTATCAAAACGGTAACCAATTTTGGATAAATGCTTTTTTTAGAAGAATACATCATCCAAAGCGATATAAGGTAAGAAATGATCATACCTAATAATGGAGCAAAAACAATAAAAAGAATTACGATTAAAACCCCGGTAGGCAGCAACTCCCCTTCTTTGGCATCCTTTAACCAGTTAACAATCTTAAAACCTGCATGTTCAGGATCGGTAACCGATGATAATCCGTGCGCTATTGCAGCCCCAGCAAAACCTCCGATAAGCGTATGTGATGATGAAGACGGAATCCCTTTCCACCAGGTAAGCAAATTCCAAATAATGGCTGCTATAATCCCGGCCAAAATTACCGTTAAATTAATGCTTCCGGTGTGAGCTGTTTTAGCTACCGTATCGGCAACACCAAAACCAAAAACCCAATACGCAAGGAAGTTGAAAAAAGCGGCCCAAAATACTGCCTGAAACGGCGTAAGCACTTTAGTGGCGACAATTGTAGCAATTGAGTTTGCCGCATCGTGAAAACCATTGATATAGTCGAAGATAAGCGCTAAAACAATGATTATGACTAATAATGTAAAATCCATAAATACTTTCTGATTGAAAAGAAATTAAGAATGCTTAACTACGATAGATTCTAAAACATTCGCAACGCCTTTACATTTGTCAGAAGCTCTTTCTAATGAAGAAAGTACTTCTTTGTATTTAATAATGTTTTTAGCATCCGTTTCGTTTTCAAAAATATCCGCAACGGCTTTATCAAAAACGCTGTCTGCTTTACTTTCTAATTTATTGATACGCTTACATGCATCAGTAATCGATTTAAGGTTTTTCAAATCCTTCAGCTCACGAACCGCTTTACCGATTAACTGACAAGCTTCAAGATTGATTTCTGTTAACTTACGGATGGATTTCGTAATCTTTTCTACCTGATACAAACGCATTCTGCTTCCGCCTTCATGCATATAATCCGCCACATCGTCAATTGCTTTAATCAATGCGTGTATATCTTCCCTGTCAAACGGAGTAATGAAGTTTCTGCTTAATTCCAGATGTGTCTTATGAGTAATCTCCTCAATATTGGCTTCTAACTCTTCTATTTTCTTATAATAGTTTTCTCTTTCGCTTTTTGGAGCATTTACAGCTTCATGCAGCGTTTCCGCTAATAATATTAAGTTGTTTGATGCTTGCTCAAATAATGGAAAGAACTTTTTGTCTTTCGGTACCAAAAATTGGAAAATACTGTTTATTGACATCTTATATTAATTTTGTGGGCAAAAGTACTTTTCCAATGTTAAGTTAACGTTAAGCCAACGTTAATTCGTAATTAACATGAAACTCGGAAAAGTAAGGAAAATGATTGCTTTTCAGAATAAAAAGTTTCGTAATTTAGCCAACCAAAATTACAACTTTTCAGCTAAAAAATAAAAGCAAAATGGATATTAACTTCAACAAAAACGAAGATCACAACAAACTTTTACTTTCCGACTTAAAACAGCGTTTAGCCAAAGTAAAACTGGGCGGTGGTGAAAAACGCATTGCAAAGCTCCACGGCGAAGGAAAAATGACGGCACGTGAACGTATCGAATATTTATTAGACAAAGGTTCCAAAAGCATTGAAATCGGCGCATTTGTTGGTGATGGTATGTACAAAGAGCACGGTGGTTGTCCTTCCGGAGGCGTTGTTGTTAAAATCGGATATGTAAACGGAAAACAATGTGTGGTTGTAGCCAATGATGCTACTGTAAAAGCCGGAGCCTGGTTCCCTATCACTGCAAAAAAGAACCTGCGTGCACAGGAAATTGCAATGGAAAACAGACTACCTATCATCTATCTTGTTGACAGTGCCGGAGTTTATCTTCCGTTGCAGGATGAAATTTTTCCGGACAAAGAACATTTCGGGCGTATTTTCCGCAACAATGCCATCATGAGCAGCATGGGAATCACCCAAATTGCAGCCGTAATGGGAAGCTGCGTTGCCGGAGGTGCTTACTTGCCTATTATGAGTGACGAAGCGCTAATCGTAGATAAAACCGGGAGTATTTTCCTTGCCGGAAGTTATTTGGTGAAAGCCGCAATCGGAGAAACCATTGACAATGAGACACTTGGAGGAGCGACAACACACTGCGAAATCTCCGGAGTAACCGATTATAAAGCCAAAGACGATAAAGACGCTTTGGATACCATAAGAAACATCGTTGGAAAAATCGGTGATTATGATAAAGCCGGTTTCAACAGAATAAAAGCTGAAAAACCGGCATTGGACGAAAACGAAATCTTCGGACTTCTTCCAAAATCGAGAGCCGAACAATATGATATGTTGGAAATCATCAAACGTTTGGTTGATAATTCTGAAATCGATGAATACAAAGCTGGTTACGGACAATCCATCATCACGGCGTATGCCCGCATTGACGGATGGGCAGTCGGAATTGTAGCCAACCAACGTAAAATCGTAAAAACCACCGGAGCAAAAACCAAACCGAGCGAAATGCAGTTTGGAGGTGTAATCTATTCCGATTCGGCAGATAAAGCAACACGTTTTATTGCTAATTGCAACCAGAAAAAAATTCCGCTTGTATTCGTTCACGACGTTACAGGATTCATGGTGGGTTCTAAATCGGAACATGGAGGAATCATTAAAGACGGAGCTAAAATGGTAAATGCTGTAGCCAATTCAGTTGTGCCGAAATTTACGGTTGTGGTCGGAAACTCTTACGGAGCAGGAAATTACGCGATGTGTGGAAAAGCATACGACCCTCGCCTGATCTTCGCCTGGCCAAGTGCTGAATTGGCGGTAATGGGTGGCGCACAGGCAGCAAAAGTATTGTTACAGATTGAAGAATCGGCAATGAAAGCCCGTGGAGAAGAAATTACTCCGGAAGTGGAAGCCGAATTGTTCAATAAAATCAAATCGCGTTACGACGAGCAGGTTTCGCCATATTATGCCGCATCACGTTTATGGACCGATGCTATCGTTGATCCGCTTGATACAAGAAAATGGATTTCCATGGGTATCGAAGCAGCTAACCACGCTCCAATTGAGAAACCTTTTAATCTAGGTGTGATTCAGGTTTAATTGCTTAAATCATAGTATTATAAATATTAGCCTGGCGGATTTATTCTGTCAGGCTATTTTTATTGATCATGGTTTTATTTTGTATATTAGGCTTCAGAACAATATAACCGTCTGCCGAAAAGATTTTCATGAAAAAAATTTTATTCTTCATATTAATTGGATTTACATCACAAATTGTAAAATCTCAACCCAAAAACTACGTAAACACGGAAAATGCAACTTTAGAAGAAGCTTTTTATAAAAATTATGAAAAAATAGCGCCTGGTTGTCTGGAAAAGGAGCAACTAAAAAAGCTAAAACAATCTCTCCAAAAATGGAATGTGAATCTTGATTCCATTAAAACCATGCATTTCTATTATTCCAAAGACGAAAGAGATTGTAAATCCATAAAAAGCAGAATCACAAATGGGGATTACTATTTCATGATTGAACACAAACGGCATATGCCAGTTACAAAGATTTACAAACCATTACTATATGTTAAACCAGAATCTGTTGAAGCCGATGAAATTTGGAAAAATGATGTTTCAAATTATTTTTTCAATCTCTTTTTTAAAGATTTGAATCGCAAATTTATCTCGGCCGCCATTACAGTCAATAGTAATGGAATTTATTTCACACATTTCAATATTTTCGATCCTGTAGTTTTCAATGCTTTTTCAAATGAAGTTGGCAAATACAACTGCGATTAGCATTTGATCGCAAATTTGTTCCACATGTTTCAACTCAAGTTTTTAAAATAATTCGTAATTTTAGGAGGGCCGATTTTCAACATCCTTCTAAAATGAAAAAGATATTCTTTGTTTCTTTGGCGCTGTGCCTAATGGCGGGTTGCAATTCGGTCGGATATAAAAACATCTATCCGGAAAAGGTAATAGCGGAGAAGAAATTAAAAGCAGATGTTGACTATACCTACAAAAAACTCAAAAAATTACACCCTAAACTGTATTGGTATATCAGCAAAGAATCTCTGGATTATAAATTTGACAGCTTAAAATCGACCATCACAAAACCACTGTCCAGTATCGAATTTTATACGAAAATAAGCCCGGTTATTGCATCCATAAAACAAGGGCACACTATCATCTTTCCGCTACCGAAACGATTATCCAAAAAAGAGAAGAAGGCTTACTCCAAAAAAGGGGCCGGACCATTATCTCAATTTGAATTCGATATTCAGGATAACAAGTTGTATATGATTGCCAATAAATCTCACGACAAAACCATCAAACCCGGGACTGAAGTATTGAGCATAAACAATAAAAACACGCCTGAACTTCTTCGAAATTATGCCACACGTTTCACCGGAGATGGCTTCAACAAAACCTTTATAAAAAATGAATTATCAAGAAGTTTTCCAATCTATTACACTTTAGAAAACGGACTTACGGATAGCATCCAATATGTTTTAAAATATAATGACACCTTAAAAAAAACAGTAATAAAAAGGCAGGAAATTGATTCGCTTAAAACAGCAGACAACCAAAGAAAGAAAAAAGAAAAGGCACAAAATAAAGCCGACAAGGATAAGAAAAACATTCGCGGATATGATCCGCTTACGGAAACATATAACAGAAATCTTCGGTTCATGGAGAAAGACAGCAGTATAGCAATTCTCAAAATCAGAGAATTCTCAATTGGAAATTACGCTGATTTTTACAATGAAAGTTTTACCAAAATATACCTGTACGGCACAAAAAACTTAATTCTTGACTTAAGAGACAATCCCGGCGGAAGACTTGATGAAATAGCTTATCTCTATACTTTTTTAGCCAATGAAACTTTCATTTTCATGGATGATTCTCAAGTAGTTTCAAAAACAAGTATGTTAAGCGGCGAATACTTCCGAGAAAGTCCTTTTGGACTTAAGATAATCAAAGCTTTAGCCATCCCAATTTATTTTCCATACCTGTTTTTTAAAACCCATAAAAAAGAAGACGGAAACTATTATTTCAGTGTAGAAACAAAACCACAAGCTATCAGTCCTGTTGCATTTGATGGTTCAATCTATGTTTTGATTAATGGGGGAAGCATTTCAGCCTCCAGTCTTATTTCCTCAAATCTGAAAGGATCCGGAAGGGCTTTGTTCGTAGGGGAAGAAACCGGAGGAGCTTTCAACGGAACAGTGGCAGGAAAAATGTATGTTTCCAAACTTCCCCATTCCAAATTGACTATTCGTTTCGGATTAATGCTCAATTCCTCCAACTATGAAACAGCTCTTGACGGTCGCGGAATATTTCCTGACAAAACAATCATCCCAACATTAGAAGACAAAATTAACGGGCGGGATCCCGAGTTGGAATGGATTTTGCAGCAAATAAAAATCAATGAGTAATCAAAAAATCATAAAAAGAAGTAACAAAATCACAGATTCGGCTACCTATACTTTCCATAAACAGGTCATTTTAAACACACAACTATGAAAAACATTCTATGCACTTCCCTACTCCTTTTAGGATTACAACAAGTGTCGGCTCAAAATTTCACCAGAAAAGATTCATTACAAGGTGGTTTACGACACGAGCGAACAAGTTTTGATGTGCAGCGTTATGATTTAAACATCAAAATAAATCCTGAAGAACGTTCAATTGTTGGGTATAATGATATCAGGTTCAAAATTTCCGAACCTACAAATAAGATTCAGATCGACTTGTTTGAAAACATGAACGTGGACAGCATTGTTTTCAATAAGAAGAAATTGAAATACAAAAGAGATAATCATGCCGTTTTCATCGACTTAAACGAAACCATGCAACCGGGTCAGGAAAGTAAAATCCGTTTTTATTACTCCGGAAAGCCATTGGTTGCCAAAAATGCCCCTTGGGATGGCGGTTTTGTATTTAAAAAAGATGCTCAGGGTAAAGACTGGATTGGCGTTGCCGTGCAGGGAACCGGAGCAAGTTTATGGTATCCCGTTAAAGACACACAAAGTGATGAGCCTGATTTTGGATCTTCTATTAAAGTGGCAGTTCCTAACGGATTGATGAATGTTTCCAACGGACGATTTTTAGGATCAGAAAATTTAAAAAACGGTTATACACGTTGGGATTGGGAAGTTAAAAGTCCGATAAACACATACGACATCACTGTTAATATTGCCGATTACGTTCATATCCACGACAATTATAAAGGACTGGATCTGGATTATTATGTATTGCGTGAAAACGAAGAAAAAGCCCGCAAGCATTTTGACGCCGATGTAAAAAGAATGATGGATTGCTTCCAGTTGAAATTCGGAACTTATCCTTTTAAAGAAGACGGCTATAAATTGGTGGAAACTTCTTATTTAGGAATGGAACACCAAAGTGCTGTAGCCTACGGAAATAAATATTTAAAAGGTTATTTAGGAGGAGACAACAGTCATACCGGCGTAGGATTAACTTTTGATTTCATCACCATCCATGAAACAGGTCACGAATGGTTTGGCAACAGCGTGACTTCAAAAGATATTGCCGATATGTGGATTCACGAAGGATTTACCACATATTCCGAAGCGGTTTTCGTGGAATGTACATTAGGTTATGACAAAGCAATGCAATACATTAACGGACAAGGTGCAAATGTTAGGAACGACAGACCAATTATCGGACATTATGGCGTAAATAATGAAGGATCTGGTGATATGTATTATAAAGGAGCTTTGATGTTGAACACCTTACGTCATATTGTAAATGATGATGCAAAATGGTGGAAAATAATTCTTAAATATTCTGAAACGTATCGCCATAAAATAATTGATACAGAAACCGTTATTGCTTTTTTCAATAAAGAAACCAGCATAAACCTTACCCCTGTCTTCAATCAGTACTTACGTTACAAAAACATTCCTCAATTGGAAGTGCAACAGAACGGTCAAAATGTGGAGGTACGCTGGAAAACAGACGTAACAAATTTTGCAATGCCTTTGGAATATACCTTAAACGGAAAAACCGCAAGGATTGACATTACAAATAACTGGAAAAAACTATCCGACAAAGCAACTGTGGAACAAGTAGACTTCAACAGAAAAAAAATGTTTTACACTGCTCCCAGGAAATCCCTACAAGAATAACAAAGATTCCGACAAATAATTAAATCCCTGAAATCCAGGGATTTTTTTTTATTTTTAATACTTCTAAAATGGGTTAAAAAATATACTATTTTAATTCATAGCCAATTCCACACAAAAAAGCACTTCAACGATTTTAAAGTTCCTTTTAACGAAAAAATTACACTAAGTAATTCGTTATTAATAATTTAGAAAAATCAAATCAGAGAAACCATGGAAGCTGTAAAAAATTTAAACAAATGGGCGAACGCACATACCAGTTTTCCGCTGGATTTGTTGCGGGTGGCACTTGGAATCTTTTTAATTATCATGGGAGGGGTTTTTATCACCAATAAACACTACCTACATGAAATCATTTTGAATTCGATGCAGAATTTTGGAAGTGAAATGTTGCTGATTCATTACATTGCTTCTGCACATATGGTGGGAGGAATTATGATTGTCTTCGGATTACTGACAAGATGGGCTATTGTGGCGCAATTACCAATATTGATTGGGGCAGTTGCCGTAAATTTTTTAGGAACATTTAGTATGCCGAATTTTGTTTTAGCATCAATTTCCTTACTAGTTTGCGTTTTCTTCCTTTTCTACGGAGGCGGAAAACATTCAGCCG
>NZ_DATIDM010000054.1:0-19987 GCF_035456225.1 Flavobacterium sp. | reverse complement strand
ATCGCAATTTGATGAAGTGATGTTGATGGAGATCTATCCGGCCAGAGAGTTGCCGATGGAAGGGATTACATCGCAATGGTTGTTGGATAAAATGACAAATGACAATAAAAGACTGGTTCAGAAAGAAGACTTGATTTCGCTGATGAAAGCGTCTGATGCTCCAGTGATTGTTACAATAGGCGCCGGCGATGTAGGTGAAATGGTTCCGGATATTAAGAAAGCGTTGGAAAGTGGAGCGAACCGTTAATAAACTTGGGGTTGCTTGCGATTGATTCAATTGGCAATTGCTTCGAATACCGATGAAAATAAAGTTAATGAGATGAAAAAAATTAAATGGACAGACGTTCGGATAGTGCTCATGATAGGTGTGCTGATTTTTCTGTATTCGTTCTCGGCGACGCGAAATGAAGATAGAAAATTAGTTAAAACCGAAGTGAAATTCCTTGGGGAAAACACGCCTTTTGTTACCGATGAAATGGTTAATAACTTGTTAATACAAAATTTTAACAGTGTTACGAGCATACGAAAAGATAAAGTAGATTTGAATAGATTAGAGCTTGAACTCGATAATCATGAAATGATTGCCGATGCGCAGGTTTATGCTACTGTTGACGGAACTCTAAAAGCACTCGTAACGCAAAAGACCCCAATCGCTAGAGTGAGTAACGAAGTAAGTTCGTATTATATTGACTACGAAGGAAATAAAATGCCTTTGTCGGATAATTTTTCCGCAAGAGTACCGCTTGTTTTTGGGGAAATAAATGATGAAAACAGAAAAGGTCTGACGGAGGTTTTTCAAAAAATCCACGATGATGATTTTTTGAAAAAAAACATTACCGGCGCCAGGATTTTGGAGTCAGGTAGCTTATTGATGACCAACAGGAATTACAATTATGAAATTCTTTTCGGGAGACCGATCAATGTTGATAAGAAGTTTAATAATTACAAAGCTTTCTTCCAACATGCGATAAAGGACACTTTGATAGGCGAGTATAAAATGATTAATTTGAAGTTTACACAACAGGTTGTGTGCACCAAATAGAAGGAGATTATGGAAAAAGAAAGTATTGCAGTAGGGTTAGACATCGGGACTACCAAGATTGTTGCGATGATTGGCAAGAAAAATGAATATGGGAAGCTGGAGATTTTAGGCGTTGGAAAATCCAAAAGCCTTGGTGTGGCTCGTGGTGTTGTGAATAATATTACACAGACAATCCAGTCTATTCAGCAGGCTATTGCTGATGCCGAGGCGGATTCAGGTTACAAGATCAACGATGTGGTGGTAGGTATAGCCGGCCAGCACATTCGCAGTATTCAGCATAGCGATTATATCAGCAGAAGTAATCCCGAAGAGGTGATTGGTGATGCTGACATCGATTTGTTGATTAATCAGGTACACAAATTGGCAATGTTGCCGGGTGAGGAAATCATCCACGTGTTGCCGCAGGAATTCAAAATTGACGGCGAATCGGAAATTAAAGAGCCTATCGGAATGTATGGTGGCCGTTTGGAAGCCAGTTTTCACGTGGTGGTAGGTCAGGCTTCTTCCATCAGAAATGTGGGAAGATGTATTAAGAGTGCCGGATTGGATTTGTCAGGATTAACCTTGGAGCCGTTGGCATCTGCTGATGCGGTTTTAAGTCAGGAAGAAAAAGAAGCCGGTGTTGCGTTGATCGATATAGGAGGAGGTACTACGGATTTGGCCATTTTTAAAGATGGTATCATCCGTCATACTGCTGTTATTCCTTTTGGAGGTAACGTAATCACTGAAGATATCAAGGAAGGCTGTTCGATTATCGAAAAACAGGCGGAATTGTTAAAAGTGAAATTCGGATCTGCTTGGCCGGGTGAAAATAAAGACAATGAGATTGTTTCTATTCCGGGATTAAGAGGTCGTGAGCCAAAGGAAATTTCGTTGAAAAACCTTTCGAAAATCATTCACGCACGCGTAGTGGAAATCATCGAACAGGTTTTTGCAGAAATCAAAGCCTACGGACATGAGGATCCGCGTAAAAAGTTAATTGCCGGAATTGTGTTGACCGGTGGAGGTGCACAATTAAGTCACATCAAGCAATTGGTGGAGTATATTACAGGGATGGATACAAGAATCGGATACCCGAACGAGCATTTGGCCGGCGATTCTGATGAGGAAATTTCAAGTCCGATGTATGCTACAGCGGTTGGTTTGGTGATGAACAGTATCCGTAATAATACTAAAAGTGCAACGCCTTTAGTGGAAATAAAAAAAGAAGAACCGAAAATTGAAATCAAACCTCAAGTTGTAATTGAGGAACGGGTAGAAGAAGTTTTGGAGCCGGTGGAAGCGGTACAGCAAATGCAACAGCAGGGCCATAACGGAAAACAGCCGGAAATACAGGAATCTACCGGAGATAAAATAAAAAAAGGCTTTTTTGATAAGTATATAGAAAGAATTAAAGAATTTTTAGATAACGCAGAATAAAACCGATACAGTATGGAAAGCAATTCAGATTATGGAAGCATCTCATTTGATTTACCAAAAAATCAATCAAATGTTATTAAAGTTATTGGTGTAGGTGGAGGTGGTAGCAATGCCATCAATCACATGTTTAAGCAAGGGATTAAAGGAGTGGACTTTATCGTTTGTAATACCGATTCACAGGCGTTGCAAAATAGTTCTGTACCAAATAAAATTCAGTTGGGCGTTAATTTGACGGAAGGTCTTGGTGCAGGTGCAAATCCTGAAGTAGGACAGCAATCCGCTTTAGAGAGTATCGAGGAAATTGAAAAAATGTTGGATGCCAATACTAAAATGGTATTCATTACAGCCGGTATGGGTGGTGGAACAGGAACAGGTGCTGCTCCGGTTATCGCGCAGTTGGCTAAAGAAAGAGATATTCTTACTGTAGGTATTGTTACCATTCCGTTTCAATTTGAAGGAAAAGTTCGTCAGGACCAAGCGTTATCAGGTGTTGAAAGACTTAGAAAGCAGGTGGATTCTTTAATTGTTATCAATAATAATAAGTTAAGAGAAGTTTACGGAAATCTTGGTTTTAAAGCCGGATTCTCTAAAGCTGACGAAGTTTTAGCAACAGCTTCACGTGGTATTGCAGAGGTAATTACTCACCACTATACACAAAATATCGACTTGAAAGATGCTAAAACCGTACTGTCTAACAGCGGAACGGCAATCATGGGGTCAGCTACTGCATCAGGTGAAAACCGTGCAAAAGATGCGATTATCAATGCGTTGGATTCTCCATTGTTGAACGACAATAAGATTACAGGTGCTAAAAATGTATTGTTGCTTATTGTTTCCGGAACCAATGAAATTACAATTGACGAAATTGGAGAAATCAACGATCATATCCAAACGGAAGCGGGCTTCAATGCCAACATCATTATGGGGGTTGGAGAAGACGAATCGTTAGGAGACGCTGTGGCGGTAACAATTATCGCAACAGGGTTTAACGTAGAACAACAAGCGGAAATCGTAAATACGGAGCCAAAGAAAATTATTCACGCTTTGGAGGGTGAGCAGAAATTGGTTCAGGATTTAACACAAAAACCGATTGTTCCATCGTTTGATTTTTCAATTCCGACACAAGAGCCAAAAGCAGACCCGATTGTAGCTGAAGTTACTCCGGTGGTTGAAGAAAAGGTTGTGTTTACATTGGAAGAGGAGGTGGAAGTGGTTGAGGCAAAAAAGCCTATAGCAGAAGTGGATTTGATTCCGACTTCTGAATTCATCAATAATTTAGACGTATTTTTCGAAATCGTTTCGCCAATCGTTGAAGAGGCAAAATTTGAAATAAAAGACGTTCGTGAAATAGAGGTTTTCGGCGCAGAGATTGTAAGGCCGGAAATCGCTAAATCTGAAATTGAGCAAGTTCAGGAGCAGATCACATTTTCTTTTGATTTGACAAATGGAGGTGTTTCAACCAATGATGACCGTATGGTTTTTGATTTGTCGGAAGAAACCCGTGAAATGAAAGTGAATGAGCCGGTGCAGGTAGTTCCGGTTACTGAAGTAAATGAATCCGGGGTGATTCGTTATTCTTTGGATGATTACATGGAAAAAGAAACTGAATTGGCAAATTCAAAACCGGTAGCGGCAGAAGTGAAAGAAGAGCCTGTTCCGGCCGAATTGAACTTTACCATGAAAAGAGCAGAAGAGGCTCCTGTAGCAGAAATTCCGACTCCAGCTCCGGTGCAAACCCAAGCGCATTACGACGAAATTTCACCGGTAGAAATGACCATTGAAGAAACGTTGCGTATGCGTGCTGAAGAGCGCAAAAGAAAAATGAAAGAGTTCAACTACAAATTCAATAACAGCGCAAGTCGTGTTAATGAATTGGAAAAGGAACCCGCTTATAAAAGAATGGGAGTGGATTTAAATTCGGCTTCCATCGATAACAGTAAATCCCGCATGTCTTTGGGAATGGATAGTAACGACGACGTTCAGTTGCGTTCCAATAATTCCTTCCTTCATGATAATGTGGACTAACTAACCTTTTTTTGAGAAACCTTTAACCCGAAGCCGAAATGTTTCGGGTTATTTTTTTATCTTCGCATTGCAAAATAAAAATGGTTTCTGTCCTAATAGTTATATAGGAAGAGGTTCGGGAGTAAGTCATTTGGATTTTGTAATCAAAATTAGAAAATAGAAAAACAGATTGAGGAATATGAGTTTAGCAGCAAAAATCATGGAAGAAATGAAAACTGCCATGAAAGCAAAAGATACAGTAGCTTTAGAAGCGTTACGAGCGATAAAATCTGAATTATTATTGGCTCAGACTGCTTCAGGTTCAAAAGAAGAAATTTCAGAAGCTGATGAAATCAAGTTGTTACAGCGATTGGTAAAAATGCGTAAGGACAGTGCAGCGATATTTACAGATCAGAACCGTGCCGATTTAGCAGAACCGGAATTAGCTCAGGTAGCGGTTATCGAGAAATTCTTGCCTGCTCAGCTTTCAGAAGCGGAAGTGGAAGCTGTGGTTGCGCAAATCATTGCAGAGACCGGAGCATCAGGAATGGCATCAATGGGTAAGGTAATGGGATTGGCTACTGAAAAATTAGGCGGGACTGCTGAAGGGAAAACAATTTCCACTATCGTTAAAAAATTATTATCTTAATTTAGAATTTAGAATTTAGAATTTAGATTTGATAAGAGTCTTTTCTCTTTCTCTTTAATCTATATTCTTCTCCTAAAATACTGGCCTCGTAGTTCAACTGGATAGAATATCAGATTTCGGCTCTGAGGGTTGGGGGTTCGAACCCCTCCGAGGTCACAACTTAAAATGTAAAACGAATTTTTTTCTCAAAAACCTCTTGTTTTAAGAGGTTTTTTGTTTTTATCCATTTGTGGATTTACTTCAAAATGGTCGTCCTTATTGTTATTCCTGTATTTTTCACGAAGGGAGAATATGTCAACTAAGGGATATAGTTTTTGAAAATAAGTTACAAAACGCTCATTCCAAAAAAATAATGATAATTTTGTTTTTTGAAAAGTAGAAATCAACAGACAATGCTATGGTTTATATATTATTATCAATTATTATATTATTACTGATCGGTATTGTTTTTCTCATCATATATCTGTTCCGTTCGGGAAAAGAGAAAAAAAAATTACAGGAAAATTTTTCATTGCTCGAAATGAAAGTGAACGATCTGCACTTAGACAACCTCGGATCAAGATTTAATCCGCATCTTTTTAAAAACATTCTCAATTCCATCCAATCCCATGCTTATCAAACCTATTTCGCGTTAGATAAATTGGCAAATGTGCTGGATTATATTCTATATGAAAGCCAAAAGAAATTCGTCACCCCAAAAGAGGAAATCGAGTTTGCCTTGAATCTTATAGAAATCAATAAAACAAAAGTCAGCCCGCTTTTCGAACTGAAAGTGAAAACCAAAATAAAAGAAGGAGAAAAGCTCTATGAACAAAATTTACTGGCACCTTTAATTTCAATAGATTTAATTGAAAATGCCTTTAAACATGCCGATTTGCAAAGTTCGGATGCGTTTATTTCAATCGTATTTGAATTTAAGGATAACTGTTTTTATTTGACGGTTTCCAATAAGATTTCAGATAAAAAGGCATTAAAAAAAGAGAGGAGCGGTATTGGCGCTGCTACTTTGGAACAACGTTTAAAAATTTTATATAAAAATCAATTCAAATTGGATCGGTTTGTTGAAAATGACGTTTATATTGCTCACTTAAAAATTAATCTCCTTGAATACAAAACTCAGGTGCTTACTGTTGGATGATGAATTGCAGGGGCTGACCTACCTGAAAATGCTTTGTGAGCAAATCCCTGAATTGGAAATTGTAAAGGCATTTGACAATCCGGAAAAATTACTAGCCGAAATGCCTGCGCTCGATTTCGATTTATGCATATCAGACATAGAAATGCCGGGCATGGACGGTTTGTACCTTGCAAGTTTGCTCCAAAATAAATTAGTTGTTTTTACCACTGCGTATAAAAATTATGCCGTGGAAGCTTTTGAGGTTGATGCGGTTGATTACATTACAAAACCGGTAACGAAAGAGCGTTTGCAAAAAGCCGTTGTTAAAGCGTTGGAATCGTTTAACAAACCTACACTTGCCCAAAAGCAGATTCAGTTAAATACGGATAAGGGCAAGGCATTGTTGTATTTTCATCAAATGCAATACATTAAGACAGCGGCAACAGACAGCAGGGACAAAGAACTGTTTATGATGGATGGCAGCACTTTGGTTTTGAAGAATATTAATTTTGACTTCCTGTTGAGCCAACTTCCCGACGCCGATTTCTGCAGAATTAATAAAAAAGAGATTGTTGCTATGGCTGCCGTGAAGTTTTTCAGCCATAATGTAATAACACTGCAGCAGCAACAAAACAATAAAAAACTCATTACATTGACTTTGAGCGAAACCTATCGATCTGATTTTTTATTGAAAGTGAAAATCTAACTTATTACAAAGTTTTTCATTCTTGTTACATTCAACAGAAATTACCTCTCGTTTCTTTTCCTTCCTCAAAAATAGCGCACCATATTTGTGCTCAAATAATGCTAATTTAAATTTTTGAAAGGATGAGAAACCTTAAAAATTCGTTTTTTTATGTAATAATAATTGGTGGCTTTTCGGCTCTGATGTATTGGACGCTTTTGAAAGGAAAAACACTTGAAGCCGGGCGCAATATTATTTCAAATCAAACGGAAACCGGACATTGGAATGATTTTGTTTCTTCCATGATGCATAACCTGCAGCATCCTTTATCCATTCTTTTGGCTCAAATTGTTACCATTATTTTAGTGGCCCGTTTTTTTGGATGGGTATGCCGTAAAATCGGTCAGCCATCCGTAGTGGGTGAAATTATTGCCGGTGTCGTTTTAGGTCCGTCCTTAATCGGTATGTATTTTCCTGAATATTCAGCGCTGCTGTTTCCAAAAGATTCTTTGGGGAATTTGCAATTCTTAAGTCAGGTTGGACTGATTCTCTTCATGTTTGTTATCGGTATGGAGCTTGATTTGAAAGCCTTGCGAAATAAAGCTCATGACGCCGTTGTTATAAGTCATGCCAGTATCATTATCCCTTTTGCTTTAGGGTTGGGATTAGCCTATTTTATTTATGCTTCTTTTGCTCCGGCGGGTGTTGAATTCATTTCTTTCGGATTGTTCCTTGGTATCGCCATGAGTATTACTGCCTTTCCAGTTTTAGCCAGAATTGTTCAGGAACGTGGGATTCATAAAACGAAATTAGGGAGTATTGTTATTACTTGCGCGGCAGCAGACGATATTACCGCATGGTGCATTCTGGCAGCGGTGATTGCGATTGTAAAAGCAGGTTCTTTTATGAGTTCCTTGTATGTTATGGCATTGGCCATCATTTATGTGATGCTCATGCTTAAGGTGGTTCGCCCTTTTTTGAAGCGAGTCGGGGATTTAAACACCACACGGGAAAGTTTGAATAAGCCTGTGGTCGCGATTTTCTTTTTAACGTTACTATTGTCGTCTTATGCTTCGGAGTTGATAGGAATCCATGCCTTGTTTGGTGCTTTTATGGCTGGAACCATCATGCCTGAAAACAGCAAGTTCCGTAATATATTCATTGAAAAGGTGGAAGACGTATCCGTAATTGTTTTGCTTCCGTTGTTTTTTGTTTTTACCGGTTTGAGAACCCAGATCGGATTATTGAACGAGCCTCATTTATGGCAACTTGCCGGAGTAATTATTACCGTTGCGGTTGCGGGTAAATTTTTTGGCAGTGCCTTGGCGGCTAAATTTGTTGGTCATAACTGGAAAGACAGTCTGTCTATTGGGGCATTGATGAACACAAGAGGGTTGATGGAGCTGGTGGTGTTGAATATCGGTTACGATTTGGGCGTATTGTCAACTGAAATTTTCACCATGATGGTGATTATGGCTTTAGTGACCACTTTCATGACGGGCCCTGCTTTAGACTTGATTAATTATGCGTTCAGGACAAAACCTACGATGATTCCAGAAGAAATTGGAAATAAAAGCAAATATAAAATTCTGATCTCTTTTGCCACTCCTGAAAAAGGGAAATCATTATTGAAAATCGCAAACTGTTTGGTAAAGAAACAAACCGGAAATACAGTTGTAACGGCAATGCATTTGTCTTTAAGTTCGGAGGTGCATACTTTCGATGTGAAAGATTATGAAAAAGAAACATTTTTACCATTGATTGCCGAATCGGAAAGTCTGAACCAAAAAATAATCACTCTGTTTAAAATTTCCACGGATATCGATTCTGAAATCACGGAGACTGCCAATCACGGAGATTACGATTTGTTGTTAATCGGCTTAGGGCAATCTATTTTTGAGGGTACTCTTCTTGGTAAAATACTTGGTTTTACAACACGAATTATTAATCCCGATCGCTTTATAGATAAAATAACCGGTAAGGAAGGCTTGTTTGAAAATTCGCCGTTTGATGAGCGAACAAGACAGATTATAGCCAACAGTAAAATGCCTGTAGGGATTCTTGTAGATAAAAATTTAGAAGAAGTCAATCAGGTGTTTATTCCCATTTTTAGTAAAGAAGACGCTTTTTTAATTGAGTTCGCCCAAAAATTAATTCACAATAATGGTTCTCAAATTACGGTATTGGATGCCGTTGGTCAAATAAAGAATAATCAGGCAATTCAGGAAACGGTCCGTGCCATAGAACAAATAGCACCTAACCATATTATGCTCACACAGGACAG
Source organism: Flavobacterium sp. (assembly GCF_035456225.1). Lineage (GTDB taxonomy): Bacteria > Bacteroidota > Bacteroidia > Flavobacteriales > Flavobacteriaceae > Flavobacterium. The sequence goes on along the minus strand of NZ_DATIDM010000054.1, from coordinate 10,787 downwards.
AACAATGAAAAAGGAATTTTTAGAACGACAGGATCTGATGATTATAAGTTTGGACAGTTGGAAAAAGCAAATAGCCTCTCAAGGGGTCTGGCTTAATAATACACCTTCTATATTAATTGTTAAACCCTAAAAATATGAATATTGGTTTCAATAAGGGTTTGCCATGGTTGTTTTCGTTACTCTTTACGCATGCTAGTTTCTCTCAAAACGAAGCAGAATTCAAAACTAAGGCTGAAAAAAAGATTGAGATTGGTTTTGAAGGAATGATTGGTCTTTCTTTCGGCGATAAGATTATTGGGATAAATGTTGGTGGACCAAGCCTTAAATACAAATGCAATAAAAATATAAAAATTGGAGTTGGTGCATTTCCATCATTGGTTGTTTTTGATGAAAAGGCCTATCCGAAGTTAGGCGTTTCCCCAATTCTCGATTACAAACAATGGATGTTTATAGTTCCTTACTACGGATATGATATTTTAGACAGAATGATTTGGACCTACGGTCTGGGTTATAAATTTTGATGGTTGCGATTCTCATGATGGTTTAAGAACTTACCAAACAAAATCGATAGGTTAAAGAAAAACAGCCTCCTTTGAATTTAGTGAATAATGTTAAATAGTTCTTTTCCGTTTAATTCTCTTTACTAAGCGCTAAAAGGAGAACCGTTACTCATGAAATATACTCTTTTCAGCACCACAATAAAAAAAGAGACAAAATGTTGGGTTTTGTTTCTTTTTTTTTATTTTTAGACGGTCCGTTAGAAATGATGGATCTTGTTTTTTAAGCAAGTGAAAAATAACTAAGCCACTAAAATCTGTAAATTGGAATTCTTGGAAGCGTTTCTGTTCGGTTTTGTTGCGTTTATTTTTGTCGGATTGTTCCTTTTTAAGGTATTCGAGAAAGTGTACGTTGCGCTCTTAAATAAACCTCTTTACATTCACTTTTATCCTTTTTTAAAACGTTTAAAGCGTTCGCAGCGCGTATTCTTAAGAAACGAATTCGTTTTTTATAGTAAGCTTACCAGAAAAGAGAAAAAGTATTTTGAACACCGCGTAGTGAATTTTATTGCAGAATATGAATTTGTCGGTAAATCCGGTTTGGTAGTCAATGATCAGATGAAAGTTCATATAGCGGCCACATCCACGATGCTGACTTTCGGAATGAAAAATTATCTCTATGATGTTTTTGAGCATATATTAATTTATCCCGACGAATATTATTCCACTACAACGGCACAATACCATAAAGGCGAGTTTAATCCGAGGGTTAAGGTAATCGCTTTTTCCTGGAAGGATTTTCAACAGGGCTTCAGCATCCAAAATAACAATCACAATCTGGGACTTCACGAATTTGCCCATGCGCTTAATTTTCAGGCCATGAAAAGCAATAATACCAGTATGAATATATTTTCGGGCATGTTTGATGAAATAATGCGGGATATCCATCATCTGCCTAATGCAAAACGCCTGATTGAGTCAAACTACTTCCGGATTTATGCTTATACCAACAAGTATGAGTTTCTGGCTGTTATACTGGAGCATTTTTTTGAGAGCCCAGATCAATTCAAAAGAGAATTCCCGGAATTGTACCATAAGGTTGAATTGATGATCAATTTCAAAGGCAGTCGCTAAAATTTTGTTAAATACTATACTAAAGGTCTGTTAAAAAAAAGATTAAGAAGTAGCTTTGTTTAAACCAAATCCAAATATTGGAGTCATAAAGCACATATCCTATTTCTTATGAAACCCAAATACATAATTTACTTACTGCTTTCCATCGTTTTGGGAGGTTTGATTTTTTACAGAATATCCGAAAATAAAGAAAAAGAAGGAAAAGGAAAAGACAAAGGCGGAGATAAAAAACCGGCAAAAGTCACCGGTATTGTTTTAATGCCACAGGTTTTTTCCGATAATCTATCACTTTCAGGTTCGATTGATGCGAATGAACAGGTAGAAATTCGCAGCGAGGTTTCCGGTATTGTGGAAAGCATCAATTTTGTCGAAGGAACGGTTGTTTCCAAAGGACAGCAGCTTTTTAAGATCAATGATCTTGAACTTCGCGCCCAATTGTCGCAGGCAAAAACAAAACAGACTTTAGCTTCGGAAAACGAGAGAAGAGCTCGATTACTGCTGGCAAAAGAAGCCATAAGCCAGGAAGAATATGATGTCGCAAGCGCTGATTTTCGTTCGGCAAAAGCACAAACACAATTGATTCAGGCCCAAATTGCCAAAACTTCTGTGAAAGCTCCTTTTTCAGGTAAAATCGGACTTCGTTCCATTTCCAAAGGAACTTATGTTACTCCAACAACGATTGTCGCTAATCTGGTAAATACCAATCAGGTGAAAATTACTTTTTCCATCCCTGAAAAATACGCTACGCAAATGAAGATCAATACCGAACTTTCATTCACCGTGGCGGGTTCCACTGAAAAATTTCTGGCGAAAGTTTATGCCATCGAACCTGGAATTGAAGTGGAAACCCGAACTTTAAAAATGAGAGCCATTGCTGATAATCCAAATGGGAAACTGATTCCGGGGACTTTTGCAAGCATTGCATTGCCGTTGGATAAAATTAATGATGCCTTATTGGTGCCGACCGAAGCTTTGATTCCGGTTCAAAACGGAAAAAAAGTGTTTATTTCGATTGGAGGAAAAGCAAAAGAAGTGATGGTGGAAACCGGAGCCCGTACCGACAAAGAGGTTTTAGTGTTATCCGGTCTTAAAGCAGGGGATACCCTTTTAACCAGCGGCGTTATGATGCTGAAAGAAGATTCGCCTGTAAAAGTAAATTTAAAGTAAGATAAAAGTACAGATTATGAGTTTATCCACTTTAAGTATAAAAAGACCCGTACTTACCATTGTACTCAACCTGTTGCTGATACTTTTCGGAATCATCGGGTACACTTTTTTGGGAGTGCGTGAATTTCCATCCATCGACCCGGCACAAATATCGGTGCAGACGAATTATTCCGGTGCGAATGCTGATATTATCGAATCTCAAATTACTGAGCCTTTAGAGAAAGCGGTAAATTCCATTGATGGGATCAGAAATATATCGTCTTCCAGCAGTCAGGGACGAAGCAATATTAATATCGAATTTGATCTCGATAAAAATCTGGAAGAGGCTGCTAATGACGTTCGCGATAAGGTGTCGCAAGCAGTTCGAAGTCTGCCACAGGATATTGATGCGCCACCGGTAGTTTCTAAAGCCGATGCGGATTCGGAACCCATTATTACCATGACGGTTCAAAGTGACAATAAAAATGTTCTTGAACTGACGGATTATGCTGATAATGTACTTTCCCAACGTCTGCAAACGATTCCGGGCGTGAGTAGTGTTCAGATTTGGGGACAGCGTAAATACGCCATGCGTTTATGGATTGATCCGGTAAAACTGGCTTCTTACGGTTGTACGGTGGCGGATGTGCGTGCTGCATTGAATAGGCAGAATGTAGAACTGCCTTCCGGAAAATTAACAGGTGCCAACACCGAACTTACAGTGAAGACCCTCGGAAATATTTCTACGGAAGAAGGGTTCAATAATATTATCATTAAAGCGGAAGGGGATAAAATTGTCCGCCTCAGCGATATAGGAAAAGCCTCTTTGGAAGCGGAAAATCTGGAAACGAAATTGTCAGATTCCGGTCAGCCGATGGTAGGTTTGGCCATTATTCCGCAACCCGGAACCAATTATCTCGACATTGCCGAAAAATTCTATGAGAAATATGATCAGTTAAAAAAAGATCTGCCAAAAGATTTTAAACTGAATATTGCCGTTGATAACACGGTTTTTGTGAAAAAAGCCGTTCTGGAAGTAGCGGAAACCTTGCTGTTGTCCATTGTTCTTGTAGTCTTGATTATTTATTTGTTCTTCAGGGATTGGGCGATTGCCTTCCGTCCGCTAATTGATATTCCGGTTTCATTAATTGCAACTTTTTTCATCATGTATTTGTGCGGGTTTTCGGTTAATGTACTAACATTACTGGCAATCGTATTAGCGACTGGGCTGGTAGTGGATGACGGAATCGTGGTGACCGAAAACATTTTCAAGAAAGTGGAAGAGGGCATGACACCTATCGAAGCAGCTATAAAAGGCTCCAATGAGATTTTCTTTGCGGTAATTTCCATTTCGATCACTCTGGCAGCGGTTTTCCTTCCTGTGATTTTTCTTGAAGGATTTGTGGGGAGATTGTTCCGTGAATTTGGTGTGGTGATTGGTGCTGCCGTATTGATTTCGGCATTTGTATCGTTAACACTTACGCCAATGCTAAACGCTTATCTGATGAAAGGCGGCGAGCAGAAAAAATCTAAAATTTACGATTTGACTGAACCGTTTTTTCAGAAAATGAATTCGTCTTATGCCGAAACACTGACGGCTTTTATGAAGAAAAAATGGTTGAGTTTCCCAATATTGATTGGCTGTTTCGGATTGATTTTTATATTTTTCAATGTTCTTCAAAAAGAGACTGCTCCGTACGACGACCGTAGTTTTATCAGCGTAAACGTAACTGCCCCCGAAGGTGCTTCGTATGACTATATGGATCGTTTTATGGGCGAACTGACAGAGCTGGTAAACGATTCGATTCCGGAGAAAAAAGTAAGTTTGATTATCACTTCTCCCGGGTTTGGATCTTCTTCTGTAAATTCAGGGAGAGCCAGGATAGCCTTGGTTCAGCCGGAGGAAAGGGGAAAGTCGCAAAAAGAAATTGCGGAAAATCTGACCAAATGGACCAAGCAATATTCGGAAGCGAAATTAAATGTTTCGGAATCACCGACAATTGCCGTAAACCGAAGAGGTGGAATGCCGATTCAGTTTGTGATTCAAGCGCCGAATTTTAAAAAACTGGAACAGAAGATTCCGCAGTTTATGGATGAAGTGGAAAATGATCCGACGTTCTCCAATTCGGATGTCAACCTGAAATTCAACAAACCTGAAATATATGTGACCATCGATCGGGAAAAAGCACAAAGCCTTGGTGTTTCGGTAATCGATGTTGCGCAAACGTTACAGCTTTCTTTAAGCGGACAGCGTTTTGGTTATTTCATGATGAACGGTAAACAATACCAGGTAATGGGTCAATTCGATAAAAAAGACCGAAATGCACCAATGGATCTGACTTCGATTTTCGTGAAAAGTTCCAGCGGGCAATTGATTCAGTTAGATAATTTGGTTACCGTGGAAGAGCAAAGCAGTCCGCCGCAGTTATATCACAATAATCGTTATATGTCGGCGACGGTTTCTGCCGGTCTGGCTCCAGGGAAAAGTATCGGAGACGGGATTGATGCCATGGAGCGTATTAAGGAAAAAGTATTGGATGATACTTTTACAACCGATTTAAGTGGCGAATCACGAGATTTTCAAGAGAGCAGTTCGAATACCTCTTTTGCTTTCGGGTTGGCATTGTTGCTGATATTTTTAATATTGGCGGCTCAATTTGAAAGTTTTATAGACCCATTTATTATTATCTTAACGGTGCCGATGGCGGTGGCGGGAGCGTTGTTCTCACTTTGGTTGTTCGGACAAACCTGGAATATTTTCAGTCAGATCGGAACAGTGATGCTGATTGGTCTGGTGACGAAGAACGGTATTTTAATTGTAGAATTTGCGAATCAGTTGAGGGAACAGGGGAAACCCAAATATCAGGCGATTTTAGAAGCTTCCGAATCCCGATTGCGTCCTATTTTAATGACGAGTTTGGCTATTGCTTTGGGCGCGTTGCCTATTGCATTGTCTTTAGGAGCTGCATCAACCAGTCGAATTGGGATGGGGGTAGTTATCGTTGGCGGAACTTTGTTTTCTTTATTGTTAACGTTATTCGTGATTCCGGCTGTTTATTTAATGTGGTCAAGGGAAAAGAAACACCGACCTGAATTTGATAATATCGATAAATATGAAAAATAAAATTTTGTATCAAATAGCATTGCTGTTAACGGCTGTTTTCAACTGTGGAGCCCAGGAGGTTTTAACGGTTGAGGAGGCGGTGCAGATTGCATTGAAAAATAATTACGATATTAAAATTTCCGCAAATGAACTGGAAGTTAGCAAAGAGAATAAAAGTATTGCTAATGCGGGGATGTTGCCTAGGATAGATGGAACATTCAGTCAGAACAATAATATCCAAAATACCAAGCAAACACAGTCAACGGGTGAGGTCCGTGAACTGAATGATGCTAAAAACAACACAATGACTTACGGTGCGAATTTAGGATGGACCGTTTTTGATGGTTTTAAAATGTTTGCCCGTTATGATCAGTTGAAAACATTTGAAAAACAAGGAGAGACACAATTAAAACTGATGGTTTTGACGAAAGTCAGTGACGTTATGACTACTTACTACGATTTAGTAAAACAACAACAGTTGATTCAGGCGTTGGATACGACGATTATGATTTCCAAACAGCGATTAAAGTTGGCAGAAAACCGTTTTTCGATAGGGAAAGCTTCCAAACTGGAAGTGTTAAACGCGGAGGTTGATTTGAATCAGGATTTGTCTAATATCTTGTTGCTTAAGCAGGTTTTTCAAATCACAAAAGTAAATCTGAACGAACTTTTAGCGCGTGATATGGCAACCGATTTTACTGTAGTGGAAGAAGTTCATGTTGACGACAAATTGCAGTTGAAGGATTTGGAGGATTTGGTCGAAAAACAAAATCTGCAGTTGCAGTTGGCTATAATCAATAAAAAAGTAGCCGAATTGGATTTAAAGCAGGTGAAGGCAGAAAGGTACCCCACGGTAAGATTAAATACAGGTTATAATTTCAATAAATCAGAGTCCAGTTTAGGATTCGTTTCGCAGTCTTCAAGTAATGGGTTTAATTACGGTGTATCGGCTTCGTTGAATATTTTTAACGGGTTTCTGCAAACAAAAAATGAAAAAGTGGCCAAACTTCAGGTTGAAAACTCTACGCTTTTTATAGAACAACAAAAACAAGTGGTAAACTCTCAACTGCATTCGACGTATCAAATGTATCTGACCAATGTGGCTTTGGCTAAATTGGAAGAACACAATGAAGAGATTGCCAAAAAGAATCTTGAAATCACAGTGGAGAAATTCAAATTAGGATCGATTCCGACAATAGAATTCAGAAACGCGCAGGAGAACTATATTAATGTTAAAGCGAGAAATACCAGTGCCAAATTTCAGGCCAAAATTTCAGAAGTGATGTTGCAGGAAATTGCCGGAAATATAAAATTCTGATAAGGTCGGATATTTGTTGTCTATTTTGTAACTTTATGGATGTAATTTTCTCATTGTCAAAATAATAGTCCTATGAAAAAACATGTAGACGTGTCCACCATCATGACGCAGAATATTGTGAAACTGAATTTGACAGACGATTTGACTAAAGCCGAGAGTTTGTTTAAGGAACATAAAATCCGCCACATTCCTGTGGTTAACGGGAATAAAATTTTAGGCATTTTGAGTTATACGGATTTGCTTAAGATATCTTATGCAGATGCCGCCGATGACGAAGATGAAGTGGTTGATGTGACCGTTTATAACATGTTTACCATTGAGCAGGTTATGTCTAAAAAGTTGGTTACGATAACACCGGAGACTTCAATAAAAGAGGCGGCCGAAATCCTGGCAAAAAGGGAGTTTCACGCGCTGCCGGTTTGCGAAGGTGATTTACTGATAGGTATGGTGACTACAACTGATTTAATCAGGTATTTGATTGACCAGTATGAATAAAAAAAGGCGCTGAAATTAAGCGCCTTTTTTATTATATTTCAGTGATTTTTTTCAAATCTGCGATGGTTGCAATAGGGTCTTCTGCCCTGAAAACGTAGCTTCCGGCTACCAATACATCTGCACCTGCTTCAACAAGTTGTTTTGCGTTTTTATTGGTTACTCCTCCATCAATTTCGATAAGGGTTGAAGCGCCGTTTCTAATGATGATTTCTTTAAGTTGTTTTATTTTCTTATATGTGTTTTCAATGAAAGACTGACCTCCAAAACCTGGATTAACACTCATAATGCAAACCAAATCAATATCATTGATAAGATCTTCCAAAAGTGATACGCTGGTATGAGGGTTTAGCGCCACTCCTGCTTTCATGCCTTCAGCTTTGATAGCCTGTAAAGTGCGGTGCAAATGCGTGGAGGCTTCATAATGAACCACTAGAATATCGGAACCTAATTCTTTAAATGTTTTGATGTAGCGATCCGGATCGACTATCATCAGGTGAACATCAATGGTTTTTTTTGCATGTTTATTGATTGCTTCCAAAACCGGCATCCCGAAAGAAATGTTCGGAACGAAAACGCCATCCATAATGTCAATGTGGAACCAATCGGCTTCACTTTTATTGATCATTTCGATATCGCGCTGTAAGTTGGCGAAATCTGCTGCAAGTACCGATGGTGCTATAATTGCTTGTTTGCTCATTTTGTAATTGTATTGTTGTGTTGTTGTATTGTTGTATTGTTGTGCAAAGATAGTTAAAGTTATTGATAATGGGTTACGTGTTTTTGTAGGGTATGTTAAGCGGTTTTAGAATTTCGATGAATTGATAACCATTTCACAGGGCGTGATATAAAAAGCAAAACTCCGGAAACCCGAGCGTTTTAACGCGAACAGACTGGAGTTTTGATTAATAAAAAGCAAAACTCCGGTAATCAGCCGGAGTTTCAATCATCAATCAAAAAACGAACAGTTATTGAAACTGTTGTTATTTTTAATATTTTCAGGAATAGAGGTCAAATTTCAAGTGCGTAAAGTTAAAATAAACAATTTAAATTACAACTTTTTTTTGACATTTCAAATTATCCTAAATAAGTTTTAAGAATTTTACTTCTTGAAGTATGTTTCAATCTGCGAATGGCTTTCTCTTTAATCTGACGAACACGCTCACGGGTTAAATCAAAAGTTTCTCCAATTTCTTCCAAAGTCATCGGATGCTGATCGCCTAAACCGAAATACAAACGAACTACGTCGGCTTCTCTCGGAGTAAGTGTTTCTAAAGCTCTTTCAATTTCTGTACGCAACGACTCGTGTATTAATTCTCTGTCCGGATTAGGTGATTCGCCTGAACGCAATACATCATACAAGTTAGAATCTTCACCTTCCACAAGCGGGGCATCCATTGACAAATGACGGCCGGAGTTTTTCATGCTCTCTTTTACGTCATTAACTGTCATGTCCAATTCCTGTGCAATTTCTTCTGCTGAAGGAGCACGCTCGTTAGATTGTTCTAACAAAGCATACATTTTATTGATTTTATTAATCGAACCAATTTTATTCAATGGTAAACGAACAATACGCGACTGCTCGGCCAATGCCTGAAGGATCGACTGACGGATCCACCATACGGCATACGATATAAATTTAAACCCGCGGGTTTCATCGAAACGTTGCGCGGCCTTAATTAACCCTAAATTACCTTCGTTAATCAAATCGGGTAAAGTCAATCCCTGATTCTGATACTGCTTTGCTACTGAAACCACGAAACGCAAGTTGGCTTTTGTCAGCTTTTCCAATGCTCTCTGGTCTCCGGCTTTTATTCGCTGTGCTAATTCTACCTCTTCATCTGCAGTAATTAAATCAACTTTCCCAATTTCCTGAAGGTATTTGTCTAAAGAAGCGGTTTCACGGTTGGTAACCTGCTTGGTGATTTTAAGTTGTCTCATCTAAGAATCTCCTTGTCTTTTAAGTGTTCAGATTGTTATACGTCTATAATGCAGAAAAAGTTACACTGTTTTTAAAAAATAACAGCTCTCCCAGAAAAAAAATGCTGAAAGAGCTGTTAAAACAGAATAACTAACCCTATAATTTTCGCGTAGCTGTCCAGCTTCCGCTTTGTAGTGTCTCGTTTTGCCAATTTCCACTCATGGTATTCTTGCTGATAGTACCAGAGAATGTGCCTCCTTCGAACGTGCCTGAAATAGATGTCCCGCTTACGATGCCGTCCAGATAAATTGCGTTTATTTCACCGGTCGGAACTGCCAATCCAAGTGTGTAATTGTCATTTGGAGTTTCAGGATTAGAAGTTGTGGCGATATTGAAGACCCCGCTGTCATCCCCGCTAAAAGTGCCCAGATAACATTTGATGTGTTCAAAAGAATATTCTTTGAGTATCTGTGCATATGGGTTAGGGTGTCCGCTGATGTTTAAATTGTCTATAGTTGGATTTTCGCCATCGGCATCAACACTAAAATCAAATGAGGAACTTCCGCTTGTAAATGTTAAACCTGTTATAGGTTGTCCCTCACTTACACTTTCGGTTGTCGTATAATTATAATCGACATCGTTGATTTTCATTTTTGCTGAAACCAATCCGTTGTTGTAAATGTTTACATAGACGGTTCCTGACGAACCAATAAAAATACCTTTATATACCCCATAGCTGCTGGCATCGTATTCGGATTTTGCTTCGGGGCCTGTGGAAAGCTGCTCATCAGCAGGGATTGATGATGACGAATTATTGTCATCCGCGCAACTCAAGAAAGATAAACCAATGATGAAAAGAAAAATAATTTTTCTCATGCTGTCCGATTTTTAAGATGAACATAAATTTACTTACTTTCATTTTCAGAAAAATGATGTTGCCTCTGTAAATCGATTAAATGTCAGATATTTCGGTTGATTATTCTACGAGTATGCTTCTTTTAACCGATACGGCATCTCCTTTATCTGTAAAACCTTCAATCGAGATTTCGAAGATTCCTTTTATGTCAGAAGAATAGAAAAAAAGCGTCGTTTCTTTTTCATTCAGTGATACTTCAGGTTCCCAAAGCAGTTGGTAGCGGTAATCCGGGATTTTTCCGTTTTCTTTTTTAGTGTAAT
>NZ_DATIDM010000053.1:0-8738 GCF_035456225.1 Flavobacterium sp. | reverse complement strand
ATGGTGATGAAAAGGATTTCTTTGCACAATTTAATCAGATTTACTTTGAAAATGTAATTCTGTGTTATGAGAATGATATTCCTGTGGGCTGCGGGGCGCTCAAGCCATACGATGTTCAAACTGGTGAAATAAAGAGAATGTTTGTGCACCCGGACCATCGGAACAAAGGTATTGCGATGGCAGTTTTAGAGGAACTGGAAGTTTGGGCCAAAGAATTGCATTTTACTTCCTGTATACTGGAAACTTCTTTTAAGCTAGAAAACGCCATTGCTTTGTATAAAAAGGTCGGATATGTTCAAATACCCAGATATGGGCAATATGTTGGTGTTGAAAGCAGTGTTTGCATGCAAAAAAATATATAGTTGATTTCAATTTGCAATTTGTACATTCGTAACGCTAAATTTTCAAACTTTAGGTTATGATGCAATGGGAACAGCTATTGTCGTTAAGAAGGCAGGGCGATACAAGCAAACGATTACGAAAAGAACAGGATGATACCCGCTTGGGTTTCGAGGTTGATTACGACCGTATCATATTTTCTTCAGCTTTCCGAAGCCTGCAGGATAAAACACAGGTTATTCCCCTTTCCAAAACCGACTTCGTCCATACGCGGTTAACGCATAGTTTGGAAGTCTCTGTTGTCGGACGTTCTCTTGGGCGTTTGGTTGGGAAACAGCTCCTTGAAAAATATCCTCATTTGAGTGAAGTCCATGGTTATCATATGAATGATTTCGGTGCGATAGTTGCTGCGGCCGCTTTGGCACACGATATCGGAAATCCACCCTTTGGACATTCCGGTGAAAAAGCTATCGGGGAATATTTTAAAACGGGTGGCGGACTGCAGTACAAAGACCGACTGACACCTAAAGAATGGCAGGACCTGATTGATTTTGAAGGAAATGCCAATGGTTTTTCCGTGGTAACAGGTTCGCGTCCCGGTGTAGAAGGCGGTTTGCGTTTAACCTATGCGACGCTTGGCGCTTTCATGAAATACCCAAAGGAAAGTTTACCTAAAAAACCTACCCAGAATATAGCCGATAAAAAATACGGTTTCTTTCAGCAGGACAAGCCTTTTTTTAAAGAAGTGGCTTCTGAATTGGGGATGATTAACAATAAATCCGGGGATGATATTGGATTTGAAAGACATCCGCTGGCCTATTTGGTGGAAGCTGCCGATGATATCTGTTATACTATAATTGATTTTGAAGACGGAATCAATCTTGGTTTGATCCAGGAGGAATTTGCTTTGGAATATCTTATCAAGCTGGTTAAAAACAGTATTGATGCGGATAAGTACAAATCGCTTATTACCAAAGAAGACAGGATTAGTTACTTGAGGGCTTTGGCTATCGGAAGTCTGATAAATGATGCTGTAAAAGTTTTTATTGCAAACGAAAAACTGATCCTGGAAGGTAAATTTCCGTATGCTTTAACCGAAAAAAGTGAGTTTAATGCACAGATGAATGATATTATCAAAATCAGTGTGAAAAATATTTATCAAAGCAGGGAAGTAGTTGAAAAAGAAGTTGTTGGTTATCAGGTAATCAATACACTTTTGGATAAGTTTTCATCAGCCTATAACAACAAATTTGAAGGCAGGTCCAGTAATTACGACGAACTGATCCTGAAATTGCTTCCGGAAAAGTTCGTGACCGAAAAAATGAGTCTGTACGAACGGTTGATGCATATCTGTCATTTCGTTTCCATGCTGACTGACGGTAAAGCGCTGCAATTATTTAAAATTATTCAGGGAATTAGTTGAATTACTTTAAATTCTTCTAAAATATTTTAAAAACAGAATTAAATGATTAATTTTGTGGTACTTAACTAAAAGATAATAATAATAGCTATGAAAAAAATTACAATTGGTATGTTTTTTCTGGCGTCGTTTTTAGGTTTTTCTCAAAATCCAATAGAGAAAATAAAAGCGTATGCAAGTGAGAACCGCTCCAAGTTTTCATTGACGACAGAAGATGTTTCTGATTTGGTTATCGTGAATGATTTTAGTTCCGAATCTACGGGGATTAATAACTATCACGTTAAACAGCGTCACAACGGTATCGAGGTTTTTAATTCTGATTCTAATTTTTGGATTAAAAACGGTAAGGTTATCAATGGAGGTGAGGATTTTATTCCTAACATCAGTCAGAAAGTTAATGCGGTTGCCCCTTCATTCGATGTGACCAATGCATTGCTTCGAGTTTTGCCTCTGCTAAATGAGACTCCATTTACTGCTCAAATCATCGAAAAAACTGGAAATGAATACAAATTAAGCAATGGTGTTCAGTCTGAATTCCCAATCAGAGCGGAATTGGTTTATTTCAATACGGATGAAAATACCTTGAAGTTGGCTTGGGATTATGAGTTTTATTCTCAAGATCTTAACCATCTTTGGAACTTGAAAATTGATGCTTTAACGGGTGCACTTCTTGAGAAGAAAGATATGGTGTTGACCTGTAATTTTGGTGGTAACCACACGGAACACAGCCATTATGTTAATAAGTTTACAGAATCCTTTTTTGCAAACACTACTTCTGTTGTGATGAATCCGGGTACTACAAATTACCGAGTTATTCCTTGGAATTATGAAAGTCCAAATCACAGCCCCAGAGTACTTGTAACAAATCCAGAATTCACTTCTAATGCCTCACCTAATGGTTGGCATAATATTAATAGTACAATTGGGGGTGGATCGATTACTACGCAGTATGGTAATACACGAGGTAACAACGTAATGGCCAAGGACGATGTGGATGCTAATAATGCCGGTGGTACTTTTGTCAGTGGAGGAACTTATCCGAACCTGACATTTGATTTTCCTTATGGAGGCACAGGAGTCGCTGCAAGTACGTATTTGCCGGCCGCTACGACAAATTTATTCTACATGAATAATATCATGCACGATTTGTGGTATCAGTATGGATTTACAGAAGCAAACAAAAACTTCCAGACTACTAATTATAACCGTCCTGCTTTAGGGAACGATGCGGTTAATGCCGACGCACAAGATGGTTCTCAGGCATCGCCTCCAAACTTGAATAACGCTAACTTCTCTACTCCGTTGGACGGAACTGCGCCAAGAATGCAGATGTATTTATGGGATGCAGGACCGAAACCTACCATGACAATCAGTGCGCCTGCATCAGTAGCAGGAATCTATACAGTTACAGATAATAACTTTAACCCTGGACATGTGGCTTTGCCTGCCTCTCCGGGAGGTATAAGCGGTACATACGCTTTATTTGATGATGGGGCTCCGGATTCTTCGGATGCTTGTTCTGCCGCTATTAATGCAGCTGCCCTGAATGGTAAGATTGTTATCATCAGAAGAGGGGATTGTACGTTTGTCGAAAAAGTAAAATTTGCACAACAAGCGGGCGCGATAGCGGTGCTTATGGTTAACAATGTTGACGGAGGTATCATAATGGGTGGAGCCGACGCGACAATCACAATACCAGCAGTAAGTATTACGATGGCAGAAGGTGAAGCGTTAATTGCGGCTTTAAGCGCCGGAACAATGACGGGAATAATTTCCGGACCTGCTACTGCTTTCGTTAATTCTGACGGAGATTTTGATAATGGAATCATTGCTCACGAATATGGTCACGGTATTTCAACACGTTTATCAGGCAACTGCTTGTCAGGAAGTGCTGAACAACAAGGTGAAGGATGGTCCGATTGGTTCTGGTTAATGATGCAGATCAAACCTGGAGACACCAGAAATGATGCAAGAGGAATTGCAACTTTTGCCGCAAATCAACCACCAACAGGAAGCGGAATCAGAGAGTACAGATATTCTACAAATATGGCTGTTAATCCGCATACTTTTGGGGATACTAATGACATGTGGTATGTAGATTCAGGAGGAACAAGCAGAGTAGATGTTCACTCCGTGGGTTCTGTTTGGGCTGTAATGTTATGGGATTTGGCTTGGAATTATATTGACCGATACGGTTACGATCCTGATATCTACAGTGGAAACGGTGGAAACAATAAAGTAATGCGTTTAGTTTTGGATGCAATTAAATTAGACGGATGTAATCCTACATTTACATCGGCTCGTGATGCTATTATTGCCGCAGATCAGGCAACTACAGGAGGACAGAATTACTGTATGATTTGGCAGACTTTTGCAAGACGCGGACTAGGAGTTAATGCTGATTCACGTGGTTGGACTGGAGTTGCCGGTATTCAGGATCAATTAGAAGATTTCACTATTCCTGCATCATGTGTAGCAGGGGTATATGATTTGTTCAATGATAAAAGTATTCGCGTATATCCAAACCCTACAAAAGGACAGTTGAATATCGCTATCAGCAATTATTCCGGTAAATTGTCTATTCAGGTTTTTGACTTAAACGGAAGAAGCGTTTACAATCAGGATGTAAATGATTTCAATGCAGAAAGCGCTATCAATTTAAGTAATCTGCAATCAGGAATGTATCTGATTAAGGTTGACGGTGACAATGTTAGTCATACGCAAAAAATCATTCTTAACTAAGAATTGAGAAGTAAATAAAGAAAAAGGGAATCCAAACGGGTTCCCTTTTTTATTTTTAAATTAGAATGTTTTGTTGGAAATGGGTTTCCTCAACATCCGCTATAAGTCCATTGTAGTCCGGGTTATGATTGTCCCATATTTTCCATACACCGTCTCTTTTTTTAATGAAATAAGTCTGTCTGTTGATTTTATTGTATATCCTGACCGGGTTATTGCTTTCATCTGTCCATTGAATGTTCCAGAATTCCTTGGCGGATAGAACCACTAAATTTTCATCGGAACTGATCATTTTAAAATCGTAGACTTCAAAATTCGAGCGGTTGTCCGTGGTGTTGACCCTGAAGTTTAAGTCGGCATATTTGTGGAGCGCATCGGTAATTCTTTTTGTCAGGGGCGAATCTTCGAAAGTGTAGTTTGTTAATTCGGTTAAATTGATATTTGGAAGCATTTTAAGGCATTTAAATTCTTCGAAGCAATGATTCAGTATTAGTTTTTCAAAACCTTCAGGTAAAGGTTTGTTTTGGGCTTTATTCGATTCGGCTTCCTGTTGTTTTTGATGTGCCAGGAAGTCGTTCAGGGATGAATGTCCCAAAAAAATTGCCAATTTGTCCAATGTTTTCAAAAAACGCAAATCGGGGTTTTCTTTTTCGGTGTACCCGTCATTGAAGATTCTTTGTAAAGTCATTCCTGAAATGGTCAGGTTGGCTTTGTTTTTTTTAGATTCCTTGGGTGAAGTGGCTTTTAATAAGGCTTCGGAAATAATTTGGGAAAGGATAATGCATTGCGTCCTGTTCCAAGTGGCATTAACACCAATTGAGCCGTATACAACGGAAGGATGTAACCTGATGCACTCCTTGAGTTGGTCGATAATAGTTTTCATTTTTGGTTGTGTTGTTGTTGCTGTTTAGTTTGTTGTCCTTATTTCAATAGAATTCGATTTTAAATTAAAAATGTAAATGTAAGATTTTTTTTCTTTTAAAATTCATAGGTTAATCCTATGCCTAATATTTGCTTTAACTGGACTTTCGGACCACGAGTCACCTGCACACCATCAACATCCTCTTTAGATTTGATGTCATCATCGTAGATTACATTAGTGGAAACATTGGCGCGAACATGCGCGTTGACGATCATGTCCAATTGCAATTGCCAGTCAACATCAATGTTTCCGAAATTATTTATGTAATCGCTGTACAATACCAATCGATGGTCTAGCATTATGTTTTTGACGATTTCTTTCTTATATCGGTTGGTAACCAAAATACCCATTTCGGTTCTGGTTTTTTTACCGTGACTGATAAGGTTTCCGGCTTCATCGTAGACCGCTTTATCAACTCCAAAAGCTCCCTGATCCGCCAAGCGTTCGTCTAAAACAAGCGTGGTCTTAAAGGTTAAAGGCGAGAAATAAGCTGTGAATCCACCTTCTCCTTCTTTTTTCACGTATTCGGTACCAACCCCTAAAAATATATAGGCAGGAGCAAAAGGTTTTGAAATGGCCAAATCGGTATTCGGATAGGCGTAACCGTTTGTGAATTGCGTATTGAAGCTGAATTTGGCTGAATAATACCAATTCGATATCGTGTCTGTCTTAAAACCGGCTGTCGAATTGAGCTGAACGGCGTCATCTGTTTTTCTCGCTTCTTGGCCGTCCTGCTTATTCAGTCCGTAGCGTGCAATAAGTTCGTTATGCCAGACGAAACGTCCTTTGGTGTACTTTCGTATGAAAGATCCTTTTAAGATCCCTGAAAGGGCGTTTTCTCCACCGGCACTCCAGTTGACAAACGCTACCTGGGTAAGATCAAGTCCCAAATTGTTTTTTTTCTCCCATCGTTTTATGGTGTCCGGCACAGAGGTACGGATCACATCTTGGGCAATAGTTTTCTGAAATGTTACAATACAGATTAATCCTAATAAATAGGTTTTCAAGGAATTCATGGCAATAGGTTAGGTTAAATTTGGTGCAAAAATGAACATTTTCAACGACTTGAGAAAATCGTTTTCAAACTATTAACGTCGATGCCGCAAATTTGTTGTTGCTCCAAAACGGTGCCCTGTTCGATAAAAATATCCGGAATTCCGATTTTTTTTACAGAAATTAAATAGTTGTTTTCCGTACAGAATGAGGAAATCAGACTCCCGAAACCGCCAATGATTGTGCCTTCCTCAATGGTGATGATTTGCTCGTGATTTTCGCAGATGGTTTTTAATGTTTCCGTATCCAAGGGTTTTACAAATAGGAAGTGGTAATGCGAGTACAGCTCTTGATTTTCGATTTCATCCAATGCCTGTATAGCATTATTGCCGATAAAACCGGTGGTTAAAACAGCGGTCTTTGAACCTTTCCGAAGTAATTTGGCCTTTCCGATTTCTAACTTTTCAAAAGGTTGTTTCCAGTCTATCACATTGCCTCTCCCGCGCGGATAACGTATGGCAATCGGATGCTCTAATCCCAATTGGGCTGTGTACATGATGTTCCGTAATTCCAATTCATCCATCGGGACACAAAGTATCATATTTGGGATGCAGTTCAAATAAGCCAAATCATAAGCGCCGTGGTGTGTCGCGCCGTCTTCTCCAACCAATCCGGCTCTGTCCAAACAAAAAATCACCGGTAAATTTTGTAGGGCAACATCGTGAATTAACTGGTCGTATGCGCGTTGCATGAAAGTGGAGTAAATATTGCAAAACACTATCATTCCTTCCGTAGCCATTCCTGCTGCTAAAGTAACGGCGTGTTGTTCGGCGATACCTACATCAATGGCCCTTTTCGGGAAAGCATCCATCATGAATTTCATTGAGGAGCCTGTTGGCATGGCGGGTGTGATTCCGATGATTTTTTCGTTTTGTTCTGCCAATTCCACTAGTGTATGTCCGAAGACATCCTGAAATTTAGGAGGAAGGTTTTCTTCGGATTTGGGAAGGATTTCCCCGGTTTCCTTGTTGAATTTTCCCGGAGCATGGTATTTTACCTGATCCTCTTCAGCCAATTGCATTCCTTTTCCCTTGGTGGTTATGATGTGCAGGAATTTTGGTCCTTTTTTATGTTTTAACCGGTTTAGTTCTTTCAGAAGTGCATCGAAATCATGTCCGTCTATCGGACCGGAATAATCAAAATTCAATGATTTGATGATGTTGTTTTCTTTTGGGTTTTTCCCTTCTTTAACCGAAGTCAGGTAATCTTTCAAGGCACCGACACTCGGGTCAATGCCGATAGCGTTGTCATTCAGGATGACCAACAGATTCGCGTCGGTAACACCAGCATGGTTCAGGCCTTCAAAAGCCATTCCGGATGCGATCGAAGCATCTCCGATCACCGCAATATGGTGTTTGTCTATTTCTCCTTTCAGGTTTGACGCCAGTGCCATTCCTAAAGCTGCTGAAATGGAAGTGGAGGAATGTCCGACACCAAACGTGTCATAAATGCTCTCGCTTCTTTTCGGGAAACCGGAAATGCCATGAAGCTGGCGGTTGGTATGGAAAACGTCTTTTCGTTCGGTTAGTATTTTATGTCCGTATGCCTGATGGCCCACATCCCAAACCAATAAATCTTCAGGAGTATTGAAAACGTAATGCAATGCAATGGTTAATTCAATGACGCCCAGACTTGCTCCCAAATGCCCTTCTTTTCTGGAAACTATGTCGATGATGAATTCCCGCAGCTCTTTTGCCAAAGCCGGTAATTGCTCCGGTGAAAGTTTCCTTAAATCGGTTGGGTTATGGATATTTTGTAAGAGATTATCAGACATTAGACAAATGTACGATTTGAAATTGTAATTTTGTTTCCATGGAAAATATTTTCACCGACGAATATTTTATGAAGAAAGCCTTTCAGGAAGCCGAAGTTGCTTTTGAGAAAGGTGAAATACCCGTGGGCGCCATTGTGGTGGTCGACAATCGCGTGATTGCCCGCACGCATAATCTGACCGAATTGCTTAATGATGTCACAGCCCATGCCGAGATGCAGGCCATAACGGCTTCCGCTAATTTTTTGGGGGGTAAATATTTGAAAGACTGTACGCTCTATGTGACTTTGGAGCCTTGCCAGATGTGCGCCGGAGCTTTATATTGGGCGCAGATTACCAAAATAGTGTACGGTGCACGTGATGAACACCGCGGCTTTATGACCATGGGTGGGAAACTGCATCCGAAAACCGCTGTCATGGGTGGCGTTATGGAAAATGAATGTGCAGATTTAATGAAGCGTTTTTTTGCATCAAGAAGAAAATAAAAAACAGCT
>NZ_DATIDM010000052.1:0-5223 GCF_035456225.1 Flavobacterium sp. | reverse complement strand
ATATTTAAATTCAACTGATTGCTAACTGTAAAAGCCCCCTATAATGAGACACCCCTATTTAGTAGCCTTGACGGTACTTCTTATTGGAATAAATAATATTGCTGTTTTTGGACAACAGGAAAAATCAACTGTGAATGTATTTCAAAATCGTGTATTTAAAGGCGAAAATTATAAGCCTTTGGGTAATTTGAAATGGGCTTTTAAAACTGACGGAAAAATCTTTTCTTCTCCAATTGTAAATGAAGGAACTGTGTATATAGGCAGTGAGGATGGAAATCTGTATGCCATTCAAGAAAAGACAGGTAAAACGCGCTGGAAATTTAAAACCGGAGGAGCTGTGCACAGCTCTCCGGCTATTTTCCAAAACACAGTTTATGCGGGCAGTTTTGATGGCTACTATTATGCCATTGATATTAAAACCGGTAATTTGAAATGGAAATTCAAAACAGGAGGTGAAAAGTGGGTTGGTGAAGTAGGCTTCTTGGGGCTGAAACCTGCCGATAAATACATGGAGGATTTATGGGATTTCTTTTTGTCGTCGCCAGTCATAAACCCTGATAAACAAAATCTGACTGTTTTCTTTGGAAGCAGTGACGGTAATGTGTACGCGCTGAACGCCAATACAGGCGAACTAAAGTGGAAGTTTACCGCAAAAGAATCCATTCACAGCAGTCCGGTTCTATATAAAAACACACTGTATATAGGCAGTTGGGATGCTAATTTATATGCCATTGACATCACATCTGGAAAAGAGCGTTGGAAATTTGAAACAACAACAAAAGTAGGTTTCAAAGGAATAGAATCCAGTGTGGTTGTTGCGAACGATATGGTTTATTTTGGAGCTCGTGATCCCTTTTTGTTTGCTCTTAATGCCGAAACCGGAAAACTGGTTTGGAAGTACGATGCTGCGTATTCCTGGATATTGGGTACGGCCGTTGTTGTAAATGACGTTTTGTATGTGGGGACTTCGGATACCTATGCATTATTGGGTTTGGATGCCAGAACAGGTGAGGAATTGTTTAAGTTTAAAGCAAATGGGTATGTGTATGGTTCTCCTGCAATAGCGGGCGAAACCGCTTATTTTGGAGATTTTACGGGTAATTTTTTTGCTGTGAATACTAAATCTTTTGGTAAGGAATGGAATAGTTTTAGTACCGAAAGCCGAAAGCAGTTTGCTTCGCAGATATTAAATAACAATCTTCTGGATTTTGCTTTTGTTGTCAAAGACAGCGATATTTCCTTGTATGACACCAATAAAGCAGTGATGGATCAGTTTTATAAATTAGGCTCCATTGTTTCTTCTCCTTTTGTGGCAAACAACACGGTTTACTTTGGCAGTGCCGATGGGAATTGTTATGCCATCGAATTGCTTTCTAAATAACTATCAGACACATCAGATTGTAAATTAATTTGACATAAATAAAATTGTATGATTAATCAGCAAATACGGTTTTTGCTGGTATTCCTATTCTCTTTTTATTTCTGTTCAGGACAAGATATGTCCAAAAACGAAAAGAGAGTTTATACCACAAAATCATTAGAAAATATTAAAGCGCCAATAATTGACGGGCTTTTGACAGATGCCAGTTGGGATATTGTCGATTGGCAAACGGATTTTATTGAAAATCTTCCCGACGAAAACACTCCCCCGACTGAACAGACTAAATTTAAAATATTGTACGATTCCAAGTTTCTGTATGTTGCTTTCAAATGTTACGACAAAGAGCCAGATAAAATTGTAAAACGTTTATCGAGGCGCGATGGTTTTGATGGTGATTTTGTCGAAGTGAATATCGATAGCTATCATGATAAACGCACAGGGTTTTCATTTACAATATCGGCATCGGGTGTGAAAAGTGACGAATTTATTGCAGATAACGGCAATAATTGGGATGCCAGTTGGAACCCCATTTGGTATGTTAAAACCAATGTGGATAACGAAGGCTGGACCGCCGAAATGAAAATACCGCTGAGCCAGTTGAAATTCAGCGCAAGCGAGAATCAGGTTTGGGGTTTTCAGGCTACGCGCCGGTATTTTAGAAAGCAAGAGCGTTCGGTTTGGCAACGTATTCCCGCCGATGCCCCTGGGTGGGTAAGTGAGTTTGGGAGTTTGCAGGGTCTGATAAATTTGAAACCGCAAAAACAACTTGAAATTCAGCCCTATTTCCTTACTCAGTATGATACGTACGAACAGGAATCTGGTAATCCGTTTCGGGAAGGGCAGGAGTTTAATGTGAATGCCGGGCTTGACGCCAAAATTGGAATCACGAATGACTTGACATTGGACTTGACAATTAATCCGGATTTTGGCCAGGTTGAGGCTGATCCGGCAGTAATTGCTTTGGATGGATTTCAGGTATTTCTTCAGGAGAAGCGTCCTTTTTTTATCGAAAACAAGAATATTTTTGATTATAATTTTGCAAACAACGAAGACAATCTGTTTTATTCCAGACGCATTGGACGAAGTCCACAGGGAATTATTACAACCCAAAAAGAGGATTTTGTTAAGCGGCCGCAAAATTCCACTATTTTGGGTGCGGCAAAATTCAGTGGGAAAACAAAAAACGGCTGGTCTTTGGGAATATTGGAGAGTGTAACCGCAGATGAATTTGCAAAAATAGACAACGGTACAGCTCGTAAAGAACTGTTGGTGGAACCGTTGACGAATTATTTTGTGGGACGTGTCCAAAAAGATTTTAATGAACGGAATAGTTTTTTGGGAGCGATTGTAACCGCAACCAATAGAAATACAGATGAGCCACAATTCATTTTTTTACGAAAAGCGGCTTATTCGGCAGGACTTGATTTTAAACACAATTGGAACGACCGGAAATATTATGTTGCCGGAAATATTGTAGGCAGTCATGTTTCCGGTTCGAAGGAATCCATAACCAACACGCAAAAAGAAATATCCCATTTGTTTCAAAGGGTTGATGCCGATTATGTTTCAGTGGATAGTGATCGGACTTCTTTGACCGGAACAGGCGGTAAGATTGAGGCCGGAAAAGCTTCCGAAGGACATTGGAGATATAATGCGAGACTGACTTGGCGTTCACCGGAATTGGAACTCAACGATATTGGATTTCTTCGTCAGGCCGATGAAATCAGACAGACGTTATATGTCAGTTATCAATCCCTGAAACCTTTTGGTGTTTTCAGAAGCGGAATGGTACGTTTTGAACCTTTTGTTACTTATGATTTCGGAGGTTTCCATAACCGAACCTATTATGATCTTTTGGGAAAAGGGGAGTTCACTAATAATTGGTGGGCCAACATTGGCTTCTCCTACAAACCGAGAATTTACAACAACGCTTATTTGCAGGGTGGACCCAAATTTCGGTTTTCGGAAGAGTTTGTGAGCTATAATACTTTTGGTACCGATACACGCAAAAAACTTCGTTTTCAAGCGGGTATATTTTTTGCACAAGGGAAAAATAATTCGTTTTCATACAAGGAATTGGATCCGAGTCTGACGTACCAGCCGACTAATGCGTTGTCAATTACTTTAAACCCTAATTTTAATATCAATCAAAGTAAGACACAATATGTAACCCAATCTCCTTTTGAAGGAGGAATGAGGTACATCACGTCCCATTTGGATCAGCAGACAGTGAGTGCATCATTGCGGTTGAATTACAACATCAACCCAAATTTTACCATTCAGTATTATGGACAGCCATTTGCTTCAACTGGTAAATATTCGAAGTTTAACTATGTTACAAATCCGAGAGCATCTTATTATCAGGACCGGACGGTTACTTATACAGCGAATCAAATTTCTTTTGATAGCAATACCAATATTTATAGTGTAGATGAAAATCAGAATGGAACCACCGATTATTCGTTCTTTAATCCGGACTTTTCTTTTGTTCAGTTTCGCTCTAATTTGGTTCTGCGTTGGGAATACATACCAGGATCCGAAATTTATTTGGTATGGTCGCAAGGTACAAATGGTTCGGGAAGTCCAGCAGATGATTTGTTCGTAAATCTGGATGCGCAAATTTTGGGTAAACAACCTCAGAATACATTCATATTAAAAGCGACTTACCGTTTTTTGTTATAATTGATTATTTATAAATTTAAAAGATACTGTTATGTGTAAAAAAATCATTCTGTTTCTGTTAATGATCGTTCCGCTGTGTTTGTTTTCACAATCGGAAGCTATCGATAAATCAATTGAATATTTGTCGAAAAATAAAATGTCACCTCAGGAATACATTGTTTCAAAATTTGCTTCAAAAGATATAATCCTTTTATCCGAAGAGCATCGAGTTAAGGAAAATTTGGAGTTGGTAAAAAGCCTGATTCCTGTTTTGTATAAAAATGGAGTTACTATCATCGGAATGGAATTTGGTGCAAGCGAAAACCAAAAAACGCTGGATTCCTTAATTTTGGCTCCGGAATACAATGAAGATTTAGCTCGTAAACTGATGTTCAATTACAATTCGGGTTGGGTTTTCAAAGGCTATACGGATTTGTATAAAGCTGTTTGGTCATTCAATAGATCACTTTCCAAATCGGCGAAGAAATTCCGAATTCTAAATTTAAGCTATCGCTATAATTGGTCTTCATTTTCAGGTTATCGTACTCCCGAAAAGATGAAAAAAGTTTTCTATAAAGGAAATACCGAAGCATATCGTTTTGGTATAGTTGAAAAAGAAATTGTTGCAAAAGGGGAAAAGATTTTGATACTAACAGGAGATATCCATGCTTTTACGAGATATAAATTCCCGGTGTATGATTTCTTGGGAGAAGATTTTGTCCGATTGGAAAATGGTTATTTCGGAAACCTTTTGTATGCCAAATATCCGCAGAAAGTATTCACCATTTTTCTGCACAAACCTTTTATGAATCTGCCCGACACCAAACCGAATATGGTTTCGCCTGCAAATGGCGCTATAGAAGCGATAATGCAAAAACGGAACAATGAACCTGTGGGATTTGATTTGGTCAACACGCCTTTGGGTAAATTACGGGACGATAGTTATTATTCAATGGGGTATAAAAACTTCACTTTGGAAGATATTTATGACGGATATGTGTATTTAAAACCCATAAAAAAGCTTTCCGGTTGTGAAATTGATACTGCTTTTTTAACAGAAAAGAATTGGGAACAAGCTCTGGAGAATGTAGCAGATCCAGACTGGCGACCAAGGCCTAAAAGCTTAGAAGAATATTGGAAACAAATTTTGGAGTATGCCGATGTTCCAAAAATATATTCTG